>NZ_VCIW01000006.1 GCF_005765165.1 Paenibacillus antri | reverse complement strand
ACTTCGCATACAACGTAAGGTCTGCGGCTCCGATCGGCGACGCGAAATCGTACGCCGCCGTCAAGTCCGCATCGGTATACCACCCGGCGAACGTGTATCCCGTCTTCGTCGGCGCTGCCGGCTCCGTCGCCGTGCTGCCATAGTCGATCGGCTGATTCGACACCGGCGTACCGCCCCCGCTATCGAAGCTGACCGTATATTGGTTCACCGTCCACTTCGCATACAGCGTCGCGTCCGAGGCTCCGACCGTATACGTTGAGCCCGCCGCATAATCCGTGCCGCCGCCGTTCGCCGCCGTATTCCAGCCTGCGAACGTATGGCCCGTCTTCGCTAAATCGCCGGCGTTCCCCGGCACCGTCACGCTCGATCCAAACTCGTATTCGCCCCTGGACGGCGCGCTCCCGGACGTCTCGCCGTTGCCGTCGTACGTCAACTCGTAGCTGTTGATCGTCCACTGCGCGTATAACGTGACATCCGCCGCGCCGATCGGGAACGTATCCGACGCATCATAGACCGTGCCGCTCCCGTTCGCTTCCGTATTCCAGCCCGCGAACGTGTATCCCGTCTTCGCCAACCCTCCGGCGTTCCCCGACACCGCGACGACGGTATTATACTCGTGGCTGCCGCCCGACGGCGCGCTGCCGGACGTCGCGCCGTTGCCGTCGTACGTTACCGTGTAGCTGTTGATCGTCCACTTCGCGTACAACGTCACATTCGCCGCGCCCATCGTGAACGAAGCCGACTCGGCATAGTTCGTTCCGCTGCCGTCCGCCGACGTGTTCCAGCCTGCGAACGAATATCCCGTCTTCGCCAATGCGCCCGAGTTGCCAGGCACTGTAACGGAGGAATTATAGCTATGGCTGCCGTTCGAAGGCACGCTGCCGCTTTCATTCCCATTGCCGTTGTAGGTAATCGTATAGCTGTTGACGTCCCACTTCGCATACAGCGTGAAGTTCGCGGCTCCGATCGGAGTCGAGAAATTGTACGCCGTCGTTAAGCCGGCATCGGTATACCACCCCGCGAACGTATGGCCTGTCTTCGTCGGGTTCGCAGGCTGGGCAACCGCGGCGCCGTAATTGATCGTCTGATTCGAGACCGGCGATCCGCCGTCGGTATTGAAGGTTACCGTGTATTGGTTGATCGTCCACTTGGCGTATAATGTCGCAGGAGCGGCACCGATCGTATACGTGCTCCCTGCCGCGTAGTTCGTCCCGCTTCCGTTCGCCGCCGTATTCCATCCCGCGAACGTATATCCCGTCCTGACCATACTTCCCGCGCCAGGAAGCGTAATGACGGAATTGTACGGGTAGCTTCCCCCGGCCGGCGCAGCGCCGGAAGTTGCGCCATTACTGTCGTATGTTACCGCATAGTTATTGACCGTCCACTTCGCATACAGCCTTACACCGGTCGCGCCTACGTTGACTGAGTCTCCCGGGGCGTAACTCGTCCCGTTTCCGTCCGCCGCCGTATTCCATCCCGCGAACGTATAGCCCGTCTTTGCCAGATTGCCGCTGTTCCCCAGCACCGTAGCATTGGCATTTTTGTCATAGCCGCTCCCGTCTGTCGGTACAGCCCCGCCGGTACTGCCGTTGCCGTCATAAGAAACGGTAAACTTAAGCTTCATCAAGGTAACCTTAGAACCGTTTGCAGCATCCTTATATAGAACATAAGGGATACCGTCGTAAACATCTAAAGATACTAATTCGGTCGCACCTGCAGAAAACCCGGGAGCCCCGACCGTTTCCCAACCGCTTCCATTGTACTTCATTACCGTAGCTTTTAATGAATTTGCCCCATCCCTGAATGCTATATAAGGGGTACCATTATCAACAAACAATGATGGATAATCCGCTGAATTTGCCGAAAATCCGGCACTGCCTACCGTCTCCCAGCCGCTGCCGTTATACTTCTGCACAGTGGCCTTCCTGCCGTTCGAAAAATCCGTATAAGCGACGTAAGGGATGCCCTCATCGATATATAGCGGAGTAAAATCGGCCCGGCCCGGCGTAAATCCGGCGCTTCCAACCGTCTCCCAGCTGCTTCCATTGTACTTCATTACCGTAGCTTTCGATGAATTTGCCACATCCTGATAAGAGACATAAGGGGTCCCGTTGTCCACCTTTAACGATGTGCCATAGACTTCTCCTGCCGAAAAACCGGCGCTTCCTACGGTTTCCCAGCTGCTTCCATTATATTTCATCACCGAGGCCTTGCTTGCATTTCCATAATCCTTATATGAAACATAAGGAGTGCCGTTATCCACATATAGCGAAATAAACTCAGAATAATTTGCCGAAAATCCGGCGCTGCCGACCGGTACCCAGCTGCTTCCATTAAACAATTGCACGGTAACCTTACTGGAATTAAATCCATCCCTGTAAGCGACGTAAGGTGTCCCGTTATACACATACACCGATGTGTATCCGGCAGTAGCCCAAGAAGCAGGCATGATAGGGCTCCCTACCGTCTCCCAGCTGCTCCCGTTATACTTTTTCACCGTCACCGTGTTGACATTTCCTTCAACATAAGCGACGTAGGGAGTGCCGTTATACACAAATAACGAAGGATCATAGGCTTCGCCTGCTGAAAATCCGGCGCCGCCTACCGGTTCCCATATGACTTCATCCGCGAAAGCATCGCCCGTTCCGATCAGAAATAGTCCGCAGCCGGCGCCAAGCGCGACGACGGCGGCCAACGCGTATTTTCGGATCCTTTTCCAAACCAGCTTCATCATTGTCCCTCCGTTACTAAACCTATTGATCTTGTCGATCGTAACAAACCCCTATGACCGCACACTGAAATGTAAGCGCTTCATGTAAGGTTATCCGATTTTTCGTAAAAAAAGAGCCCGCCTCAGCCGAGACGGAGCCCTTCCTTACAGATTGATCGCCACGACCGGAACCACGACGAGGGCGATCCAAAGCATCGGAACCAGATTGAAAATGACGGCGGCGCGTTTGCGCTTGATTCGATTCCTCCAGGCCAGGATCGAACAGACGATGACCGCGATCGGGTACAACCCAATGCCTCCCGTCAGCGCGACGGCGAACCAGCTGAAGCCGCTGTCGAAGCCCATAAACGAGATTCCCCATATCAAAAACCAGGGAGCCAAACACAAGACGTACAAAATCTGGCTGGAAATGAAAAAAGCTTTCATCGGATCGATTCCCCTTCGTATTTATCAGCTTCTTTAGCCTCCTGTAGACTCTTCTAGAGCATACAGGAGGAAACTCGCCGCAAAATGAAAAGAAAGCGCTCCATGTCAGGTTCGGTCGGCTTTGCTTAGCGAGGACGGATCAAAAATAAGAGGCAGGGTTCGCGGACAGTCGGGAGAAGTCCAAGACGGACGGTTCGTCGGACTCCCTCTCCTCAAGCAGATCCTGGATCATCGCATCGTAACGCTTCGCGTCTTCTTCCCTTCCCATAAGCAGCAGGAGCGCGATCATCTTCGCATGAAGCCGCTCCTCCAGCGGCTGCAGCCGAACCGCCTTCTGCATCGGACCGAGGGCGATGTCGTACCTGCCCGATCGGACGTAAGCATCGATCATGGCCTCCAGCAATTCCGAAAATTTCATCTCCAGCTCCGCTTGGCGGGGGGCCGCCCAGCCGTAGCCGCTGCCGGCCAAGTAGCCGTCGCCGTACAGCCGGATCGCCCGCAGCACCGGCGTCAGGGACGAGGTCCGCCGATACTCCCGGAAGGCGAGCTCGAACTCGGCCGCGTCGTCGTCGATCGGGCCGGGCCAGCGAAGCCCGTAGCTGCCGCCCGCCGTCTTCGCTTGTTCGATGACGTCGACGAGCCCGAATGCCTCTAGATCCTTCCGCAACTGATACACCGTCGTGTGCAGATTGACCTGCGACCGCTCTTCGTCGCCGCCGGGCCACAGCTCCTCCATAATGCTGGCTTTGCCGACCGGTTTGCCCCCATGTTCATGCAAGTAAGCGAGCAGCTCCCTGCTCTTCGAATTGCGGAACCGGATCGGCGCATCCTGCCCGGTTATAACGGAGAAAGGTCCGAAGCTGCGGACGGACACGCTGCGCGCGCCGGCCGCCTCGGCCGCACCCGAATGGCCGATACGCTTCTCGCAGCGGCTCAGCGTTCGGGCCAGATGCTCCTCCGTCATCGGCTTCAGTAAGTAATCGAGCGCCTCGACGTCGAAGGCGTCGCGGGCGAATTCCTCGTACGCGGTTATAAAAACAATATTCACTTCCGGACGGATGCCTCGAAGCCGACGGGCCAACTCCAATCCGTGAAGTCCCGGCATCTCCATGTCTAGCAGCGCCAGATCGAACGACTCCGGCGACGTGAGGGCGAACTCCAGAAACTTCTTAGGGCTGTCGTACAAACCGCACACCTCGACGCGGTCGAACGCTTCCAGCAGCTTGCCTAATCTACGCAAAGCGGGCTTCTCGTCGTCGACGGCGATGACGCGAATCATGCTCGTCCTCCTTTCCCTGCGTACAACGGAATGCGGAACGAGACGACGGTTCCCGCTCCGACGGCGCTCTCGACGTCGAGCCCTCGCCCATACAACCGAAGCAGGCGCTGATGAATGTTCCGCAGCCCGACGCCTCCCGCTTCCTCGCGTTCCTGCAAGAGGACGGCCTGCGCCGGCAGCGGCATGCCCGGTCCGTCGTCGCTGACGGAGACGACGGCCTCTCCCTCTTGGATCCGGACGGCGATCGTCACCGTCCCGCCGTCCTCGTTGCGGGTCGCTCCGTGCCTTACGGCATTTTCCACCAGCGGCTGCAGCGTCGTCGGCGGAATTTGAAAGCTTGCCTCTTCCTCGACTTCATACCGAATGCGCAGCCGATCGCCGAACCGCGCTTGTTCGATTTGCAAATACGCCTCCGTCAGCTCCAATTCCTTGCGCAGCGGCACCAGCCCCTCCCTGTTCTTAAAGTCGAAGCTGCCGCGGAGGTACCGGCTCAGATGAAGCAGCAGGTCATGCGTCGTCTGCGGTTCGTCCAGGGAGAGCGAGACGATCGTATTCAAAGCGTTATATAGAAAATGGGGCTTGATTTGCGCCTGCAGAAACGCCAACTCCGAACGGACCGCCTCCTCGGCGGAGCGTTTCATTTCCAGAAGCGAGCGAGCCCTCGCTTTCAGCTCATGAGGATGGAACGGCTTCGTCACGAAGTCGTTCGCGCCGGCCTCGAAGCCGAGCATGAGATCCTCGGGTTCTCTTCGTACCGTCGTCAACAGCACCGGCAGCTCCGCAAGCGCGAACTTCCGGCGAATTTCCCGGCAAGTTTCGTATCCCGTAAGACCGGGCATCATGACGTCCAGAATGACGAGGCCGATGTGCCCGCTGCCTCCCTCCAGGACGCTCAACGCTTCCCGGCCGCTGCTCGCGGTCATGATTTCGTACGGCTCGTCCGCCAATGCGGCCATCACGACCCGCAAGTTGACCGGGTCGTCGTCGACCGCCAATATCGCAGCCTTCCGTCGGCCCGGGTTCGGATCGGAGGCGGCGGCGATCTCCTTGCCGGTGCGCTTCGCGTCGGTTTGAGCCGGAGCGAAGCGTCCCTCCGCCCGAACCGTCTCGCTCTCTTCCGCGCCGCCGGCGAGCGCGACCGGGATCGTAAACGTGAAGGTCGAGCCGCTGCCCGCTTCCGAAGCGACTTCGATCTGTCCGCCATGCAGCTCGACGAGCCGTTTCGCGATGCCGAGCCCGAGTCCGACCCCGCCGTATTCGTTCGCTGCCGGCCCCCCCGCCTTTTCGAACGCTTCGAAAATGACCCCCAGCTTCTCCTCCGGAATGCCGATGCCGGTATCGATGATCGAGACGCGCAGCCGGTTTCCGTCTCTTCGGGCGGTAACGATCACTTCCCCCTCGGGCGTAAATTTGATGGCGTTGCCGATCAGATTGTACAGGATCTGGATCAGCCGGCTTTCGTCGGCTATCACGGAGGGGAGCGATTCCGGCCACTCCAGCCGAAGCGAGACCGGCTTCTCCCCGATATAATGGCGGAAAATGTCCTGCTGCGCCGAGAGAACGGCGCGGAGATCGACAGGCTTCAGCTGAAGCTGGATCCCCTTGTTTTTCAGCAAAGACAGGTCGAGAATGTCGTTGATCAGGTTGGACATGCGGCGAGCGACCGACACGACGACGTCCAGTTGCTCCCGCTGCTCCGCGTTTAACGGCCCGGCTTTCCCTTCCGACAACGCCATGGACAAGTTCATGATGCCGTGCAGCGGCGTCTTCAGCTCATGCGACGTATTGGCCAGAAACTCGTCCTTGAGCCGGTTCATGGCGACCAATTCGTCCGTCATCGTTTCGATCGTTCGATAGGCATTCGAAAATCTCCGGGCGAGCTCCATCGCTTCGATGAAGACGAGCAGAATGAACCCGTACAGTACGAGCTGCACATCGGTCCAGAATAGGTATCCGTTGCTGTATGCGATGTCGTGAATGGCCGTCGCGACGAAGACGAGCCAACCGGACAGCTGCAGCAGCGCGCCGCCGCGGCCTCTCCAATACGCCAAACCGAAGCCGTAGAGAATATAAAGCAGGGCGAGCACCGACGTCGCCTTGAAGTAAACGATCCAGCCCGTGTACAGCTCGGCCGGGAACGCGGCGATCGTACCGAGAAAGACGCAGCCGACCCAGACGAGCAGCTTCCCGAACCGAGCGGAGAACTCTTTCGGGTACAGTCGGCGCACGAACAGCAGCGCCATCGTCACCCCGCCGTAATACGTCAAATATTCCAGAAAAATGATCGTCCGAATATCCGTCTGCGGAAATACGTCGACGATATACATCCCGCCGACGACCCATTGGCGGATCGCCCCGAGCAAGCAGCAGACGCCGAAATAGAGCGTCGAGCGCTCCTTGTGTCGAAGCAAATAGACGGCGATCTGATACAAGCCGAGCAGCGCGCAGCCGCCGAATACCGCCATATCGATGATGCGGTCCCGTTCGATGCCGTTCAGCATCTGCTTTTCGGTGCCTAACGTCAAGCCGAACCAGATGCCGCCCCGCGGATAAAGCTCGTTGGCGACCTGAAGGATGAGATCGAAGTCTCGGTTCGAGGGCTCGAAGCGAACGGTCTGCGGCACATACGCGGACTTCGTCTGCGATCGGTCGGCCGAAACATGCCCCGCTTCCGCGATGACCCGTCCGTCGACGATCATTCGATACGCCGGCGCGATCGCCGGGATATGGATGCCGAGCGAGCCGGTATCCCCTGTCGTCAGCACCTTCAGCCGGTAGGTCGCAACCCCTCGCCCCGGCAACCCGAGGCGGGTCCACTCGCCGGGCACTTCCGCGAACCGATCCGGCCGCGCCGCGTCGGCATAGTTCCATTCCTCAGCCGTCAGCAGACGGTCCCACCGGAAGTCCCAGCTTCCGTTCAATCGAATCGGTCCGTCCCGCTCGAAGCTCCAGTCTCTTAGGTCGAGCGCGCCTTCGACCGCCCGAGGCTGAGCCGCGCCGCTCGGCGCGCCGACGAACGGCAGAACGAACGCGGCTATAAATACAAGAAGCAGCATCGCCGACACCGCGAGCCGAACTCGTCGTTTTCGATCCATAGTCGCATCACCGTCCGGCATCCGATTGGCGTTCAAATCGTCTATTGCAGTTTCCCTTATCATATCTCAGCGCCCCGTAGCGTGCTATAACGATAATGTAGCGCGGAAGCATGGCCGTAGACTGAAAAGAAAGCGTTACATGTCAGGTATCTCTTAAGGAAATTGCGACGATTGTACCGAGTTGCATTTCTCTATTGTGTGTATCATACAACTGTTGTATGATACACGTTATAGGAGAGTGAATATATGGAAACGCAAGACATTTTGCAACTTCGTTTATCCATCCAACGCTTTATTCGATTATTCGGGTTTCTCGAACAGAACGTGACGCCCTGCGGCTTCCCTCTATCCGTTTCGCAGGTGATCGCGCTCCAAGAACTTGAGCACGACAAATTGACGCTGACGGAGGTAACGGAAAGAGTGCAATTAGAACGTTCATCCGTAAGCCGCCTAGTCGACCAATTAGTGAAAGAAGGCTTTCTGAACCGCGAACCGAACAAGGAGAACCGACGGGAAGTGCTCCTATCGCTGACCCCGAGAGGAACCAATGCGCTCCATAAGGTACGGGAGCAATCCGTGTCGTTTTACCGGCAAGTATTGCAGCACATTTCGGAACCGGACCATGGAAAGATTCTTGAGGCGTTCCAATTACTCAACGACGCTTTGCGAAAAGAAAGAGGCGAATCGAAATGAGCAAAAGCAAACATCCCGTCGTTTCCCCGATCGTTTCGATGCTGCTTTCCGCGCTCGCCTCCTCCCACCATTGGCTCCATATGACGGTCTTATTCATACTCGGCAACGCCGCGAATACAATGTCAACGATGCAAAACATGCTTTGGCTGCGCAGGTCGATGATCGTCATGACGCTGATCATCGTCGTCTTCACGGCCTATCGCCTGATCAAACATCACTGTACGAATAAGATCGTGATTACGATCAATGTTATTTCGATTCTTGTTTCTTTGGGATTTGTTTTGTATACCTTACTCGCGTTCGGATGGTAGGTGATCGGGATGGAATTTAGAAAAGCTTTAAGCGGCTCCTCGTGGGAAAAGGTAAAGAACCGACAGCTGCTTCGATTTCCGTTGGTTCATGAATGGATTGAAGCCGCGGGTATCGAAAACGGGGATACGGTGTTGGATATCGGCCCCGGGCCGGGCGTCTTTACCGTACACTATGCGAAAGTCGTCGGCGAACAAGGCAAAATCATCGCGATCGAAAAATCGGAGGACGCGGCGGCGTATCTCATCGCGGAGCTGCAAAACCAATCGATCCATCATGTGGACGTCCGAATCGGCGATGCCGAACAACGAGTACACGTCGATAACGACGACATCGACGTCGTCATGCTTACGGATGTGCTTCATCATGCGGAACACCCTTTTCAAATCCTGAAGAACCTCCGAAATATCACACACGCAAAGCCCATAAAGCTTTTCATCTCGGAATTCGACCCCGAGGCGGAGGGCCGGATCGGTCCTCCGCTCGTCCATCGCATTCATGCGGAAACGATTCAAACCTGGGCTACGGAATTGAATTTCGGCATGCTTGCGCACGGAAAACAATATTCCGAGCATTATTATATGCTTCTCTCAATCCCGGCTGCGCAGCTTCGCGAGCAGGCGAAGGATTTCTAAGTACAACCAGATCAGCGTGACGACAAGCCCGAAGGCGCCGTACCATTCCATATGCTTCGGCAAGCCGTTCCGCGCCCCCGACTCGATAAAGTCGAAGTCCAACACAAGATTCAAAGCGGCGATGACCACGATGAACAGCGATATGCCGATGCCGACCCAACCATTTTCGTGGAGGAAAGGAACGGCGACGCCGAAAAGCCCGAGGACGAAGCTGAGCAGATACATAATGAAAATGCCCGCGGTCGCGGCGAATACGCCGAGCTTGAAATTTTGCGTCGCCCGGATGAGCCTCGTCTTGTACGCGAGCAGCAACGCGACGAACACCGCCACCGTCAGCAGCACCGCCTGAAGCGTAATGCCTCGGTACAACGATTCGTAATGCGCGGACAACCCGCCTACGAAAATTCCCTCCGCCGCGGCGTATACCGGAGCAAGGAACGGAGCGGTTCGATGAGCGAAGGCGATAATCAACGCCAGCACGAGGCCGACGATCGCGCTGCCGATCGCGAGCGGGAACACCTCTTGGCCCTCGAAATATCGGTTCCACGTCACCATCGCGCCCGCGGACAGGATGACTAACAGAATGAAAGCCTTATTCACCGTACCGTCCAGCGTCATTGTCGCATGCCCGTATGCCTTGCCTCCGCGTTCGAATGCCCGATCGTTCAATACCGGATTGCCGCTGCGCATCCCGCATATCTCCTTTGACCTACGATTTTGGAAAGAGTATATCACGCTTTCGCCGCTCTATTCTTCTTGCGGCGCTGATGCTCGGCGCGATCCACGCGCATCTATTCAGAGCGAAGCATAAGCCTTACATGGCGGCGAATGCATTCGCGATGCTTTGTCTCTCCGTGTCGCTGATCGCGATTCGATAGTTGTTTGGGGACGAAAAAGAAGCGTTCATTCCGATCGGGAATCACGCTTCTCTTCGTTATCGCTGCTTGCCGAACATCTCCAACGCTTGCTTCGCCGCCGTTTTCGGCGCAGCCTTCAAATAGGCTTCCCGCAGCAGATCCGGCAGCTCGTCCCAGTCGGGCTCCCCCTTCGGATCGATCGACACCCAGCCGTGCTGCCCGATGTAGGGCGTCTTGACGTATTTGCCCTCCTGCTGCAGCAGCAGTCGCTGTTGCTCCTTATCGGACTTGAACGACAGGCTGACGGCGTCCTCCCGATCGCTGCCGTCGCCCATCATAACGTACGTCTTGCCCCGCACCTTGAATACCGTGTGCCCGAAGCCGTCGATCGACTCCGTCGTCTCCGGCAGCGGCGCGCATACCGCGCGCACCCGCTCCAGCAGCTCCAATCCTCGCTCCGTTTTCATACGCGAATTCCTCCCGTGTTATGGCTCTCTTCTGCGATATAGGTTCAAACTCTTAAAGCCTGCCTTCAGGATGTCCTTCATTTCTTCCCGCCGTTTTGCCCGGGTGTCTTCCTGCACGGCGCTATAGACGTACCGAGCCCAATCCTTCCGATATCCCGGCGTCAGCGACTGGAAGAAGGCGAGGGTCGACGGGTCGTCTTGCAGATCCTTTTCCACATCCGGAATCATGGCCTCATAATCGTCTACGGATTGACTCGGCTTCGTCGACGGGCGCCGCTTCGCCTTCGGCTCCCGCTTGAACCCGACGACCGTAAACACCTCGTCCAAGCCGACCATCCGGGCGAACTTCAAGTCGCTCGATCCCACGTACCCGTCCTCGTCCGCGCCTACCCCCTCGAACAAGCTGTCGCGATGAATGTACGTCGGGTATACGTTGTTCCCCTTCTTCGGGTACGCCGCGTACAAGTAACCGCCCGCCTGCAGACGGTCGTTCTCGATGACGTCCCCCACGAGAATCTGTAATGCTTCCATATCGAGGGTATAGGCGAAAATGAGATCGTACTGCGCCTCTTGCAGCTCCGTATCGTACGACTCCAACTCCGCCAGCTGGTCTTCTCCCTCCGGCCGGTGCAGTACGGCTGCCTTTTTGTGTTTGCGCAGATTTAGTTTATCGACGATCGTTTTGGACATGGGCGGGACTCCTTTTTCAGTTAGCTAGACTTCTGTAACGGCTTTCTCGGCATGTCCGAGCACCTTCCTATGTTCCTCCGATTCCGGGGGATCGTTGGATATGGAATTTCCCGACGACCTGAATTCCTTAAGGATACATGTATTCGAACGGAGCTGCCATGGCCGGCTCCTTCGTTGTTTCTACGAAACTAAATCTGACGGAATCTATCTTCCCGCTATCGCGCACCGCTGCCAAATGTTACTTTCAAGTTCCTATATGAGTTCAAAGTGCGTACTTCTCAATTTGTTCCTTTCATCGCACAATAATCCTGAAAAAGAAAGGAGAAAAATCATATGATCCCAATAAGTCATCCATCTCGCAAAACCGCTCTTGTTGCGGGAGCCAACGGAGTTATCGGACGGAATCTGATCGATTATCTCGCGACGCTTCCCGAATGGAATATCATCGGCGTGTCCCGACGCGGCGGAGAGGACTGCGGTCAAGTTCGTTACGTAGCGGTCGATCTGCTTAACGAAGAAGATACTCGCGCAAAACTGAGCCATCTTACGGAAGTTACCCATATCTTCTACGCTGCCTATCAGGATCGTCCAACATGGGCCGAACTCGTTCCGCCAAACCTGGCTATGCTCGCGAACGTCGTTAACGCGATCGAGCCGATCGCCCCGAACCTGAAGCATATTAGCCTCATGCAAGGATACAAGGTATATGGCGCACATCTGGGTCCCTTCAAAACGCCGGCGAAAGAATCGGACGCCCATCATATGCCTCCGGAGTTCAACATCGACCAACAACAATTTCTCGAACGACGACAGCCGGGCAGCGGGTGGACTTGGTCGGCCCTTCGTCCGTCGGTCGTTTGCGGGTTTGCCTTAGGAAATCCGATGAACCTGGCGATGGTGATCGCGATGTATGCCGCCATGTCCAAAGAGCTTGGCCTCTCGCTTCGTTTCCCCGGAAAGCCCGGCGCTTATCGCTCCCTGTTGGAGATGACCGACGCAGGACTGTTGGCTCGCGCGACGGTATGGGCGGCAACCGATGAACGTTGCGCCAATCAGGCTTATAATATTACCAACGGCGACCTTTTTAGATGGGATGAACTTTGGCCGAAGATCGCATCGTTCTTCGGTCTCGAGACGGCTCCGCCGCTGCCGATGTCGCTCGAGACGGCGATGGCGGACAAGGAGCCCCTATGGAACGCCATGGTAGAGAAGTACGACTTGATGAAAAACAGCTACAAGGACGTTTCTTCCTGGCGTTTCGGCGACTTTGTGTTCTCTTGGGATTACGATTTTTTTGCAGACGGCACCAAGGCGCGACGTTTCGGCTTTCATGAATTTGTAGATACGGAACAGATGTTTATGAACATCTTCGAGGACTTCCGCCGACGCAAGATCATTCCTTAATTCAGGTTTACACATGAAACCGGCTCCCTGCTATCCGCGGCCGGTTTCTATTGCGCTTCTTGAGGCACCCCGACAAGAATCCTTGCCCGATCCCCATGCACCCGTTGAATATGCGTATCGCCCCATCTGCACATGAGATGAAGGATCTCCTTCAGGCTCCAGCCGTAATCCGTCAGCTCATACTCGACTTTCGGCGGCACCTGGTTATAGGATATTCGGGAAACGACCCCATCCTCCGCCAATTCCGCCAGTTGCTGAGTCAGCACTTTCTGCGTAATTGCAGGTATCAAGCCCATCAACTCGCCGTTGCGTTTTTTGCCGAAGGTGAGGTGGAACAAAATTATCGGTTTCCACTTGCCTCCGATGACCTCAAGCGTTGCTTCCACCGCGGTGTTATATATTTTATCCTGTTCTGATTCCGACATAACAGTTTCCACTCCCTTCCCGTGCCTTCGCTTCTATAATCAAAATTAATTATATCACCTATGAAACGGCACTCCACCGAAAATGGAGGAAATGACAATTCAAGCGCTTCTCAATATTTATCCGTCATTTGCCGAATTACTCTATATACCCGCCGCCGTTATACCTTTCATGATGGTATCTTACTATGTCGAGCATGATTTTCGGCATGCCGAGTTCTTGTAATGGCGTACCCGTAAATGCGGTCCACAAGACGCGTGAGACGCCATAGAACAGGAAAACGCCGCCCTAAGGGCGACGCATGCAGGAAGGATTCGGTTACGCGTTCGCGACGCGCCGGAGCGATGACCATTGGTAGACGATCGCGGAGATCCACAGGACGAATACGACGATATAGATCGGAACCGTCCACTCGCTCGGCACGAAATCCACCGACTGGAGCAGCGTGTTGAGGTTCGTCAGAATAATGAAGCCGCCTACGGTCACGCCCATATATTGCGTCGGTATGACCTTCACGAGGTATGCCGCGAGCGGTGCCGCGAACATGCCGCCGAGGACGAACGCGAGCACCCAGAACAAGTTGAACGCCTCCCAGCCGAGGAAGAGCGCGAAGCCGAGCGTCGCCGCGACGGCGATCGCGAACTCGCTCGTCGCCACCGTGCCGACGACCTTGCGCGGCGTCGCGCCGTTCTTCGCGAGCAGCGCGGGCGTCGTGATCGGCCCCCATCCGCCGCCCCCGACGGCGTCGAAAAATCCGCCGACGATCGCGAGCGGGACGACGAACTTTTTCGAATACGCGGGCTGCTGTTCCGGTTCGTCTTGACGCTGTCTCGCTTGAAGCAAGAATCGAATTAAAATATACACCCCGAGCGCCGTCAAGAACGCCGCGATGAACGGCTTCAGCAGATGCCCCGGTAAGGAGCTTAGGAACGCTGCGCCTAGGAACGCGGCAATCGCCCCGGGGATCAGCAACCTCCAGGCGAGCCGCCGGTCTACGTTCTTAAAGTAGATATGCGAGGCCCCGGACGCCGCCGTCGTCCCGACCTCCGCCAGATGAATCGACGCCGATACGACCGCAGGAGCGACGCCGAGCATCAGCAGCATCGAACCCGACGTCGCCCCGAACCCCATCCCGAGCGACCCGTCGACCAGCTGCGCAAAAAAACCGACGAGACTGAATAAGACCAACTTTCTCATGTCGAAATCACCCTGCCTTTAATTCCCACTGTTCTTCTATGGTTTATTCAGCGGGCAGGGTGCCGGTTCGCCCAGATCGGGCGTTTTCGACTTATTGCGATTTCGGGGGAAAGCAGGGGCACGCGCCTATACTCTCCGCTTGACAGGGTTCGTCTCGCGCTTGATCGGTTGCTTGCTTCCTTCGGAAATAGCAAAATCGTTTTCGCCGTTACTCGGTCTTAGCGTTCAATCTCCGTATATATTTGGAAGGTCACGCCGAATCGGTCCGTCACATCGCCGAATCCGGGGCTGAACGACTCCTCGCTGAACGGTATGTTGACTTGACCGCCTTCGCTCAGCGCATCGAAGAAGCGTCTCGATTGCGCGACATCCTTCGTCGTAATGCAGATCGTCACCTGCTTGCCGCTCGCGGGCGCCGCGCCCCCGGGCGAATCCGAGAACATCAGCTCCGATGCGCCTACGCGCAGCTTCGCATGCGCCACCAGCTCCTTCATCTCGTCCGTGAACGTGTTCGGCATGTTCGGCATATCGCCGTAAGTCGAGAGGAACAGCACCTCCGCGCCGATCGCTTGCTCATAGAACCTGATTGCCTCATTGGCCTTTCCTTCCAGCGTAATGTACGGGGTCAGTGTAACGGTCATTGATCGTTCCTCCTAAGGGGTAAGTGATCGTCCTATTGGACTTCACTACGTTAGACGAACGACCCGGCGCGAATTCATCGGTCCGCGGCGAAATTGTTTTTCGGGGACAGAAAAACTGACGATTCTAGTATTGACTTTCCCGTAACGGTAAGGATTATGATGAACTCGAGGAATTCCGGCCGGATTAACTCGCGAGAGGGTGCCCCTTTTGAAAATTGGAGAGTTCGCAGAACGGAACCATGTCACGACGAAGCTGCTTCGACATTACGACGAGATTGGCCTGCTTACCCCCTCGGACAAAGATCCGGTGACAGGCTATCGGTCCTATTCGCAGGAGCAAGGCCACAAGCTGAACTGGATTTTGGTTTTGAAGAGTCTTGACTTTTCCCTTATCCGAATCAAAGAACTGTTAGACGGGCCGATCGACCGTACGATGTTTATCGACCAACTGGTATGCAAGCGGATCGAGATCACTTCGGCGCTGAACGAACAGATCCAGAAGAAAATCGCCATCGATCGTCTCATCGCGATGGTCGAGAAGGAGGGATTCAAAATGAATAAGAACATCGACTTGCAACAAACAGGGTTCGCCGACGTCCATGAAATCAAGAAGAACATGCCCAACATGGAGATGTTCCTGGAGGCGGCGGCAAGCATCGCGGCACAGAATTCGGGGGATGAACGGATCTCGGTGTTTCGGTTCGACATCAGCCATTTCAAGCAGGTGAACGACGAGTACGGATTCGATGTCGGAGATCAAGTGATCGTCGCCTGTTTTCGAATGATCGAATCCAATGTCGGTAAGCATCTGACTCGCGCGACGATCGGCCGGGCGGCCGGTGACGAATTCATCGTATTCGCTAGGGCGAGCAAGGACTTGGCTGCGCAAACCGCGCAAGGCATCATAGAGGATATGAAACATTTTGATTTTTCCAGTATCGGCTGCCCGAAACAAATGGGTTGCTATATCGGAGGGTTGGTCGGACCGGCCGGCAACGGCGCGGATCTACGGCAGTTTATCGAGAATTCCATAGAGATGCTCGAGCATGCCAGAAAGCTTGGACCGAACTCGTTCGCGATCGAAGCTCTTGGCGGCTAGCGATGGTTTCACCCCCTTCACGTCTGTTGAAGGGGGTTTTTCGTTATAAGCTCAAGACGAAGTTCTTAGATTCGTGCCTCCATATGGAAAGGCAGTCCATCGCGCCAGCCGATCTCGGTCATAGATAAATACCAAGACCGCCCCATATCAGCGTTTCCTTGATAAAACAAGTAGGTACGGTCGTCCTCGTCCGTAAAGACGAACGGATGGCCGGATTCGCTAGAATTCCAACTGCCCGGGCTGCCGTTCGGAAGGAACGGCTCGTCGAACAGCCTTGTCCAAGAGATGCCGTCCTCGCTTACGGCGCATCCGATCTGCTGAGGGCAATTGTTATATGCCCCTCCGTAGAACATGAACAGCTTCCCCTCTCGCTCGCAAACCGCCGCCGCCTCGATGCATTCTTGTTCCCATGGGAGCTCAGGCTTCAAGATCGAACGGTCGCAGACTTGTCTCCAGGAGCCTCTGCCGAAGCCGGAGTCCAGCTCGGCAACGGCCACGCCTTGCATCTGGATTTTCCCTGCCGGGTCCCGGGTAGCGAAGTACATAAACAGTTGGCCTTTCCACACGATGACATCGGCGTCAATCGCCCTGCCGTTATTCCAGTCGCCTGTCGGGGAGAACACCGGATTCGAACTGTCCTTCGTAAAGCGCACCCCATCGTCGGAGACGGCGTGGCAGATCGCGTCCTTGGCCCCGTTGCCGTACGTTTGATAGAACAGATGCACCTTACCGTCCAGCACGATAGCCCCCGGGGCGCAGATGCCGTTCTTCTCGCATGCCTGCTCGGGCTTGATCTCGCCGATTTTCTCCCAATCCCGCAGATTGCCGCTGCGGGCGATTCCAATCCCTCTTCCCATCCCCCAGCCTGTATCGGATTGATCCGATCGATCGGGAGCTGTGGTGTAGTACATGTAATAGACGCCCTTCAGTTTGACAACGGCTGGATCTTTCGCGAAAGATCTTCCCCGGTCCGTATCCGTAAACATCATTGTCATGGTTCTCTCTCCTTGAACGGCCGATTAATTCTTAACGAATTTCCACATATCCTTAGCCAAGAACGCTTTCTCCGAATTGTTGCCGTACCAATCCGAATAGAAGGCTTCCAGCTTGTCGCCTCCGGATTTGTTCCAGAGATCCTGCGCTTCATTGAAAGCTTGCTCGATGGTGTAGGAGGGTCCGGATACGATCGCCTTATTGTACAGATCCGCGATCTTCGACACATTGCTGTTGATCATGTTGAGCTCCTCGGGAAGCGTCGGCATGTGTTCCCCGTAAGTGATAGGCGCATATTCCACGTCGGCGCTTAAGTTCGCTTCATTATTTTCTTTGATCAGCCGGAGGAAATCCTGTTCCAGAGGCTTCGAAGGATCCAATTGGCTTTGAATATCCGTACAAGCGCCCAATTCGACCCGAGAGAGCAGCAGTTGGAAGTCTATGTTCCACGACACTTCCTTGTTGAATTTCTCGGCGTCGATCGGCTGGAGACATCCATTGGAACCCTTTACGGAATCCACTCCTTCCTGGCCGAATCGAAGCATTTCGCCGGCGGTACGGGACGCCATAAAATCGATATATGCCATAGCGGCTTCCGGGTCTTTGGTTTTGGCATTGATGATCGTGGTCATCTGCACAGGGTTGTTGACGCCGATGACAAATCGGCCGAATTCGGACTCCGGCAATTTGATCGCCTTCACCTCGGCAGTCGGGACGTTATTTTTCAACTGCTCATAATATTGATTGAAGTTGACCAAATCGATCGTCCGGCCCACGAAGATGCCGATCTTACCGTTGTTCCAATCCTGCTGGGCTTTCTGTCCGTTCTTGTCGGCAAGAAAATCCTTATCGACCAATCCGGCGTCGTACAGCCGTTTCTTGAAGGCATTGGCCGCATTTTCCTGTTTCCAACCCCGCACTAGCTTCCCGTCTTCCACCACCCAGGTGACGTTGCGGAACATGGTGTTGATCGTCCCGCCCGTTTCGCCGCTCAGGGCAATTCCGAAGGTGTCCTTCACGCCGTTGCCGTCGGGATCCTGCTCCGTGAAGGCCTTGGCCACCTCAAACAGTTCTTCGGTCGTCTGCGGCGCTTGAAGCCCCAGCTTGTCCAGCCAATCTTGACGGATGAATAGCGCTTGGAAGCCCACAAGCGGGGATACCCGGCCGAATTCGTACATGTTCCCGTCCGGCTTGGTGGCCGCCTTCTTGATTTCCGGATATTTCTGCAACAGTTGCTTGTATTCGGTGCTGCTCTTCTCGATCAGTTCGTCCACGGGCATGATCATCTTCTGCTGATACATTTGATCGCGGAAGCGGGTGTCGAATTCAAACACCACGTCCGGCGCATCCCCGGAGGCAAACAGCAAATTCAGCTTCTGCACCGCTTCGCCTCGCGGGATCGGGACATATTTCCCGTTGACTGGCCCGTTCTCGTTCAGCCACTTCGTCCAGCGATTATTGTCGATGGTCCCCATTTCCTGAGGCACATTGCCCCTATCGTAGATGGATATGGAGAGCGATGGCTTCTCTTTAGGCGCTGATGTTTCGACGCCGCCGACTTCCTCCGGAGCGGAGTTTGAGCAGGCTGCCGCAATTGCTGTGCAAGCAATCGCTCCCGCGACCAAAGCCGGCTTCACGATTTTCATTTTCATTTTGCGCGTCCCCCTTATTTGGTTCGTTACCCTTTAACGGCACCGATCATGACACCTCTAACGAAGTACTTTTGCAATAACGGATAAACGAACAGCAATGGCAGTACCATGATGATGATCGCTGCCGAGTTCACCATGTCCGGAGACAAATTCAGCTGCTCGGACGATTCCAGGCCGTTCATCTGAGCAAGCATCATCTGACTCTGAATCAGCTGCTGGACCAGCACCGCGATATTGTATTTGTCCGGCTCATTAATGTACATCAGGACGCTGAAGAAGGAGTTCCAGTACCCGACGCCGTAAAATAACGCCAACGTAGCGATTACCGGCATTGACAGCGGCAGGACGACTTGGAGCAGGTATCGCCATTCCCCGCACCCGTCCATCCTGGACGCTTCGTCGATTTCGCCGGGAATATTTTCGATAAACGTTCGTAACACCAGCATGTTGAAGACGCTTACGAGCCCTGGCAGCCACAAAGCCCAATAGGTATTGATCAGCTCGAGATTCCGGATGGTCAAGTAGGTGGGGATTAACCCCCCGTTGAACAGCATCGTAAACACAATCCCCATCATAAATAGCCGGCGCCCCAAAAAATAGGCTCGAGTGAGCGGATATGCGGCTAAGATCGTAAACCCCATGCTGAGAACCACTCCGACCAGCGTAATCGCCACACTATTGTTGAAGGCGGATACGACAGGGGAGTTCTCAAACAGCTGCGTATATGCCGCGAACGTCATCTCTACCGGGAACAAGGTAACCCGGCCCGCAGAGACGGCCTGAAGCGAGCTGGTCGAAATCGATGCGATGTGCATCAGAGGCAACAGGCATAGCAAGCCGACGATGGTCAAAACCGAATAGACGCCGACCAAATAGACGCGCTCTCCCATCGACGGCTTCACAGGGCCGCTCCCCCCTTGTTACCAGAGTCCATGTCCGAACCTCCTTGCAATGGCGTTAGTGATAAGAACAAGGACGAAGCCAACCAACGATTCGAACAAGCCGATCGCCGCCGTCAGACTGAATTGCGAGCCCATCAATCCGACCTTGTAAATATAGGTGCTGATCACTTCCGAGACGTCCGATA
The DNA here is from genome assembly GCF_005765165.1 of Paenibacillus antri. Lineage (NCBI taxonomy): Bacteria > Bacillati > Bacillota > Bacilli > Caryophanales > Paenibacillaceae > Paenibacillus > Paenibacillus antri. Next base: position 292,216 of record NZ_VCIW01000006.1, on the reverse strand, counting down.
CGGTGGAATTTTGCAGCATGTAAATTTGATCGAACCCCACCTCCATGACCCGGCCCATAGACAAGATCAACATCAGTACAATGGTCACCTGCAGTCCGGGCAGCGTCACATGGCGGATCTGCTTCCACTTGGAGGCACCGTCTATACTGGCCGCTTCATACAGCGCCGGGTCGATGCTGGTTAAAGCCGCTAGATAAATAATGGCGCTGAAGCCCGCTTCTTTCCAAATACCGGAGCCTACGAAGATGGCTAGCCATGAACCTTCGCGGTACAAGAAGGGATACGTATGGCCGGTAATACTCTCCCACCACCCGCTTACAATACCGTTCTGCTGCGAGAAGATCGTCACGATCATTCCGCTTACGATAATCCATGAGAAAAAGTGCGGCAGATACACCAGCGTCTGAACCATCCGCTTGAACCACATCCGGCGGACCTCATTCAACAGGATCGCGAGAATAATCGGGAACGGAAATCCGATGACGATAGACAGAAGACTTAACATCAAGGTATTGCGGATGATCTGAATGGGCGTAGGCGTGCTGAACAGGAGACGGAAGTTGTCGAATCCGACCCACGGACTGTGGAGAATTCCATCCATCATATTGTATTTCTTGAATGCAATGACCGCCCCGCCCATCGGAACGTATTTAAAAATAACGAAGAACGCAATGATGGGTACGAACATCAGGTAGAGAGGCACATTTCGCCTCCAAATCCGGCTGATGAAAATCACCTCCTGGTCAGTAATGAATAAGGACAAGTTCCGGACTTGCTCTGCCGTGCTTCCTCCTGCAGGATGGCCTCAAGCACACCATGAATATAGGCCCTTAAGACAGCCGTAATCAATTTACACTTTTCCCCGGATAATCAATTGTGCGAAGCCGCCCGCGCAAAGAAGCCGTCTCCGCTAGCGGAAACGGCTTGCACCAAGAACGCGATGCGACGAGTATGGCGGATAGATATAAACATTTTTCGCCTCTAAACTTTTATGTCACGATGGTTAGGACATCTTGCGATATTCCCCCGGGGTTTGGCCGGAATACCTCTTGAATGTCCGAATGAAGGAGATTACCTGTGGATAGCCTACCTGCATACCGATGTTCTGGACCGATAGATTCGTTTCTTTCAGAAGCCGCTCCGCCTCCTTCATTCTCAGTTCTAGAACGTAGTCGATAAAGCGGATGCCCGTTCCGGCCTTAAACAGCTTGCTGACCAACCGCGGAGCCAACCCGAAGGTGTCGCCGATAAGATCCAACGACAGGTCGGGATCGGCATAGTGGCTATTCACATATTGAGTAATCTGCTCCACCGCGGTCATCTTCGGTTCCGCATGCCGCCATTCGCGCAAAGCGTCGAACATGGCCTGGAGGAATAACAACAGACTGTTTTCCATCTCTCGGTTCAGTTCCTTCGCCAGAATCGCCGCGGGAGGGTGCCGGCGGAAGATCTCCATCCATTCCGCCAATAGCGTCTCCGGAAGCTCGCTCATCTCCTTCTCCAGGGAGTAGAAGACATATGCGACGACCTCGGCGCACTGATCCCGAAGCAATTCATCCTGTCTCATCTCTCGGAACAAGCGTTGGAACAGGTCCGTCCAAGCCGGATCGGCGGCGCGGAGCAGCTTCACCAGCTGCCTGGCCGTTGTCAGATGGACATATAAATCGCCCTTGGCGGCCAGCCTCCATTCCGTTGCGGGGTATACCTTGTTGTAGCCATGAAGGTTACGGTATTGGCCTGCTTGCAGCGCCGCTCGATAGGAACTATGGATATCGTCGCTCTCCTCGGCCGTACTGCCTAGATAGACGGACACGGTAAACTGGAGGTGTTCGGCTACCCAGCTCCTCAACTCGTTGGCGATGTGGAGCACCAATGCCGGATCCCGGTCTTGCCCGGTGTATAGAATGGAAATCAGCTGGTCCGCATCCTTCCATTCCGACCAGACGGTCATGCCGTGATTTCCGCATATTTCATTCCAGACTCCCTGAACGACGAATTTCAGCAGACTCCGGTCGCGAGTGTTATAGGCTCTTAAGAATTGCTCATGGTTGTCAAGTACCGTTACCGCCACAAGCGTGGACCGGAATGAGTCGGGCAGCTCCAATTCGCCGGCCTCATGCTCCCATTCGGAAGCAGTCAACGAGAAATTGCCGTCCACCAACTCGTAGAACCAGTACCGCTTCCGGATTAGCAGATCGTCTTGATGTTTGGCTTCATACTCATTCGTCTTCTCGATTAGATTGTCCAGAGCGATCGATATGAATTGGAATTCATTATGGTTTCCGCCTTTGCCGACTTGCAAACTGCGTTTCAGCGTATATTGGCCGATTTGCATCATAATCCGCTCGATCGGCTTGTAGTTTCGGTGGGTGACGTAGGTAAGAACCAAAATACTCAGCAGCATGGTAACCAACGTCGGAAGCGTCCAACCGTCCAAAAAAACAGTCATGAACCGCTCCTCGGATTGGGGAACGCCGACAGTAAGCCGCCAGCCGGAGTAGGAGGACTCGACACGGCTTACCCCCCATTCCGCCAGCGGCGGCTCGTTCGTCCGGTACATCAACGCCCCGTCGCCCCCGGTAAGCTGCATATAGCTCGAGGTATCCGCGTTAACTGCTTTCATCAAGCTCTGGATGGCCCCGAGCTTGATGTTGACCACGACCACGCCTTTTCCAGTAGTCGAAGTAATCGGAACCCGTTTGACAAGGGAGACGACCTCTTGAGAGGCGTCGGAAGCAAACTGGCGAAACTGCCGCGGGGACGTCCACCTTCCGGGATCCGCATGACGAATCGCTTCCCGCAGAAAATCCTCGTCTTGGAAGGAGCCGTCGAGCTTGAATAATGCGCTGGTCGTTATGACTTCGCCTGTCGAGGATTTATAAATATACACGTCGCCTGTAATCGGAAACATCGTTCTTAGATCCGCTAGACGATTGGAAATTTCCATAATGGTATAAGGCGGTGTCGGTTGCGTGCTGTTGAGATAGTCTTCGATCAGCTCATCGGTCAGCATCATCTGGATGACAGATTTCTCAATGGTCTTCATGGATGAATCCAGCACGCTGGCCACATGGGAGGTGAAGAGTCCGTTTGTGTTCTGAATTCTCACCTTCGTTTCGGCATTCCATTTCACATAAAAAAACAAACTCAAGGCCAGCACCAGAAACAGCAGAATAGGCGCGTAGGACAACAACATGCGATAGAACCATTTTTTCTTCATATTTTCCCCCGCTTGCTCCGACCTCGATGTTTATACTAACATAGTGATTTCGATATAAATATATTGAATTTGTATATAATACGGCTGTCGCTTTTACTGCGCGCACAACAATACACGATTGGCTCCGGGGTCCTGGCGACGAAGAAACGCCGCCCTCGTCGGGGCGACGCTTCCACGGGAATCTCGTCTTCTTTTGTCGTTAAGCAACTTCTCGCAATCTCGGGATGGGAGCAACCGTGGAGTTGGATATGCCGCAATAATCTGCAATTCCCACATCGTGAACAAGGCGCCGTTCCCCCGCAGGGAACGACGCCTTTTCCAATTGCAACGCCTTCTTGCCGATGTCCGTCCGGTACAGGAAGGCAAAGGTCGGAATCCGCATAATCGGCGCATGCTCCAGCATCCCGTATTCTTCGGCATTTTTCGTATCGCGATACTTCATCTCAAGGAGGATCCTCGCCGTAGGCATCAGGACGACAATGTCGATCTCCTTCTGCGAAGCCGAATCCGGATAGAATTCAAGGAAATTTTAATTTTGCTAACCGCTCTTCTAAAATCGTACGCAGCTCGACAGGAATCCGCTCAAACTCGATCCCTCCCCCCAAAAACAAAAGCCAATCCGCATAATACGCCAGCGCCTCGACATCGGACACATCCAATTGAGCATGAAAAATTCCGCTGGACTGGAACATTCCGGTAAGGGATAAAATAATCCCCGGAGGGTGCATACGCTTAAAGCGCCGAATCCCGGTCGCATCCAGCTTCACCACAAGATTGGACTCCCGCGAACGAAGCCGTTTTTTATTCATGATCTCTTCCTCAGACCATCTCATCTTCTTCTCGGAAATTGCCGAATCCCGCAACATATCAACAGGTAAATAACGAAATTCATCCATATCGAAATCGTATACCTCGGCAAGCCACTGTGCGTTCGAGTTAAAAATATGCAGCAAATAAACGTCCATCAACTGCGGCCATCCAGGGCTCGCCTCATAAGTCAAGCGCAAGTGCTTATCCCGCACGGCAAGCGAAATCAGTTGGTTCAGCTCCGGAGGCGCCGCATCGTCGAGCTCCAGAAGATTCGGATTCGCAGGATTCGTATTTTCAAATAGCAAGATATGATTCAGCTCGATCAGCTCGTCTTGCTGCGTTTGCGACGCGATGCCGATTAGCTTCTCAGTGATCGAGCGGCGATTCTGCAGATAGGGCAGCTGCGAATTTTTCGAAGCCATAAAGCTGATCACAATCGCCTTCAGCTCGTCCGGCGTGAAGCGAACGGCGGGCAAATATTGATTTTGCATGACGAAGTAGCCGCCGCCGCGCCCAAGCTCGGTCGTCAGCGGAAAACCCATTTCCTGAATCTCATTAATGTCGCGAATCGCCGTCGCGCGGGAAATCTTGAATTCCCGCTGAATCTCGGCAATCGTAAAATGCGCGCGGTTATTGATGTACCGCATGATGAGGTTAATCCGTTCCGTTTTCTTCATGATCTATAAAGAGTATCACTTTCTGATACATTTAGCCAATAGTATCGATCTTGTAAGAGAAACCTTAAGGGAGCGATAGAAAATGACGACCTATTCCATCCAAACCATCGCGGAAAACTTCAAAATGACGGCTTTCGGTGTTACACTTGAGGACTATAACGATTGGGCAGGCAACGCGGCAAAAACGGCGGCGAAAAAAGCCGAAATCACGGAAAACGGGAAGCTTGCCGAACTTCTCGCGCTCGCGGACGGGCAAGAATACCAAATTAACTACGTGCTCGACGGCAAGGCGTGGCGGGGCTTCGGCGTGATGGGCGAATTCGATCTGGAAGGCGCGGTCGTCTTCGATTTCCTCGCAGGCGACTACATCGTCGTGCCCGGCACAGGCGCGAATCAAGACACGCTCGCCGATGAAATCACAGGCAACGTGTTCGGCAGCGTGCTGCAACAAATCACAGACTACAAATACGTGGGTCCGGGGAACTCCACCTTCGTCAAAGCCGCCGAACATGGCGAGTACTACGGCGAAATGTGGCTTCGCGCCAAAAAAGTCGCAGGTTAATCTCTCGGTCGGATCAAGGAGGCTCGCATGGCAGATTACACGATCGAACACAAAAAATCATTCACATTAACCGCTTATGGGTTCTCGATCCGTTCGAACTTCCAGGACATGACGGCTTTGCAGAAGGAAAAAGCCGAATTTTGGGGCAAACTCAAGGCCGACGGACGTTTCGACAAGCTCAAGGGCGCCGCGAAAGACGATCGCGAATGGTCGGTCAACGAGGTGTATCAAGGCAAACCGTGGAATTATTTCGCAGTGGAGGCCGGGAAATCCGTGGGCGACGCCACGCGCATCATCGAGTTTCCGGAGAGCGAGTACATCGTGGTCGCGGGAACCGGGGAGAAGGGCGCTTTGTTCGATCAGCTGACCTATCTTGCTTTCGGCGGCGTTTTGCCTCGAATCACGGATTACGCCTACATCGGCGGGCCGAATGCGACTTATCGAATCGCTAACGATGACGGCTCCTTCTACGGCGAGTTTTGGGTGCCTGTGGTGAAAAGATAGTCTCATCGTTGCTAGCGCCGTTCCCATGTGGAGCGGCGCTTAAGTTTATGTCTTACGATTACAGAGCAAGCCCGTTCAACCGGAGACGGGCGCTGGCCCAGCCGTCCGATGAACGGGCTTGCGGGAACCGGTTTACGGTTCCGAAATGTACTTCTCCGTGCCGTCCTGCTGCTTCTCGTAGGAATGGTCCATGGACGCTTCCTGGATATAGCCGTATGCCCAGTGGGCTTGCGTGACGTCCGGCCATTGCTGCGGCGCTCCGATCAGCGGCCCGCGGCCCAGCAGCCTGTCGAGCATCGCGACCGCCTCGGCGCGGGTCAGCGTCGAATTCGGGCGGAACGTGCCGTCCTCATACCCGTTCACGATACCTGCCGCATCCGCTCGCTCGATGACGGCTTTCGCCCAACTTCCTTCGGTATCGGTAAATCCCGCGCTTGCGCCCGATGCTTCGGGCAGCAACGGGGCGATCGCGCTCGCCATCTCCGCCCGGGTGATCGTCGCGTCCGGCTTGAAGCTGCCGTCGGGATATCCGATCATGAGGCTCCTGCCGGAGGCGCGGTCGATGTACGCCTTGGCCCAATGTCCATCCCCCACGTCCGGGAACGCTCCGGGCGTCGCATCCTCATCCCGGTCGAACACCCTGACCAACATCGCGGCGATCTCCGCGCGGGTTACGTTCCGGTCCGGAGCGAACGTCCCGTCGGCATAACCGAACAGAAACGCTTGATGCTCCGGATGCATCCAACGGATAACGGCAAACGTGCCCGTCTTGCCGGCGGAGACGGGAAAGCGGATCCCAAGCCGATCTTCGCCGTCATAGGGGACGATGCTTCCTCTCGCCAGCGCCTTCGTACCGTCGTCATACGACGCGAAGACCGCGACGCTCTTCAGCTGTTCGTCGCTGAGCGGCGCGCCGGTCAGCGGCAGAATCGCCTCGTATCCGTCGCCGGTCGCGTTCGATCCGATCGTCGTCGGATGACCGACGGTTTCGACCTTGCCGCCTCTTGCGGCCTCGAGCACGAGCGGATCCGTCGTTGCCGCCTTTTCGATCGATTCGATGTCCTCTTCCCCGGCCTGTACGACGCGGAACCGTAGTTCGTCCGTGACTCCTTCGAACGTTGTATTCGGGATGACGACACGCGCCTGCTTCGCGGCGATCTCCATCCGGATCCCGCCTTCGGACAGCAAATCTGCCGAAGCCTTCGGGAACGCCACCGACAACTTGACGTTACCGTCGATGTCGTCCGGGATAAGCATTTTCGCGAAAACGGATTCGTGCGCCCCCAGCTTGTCGATCGCCCGAGCCGCCTGCTCTTTCGTCAGTTCGACCGACGCTTGCCGGCGCCCGTCGCCCGCGGTCGAGCGGACGATATCGGCGTTCGATACGAGGGAATCGTCGTTACCGTCGACGACTTGAATCGTAGGCCGCCCGGAACCGGAATCGGAATCCGACGGCGGCGCCGGCGGCGAAGACGGTTCGGGAGCTCGCGGCGTCGCGCTCGCTTCGTTCGAAAATCCGCTGGCTCCTGCGGCGTTGTGCGCCTTCACCGCGAAATAATACGTCGTATCGTTGACAAGGCCTGTTGCCGTGTAAGTAACCCCTGTCACCGTGGTGAACGGCATTGGATCGTATGCACCTGATGCGGTGCCGATATACAAGCTGTAATAGACGGCTGACGTGACCGTGTCCCAGGCCAAAGTCGCTTGACCGTTGCCGGGAGTAGCCCTTAGGTTGGCGGGAGCATTGGGAGGACCCCACTGGGCGTATACGGTCACATCACCGCTCACGACGGTCGTCGCGTCGAAGACGGTTCCGCCGCCGTTCGGCAGCGTATTCCATCCCGCGAACGCATAGCCGGAACGGGTCGGCGGCGCTGGGAGGGCAGTCGCCGTCTCGCCGTCCCTCACGTTCAAGGTCGCTGGGGTTGCCTCCGTATCCCCGCCGTTCTTGTCGAATGTGACCGTATGGGTAACCGCTTCAAGCTTTTTGATCTTGTGGTTGCCGTAGTCCGAAACATATAGATTCCCGTCATCGTCCATATCGATCCCGAGCGGGACTTTCAGCTGTGCCGACGTCGCCGGCCCGCCGTCGCCGCTGTCCCCGGCGACGCCGGTCCCGGCAATCGTCGTGATGATGCCGGCCGGACTGATTTTCCGAACGGTATTACTGTTGCTCGCCACGACATACACCGTTCCGTCGTCGTCTACGGTAATTCCGGTCGGAAAAGCCAACCCGGCAGCCGTCGCCGGACCGCCGTCGCCGGAAGAGACGTTGCTTCCCGTGCCGGCCACCGTACTGATATTCCCGGACGTATCCACTTTCCGCACCCGATTGTTATTTCGATCTGCGATATACATATTCCCATTGCCGTCGAAGTCGATGGAATAGGGCGTATTCAATTGCGCCGATACCGCCGGACCGCCGTCTCCCGAGTAACCGGCGATTCCATTACCGGCTACCGTGGTGATGATACCGTTCTCTGTATCCACCTTCCGAATGACATTATTGAAGAGATCCGCAATATAAAGATTATCTTCGTGATCCACGGCCACATCCACCGGACGGTTCAGCAAGGCAAAAGTCGCTAACCCGCCGTCGCCGTCATAGCCCAGTTGACCCTTGCTCGAGCCGGCTACCGTTGTAATGATGCCGTCCTTATCCACCTTGCGTACGCGCTCAAAGCCGATTTCCGTGATATACATATTCCCTTCGCTGTCGAAGGCCACGGACGTGGGGAATCGCAACGTAGCCGAAGTCGCCGGGCCGCCGTCTCCCGAAGGGACGAAAATACTCGCCTCGACTCCGGTGCCGACGACCGTCGTGATGTTGCCGGCCGTATCCACCTTCCGGATCACATGATTGAGGTAAATCGGAATATACAGATTGCCATCGTCGTCTACGGCAACATGGTAAGCCGTATTGATTTGGGCGGAAGTCGCCGGCCCCCCGTCTCCTGTGTTGCCTAAAACTCCGGTCCCTGCGACCGTGTCGATCGTAAAGTGATCCGCCGCATAAGCGCGGCTCTCCCAGTCGTCCGACAGCAGGGGGACCCCTCCAATCGCCAACATCACCGCCAGCGCGACAAGCATCAACTTAGCTGCTCGTCCCCTCCATGTTTGCATATTGGCACTGCTCATCATTCTCCTCCTTTTCGGAACGTGTCTCCAATAAATGTAAGTCCGACAACTACTCCATTATAAGGGACCCGTTCGAAGTAAACATGATGCTTTCGGGGGATTGTTACCTAAAAAACTAGGACTGACCGCACTATTAAATGTTTCCGTCAGCCTAAATCCGTACTGGACGAGAGTGTTTTCGGACCATCCGCCGCGGAGCCGTAAATGTGTTCGTGATATAAATAAGGGGATGATCGGCTACCATCTAACGCATAAAGACGACAAAAAAACGCCGCTCTCATCGGAGCGACGCTTCCCGAAATCTCGACTTCTCGGCATGTCCAAGCAAATAGAGGAAGGCAAAGGCCGGAATCCGCATAATCGGCGCGTGATCCAGCATCCCGTAACCCTCGGCATTCTTCGTGATAAGCAGCGATGCCCTCGCGCCGTTCCCCTTCCGAGACCATTCGACGATCGCCTCCGACTCCTTGATCTTCGGGTGTTCACGGTACTTAATCTCAAGCAGAATCTTCGCCGTAGGCATCATAACGACAATACAGATCTCCTTCTGCGAAGCCGAATCCCGGAAATACCCCACCTTAGGGTTGAAGTTGTAATAAACCGTGTGAACATGCTTGTAGACCGCCGACTCCACGATCATCCCCATCTGCTCCGGATCATGCAACACTTCCTCACGCCCTGCAGCAGCACGGCATTCCGAATCGCCGCATCGGCGAGATACACCTTCGGCTTGGCCTTCAGCGCCTTTTTCCCCGCCATATCCACCGGATACCCCATATAGATGAGATTCGCAAGCTCCAGGAAGTTCAAGTATTTCAGCACCGTCGGACGCGTAATATCCATATGGTTCGAGATCGTCGCCGCCTCGATGATATTCCCCGTCGTCATGGAGAGGTACAGAAAGATTCGCTCCAGCTCGTCGATATGCCGAACATTGAACAACGCCACCATGTCCCGCTTCAGCACCTTATCCACGACATCCTCGCGAATAATTCGCTGGGCATACGACACATCGTCCGACAACGCAATTTCCGGAAACCCACCAATCAGAAGATATCGATGAAAATGTCTCTCCAACGGCTGCAGCTTGCCCATGAGTTCATTCAGATCCCTGGCGCTCAGCTCGCTTAGAGCTGTCGGCTTAATCTTATCGGGTAGTGTCGCGACCTCGATCCCGCGCAGTTCAAGGTATTCGTAGAAGGAGAGCGTCGGAATTCTGATTTGGACCCAGCGTCCGACGCCGCTTTCGGGCATATTGTCGTCTCGGTCTGGAGTGACCGATTGCGTTGCCATCACTCGATAGTTTGGGTTTTGGCCGTAGATGGCCTTCAACCAGCAGTTCCAATCTTGTGCGTATTGAATCTCGTCTAGAAAAAGTGAGATGTTTTCGTCAATGGCTAAATTGTTAATGAACACTTTGAGGATTCGGTCGATCCCTGAAATCTTTAACATCGGATGATCGAATGACACGTAGAGGATGTTCCTTGCTGACACCTGCTTGTCCAACGCATCGTGGATCATCTGATATATGATCGTCGACTTCCCAACACGTCTTGGCCCGGTTAAGATCACATGGCGCCGAATCGTCGGATGCTTGAAGCTCTGCTCTGCGTCATAGTATGCGAACCGCTTCACGGGCTTGGCGAAATCATCAGGAACCATTCCGGACTCCCACCACTTGTTGTATCCCCGCAGCACTTAAAGGACGCTAGCATCAGTAATGAGATTCCTCATGTTCCTGGACACCTCCGAAATAACTTAACATCTCAATTAAAAATGAGGGCCATGTATTGGTAAGTACCACTTACATGACCCTCATTTTAAATTAGTGTATTTGCAAACTCAGTTAGTAAAGTTGCCCTTTCCCTCAAGAAATCCGTGTAGGCAAGATCTAGTCCATCCCTTGGTATTAAACCGCTATCCAAAATAACATTATATTGATCACGGTCAATCCATTCTTTATATTCTTGAGGTGATCTTGCCTTTATTCTTTGGTTGTCTGCATTAGACAAGAAGCACAAATTGGCCAAAACATTTTGTTCTTTCGGGCCAATCCCATTCCGGTCCAAAAAATTTTTAGGGAAAATATGATGAAATTCTGTTCTGTTGCACAACTTCAGAACTTCCGCTAGGTTTACCGCCGCCCCTGATAGAAAACTTCTTGGTAGCTTCTGAGCAAGCATGACAATGAATATTTTTGTGTTAAGTGCACCTAAATAGAATTGATTATTCAAAAAGAAGGTGGAGTCCACATTACATGGAAATCGGGATATATCCTGATTCCCGTCAACTCTTAATGCAGCCATTGCCGCTATATCAGAAGCTTGCGCTCTATCAAGACTACTTGAGTATCGTCTAGCAAAGCACGTTCTCCAGAACCACTTTATTAACTGTCTGCGCTGAACTTCGGTATAGCCGGTGCCGGCTGTCCTCGTAGTCGCAAAAAACTTTGTTAGTGGAATAATCATAGCTGGATAAGGTAAGACCTTCATCGAATAGATATGAAGTTGTGTTCTTAAAAACTCAATGGATAGTAATATTCCATTTCTAATCTCTTCGAACCGTTCACGAACCTCAGGACCGTTTAGATTAATTAAATCCCTTGCTGCAGCACTGTTTGTAACTACGGCACTGCAACATTTTAATAAGAGGTCTGGTTCGCTATCGATTTCACCAAAGCCAAAGGGTTCGAGTTCATCCGCGAGCAACTGAAACTTTTCCTTCAAGTCGAATTCAGTACTCCATGTCCAAGCCGTGAGCAGTTGGTAAGTATCCAGGGGAATACCTGCTCTATTTATTCTCTCAAATATAATCGCAACATGCTCCCTTGAAGGGGTCTCTACTGTCTCAACGGGAATTGTTGCCTCTTTAAATCTTTCTTGTACCTCATCAACCACTTGCTTTTCATCATCACTAAAACTCTCTGTTGCACGTCTGTACTTTACTGAATCAAACAGCGTATTTAATGGAAAATGATGACTCTCGACATATTCTCTATCTGCAATCGCTAGGAATTGCTTGTCTCTAATATCAAAGTACACATCAAACCAATCACCGCTTGTCGAAGGAGTAAGTTCTGTTTGAAATACACCAAATAATGAAGTTAGTCTTTGTTGGCCGTCGAGAACATAATCCATTGGATACTGGTCAGGTGGTTCAGGGAGTATGAATGGACCGAGATCCCTATCAGATGCTAATTGTTCCCTAGTTCTCCATAATAAAATTGAACCGACGGGATAGCCATTATAAATGCTATCTAACAAAAATGCTACCTTTTCAGAGCTCCATACAAATCCTCTTTGAAAAGCTGGAATTCTTATTTCCCCAGACATAGTTCTTTGGATCAGTTTTCTTATGGGAATAGGTTCAAGAGACATATTTTCACCCTCAATATTGAACTAATAGGAATAATATAACATATCCTACGGTTATAGATCAGCACAATATATAATACATGCCCATTTTATAATGTTCAGCCCAAATAGTAGACTGGGTTACCTAACGTCACAAGCGCTACTCCATTCAGAAGGAATAGCGCTTCATCAGTAACGTTCCAATCATTTTTGACGCGGATGACGGAATAAGAAAATCTCAAAATATTGATTTGAAATACGAAAAACCACCTTATAAGGATCCCCCTTCCCAAGGGAAATCAAGGCGATTCGTAGGTCAATAGGCATTTGCCGAAGAAGTACTTCCCCTCCCGAAACATGTACGGACAAATCTTGACCGGAAAAGTAATTTATAATCGTATTCTTCAAGAAACCCGCGATAGAGGGCAATTCAATACTTTGCCTCCATAAATCTAAGTCAATGAGGGGTCGAATAGCCGACTTTCTCCAGACAATCTTCATATTTGTGTTTAATCATCGAAAATTACCCCAAAAACCGTCATGCTCCACGGTTGATTATTTCTAGTAAAGTAGACATGGTTTACTTGGAGTGGCGGGCATGATTGGCTTGTTGGCCTCTGCGAAGCCCGTGTCTTCGCCCTTCGAAGTGATTCATACCCGTTGAGGCTCCATGTCAACCATGTCGTCAATTTCCAGCTACAGACGATTTTTATAACCTAACAAGATTTTTTGGGGTAATTTAGCACGATACAACACACTTACGACTACCACGACATACTGCCACAGGTTGGCGCCCAAATCAGCATGTCACGCCGAGGCAATTGTTTAGACAATGCCTCAATGGAGAGATTCTTCACGTTCCTTAAAACGGAAGGGCACTATCCTTATGATATTCCAACATTAGACGAGGCACAGAAGGAGAATTATTCAATATTTTCATTTTTACAACGAAAACGCCCGCCAAGAAAATAAAAAAACTGACGCCTGTCGAATACAGACGCCAGTTTTCAGCCTAGGTGTTTATTGATTGTCTACTTAATTGGGTCTTGACCACGGATCCCCGCTGCTTCATTGTTTTGAAATTTTTTTAATCGTTGACAAGAATGGCAAACGAGGTTTTTATAAATGAATTGTATTACAACATCAACAGGAAAAAATCAATTCACTTTTTTCTTTCTAACCGCACTTTTATTTTTATCACTTACCATATTTTTCATTTGTTCTACTCTTTTAATTTGTTCTTCATCCAACAAAGCTCCACGAGTATAAAAAAACTCTAAAAGTGCAGTATAACCATCAATCTTGAATTCTGAGTCAAAATTACTTCTATTACTCATTCTAATACTCGAGATTTTCATTCCTTGACAATTTGTTTTTGCTTCAATGCTCCTTATGCGCTTACCGAAATTAGTACTCCCAACATCAGAATCCCAAATGCAAATGACGCCATCTGTACCACCACTAGCTAGAAGCTTGCCATCTTGACTTAATGATAAAGAATTAACCACTCCATTATGAGCCTTAGCAAATATTTGTGTACCTCTTGTTGTTTTGTTCCATAAAAGGATATCGCCGTTATTAAGTCCAACAAAAATTACATCGTCAATTTCGTTTACAGTGAAGCATCTGGATTTCGCACCTTTTGTCTGTATTTTAGAAATTGTTTTTCCATTTTCCCAAACGGTTAAATATTGATCATCTGATAATGTAACTAAGACATTACCCCCAAAGGATTCAATTACTTTAACATGCTTTTTGGAGGCAATCCATTCTTTTACTTTTGTCCCATCTTCAATATTATATATCTCTACCATGTTGTGTTCATTACCACGGCCGGCGACAGCAATTTGTGTATCATTATTTAACAATGCAACATCATAAAATGCTTCTGCTTCTTGGATATGAAGTATCTCACTTGTTGTTCCAACGTCCCAAACAAATAAACTCATGCCCCCACCAATTAAAAATGATTCATTTCTAGGACATTTAACAGATAAGGCTAGACTATCGGCAAACAAGACTGCCTTCTTATTAAAATACCTTGAATCAAATAGAACAACCCCTTCAGTCGCGTTTGCAACCGCTATAATATCTTTTTGGGTAAACCATTTAATTTTATAGCTTTCTGCATTTAACTTAATTACTTTTGGGATATTGTCCTCTGAATCTAGATCAAATATCCATATATTATCGTCATTCACTCCACATGCCAAAAACTTATTATTGGGACTCCACTCAAGAGTCATAACTATTTCAATTTCGTGTAAAACTATATCACTTACATCCGAATTACTGAAATTTGTACTCTTAAGCACACACCCAGATAAGTTTGCCTCTTTAAGGGAGGAATATTCAAAATTGCATTCAGTTAAATCTGTATTTATTAAGTCCGCTCCATCTATAATGGTCCTTGAAAAATCTCTCAGTTTAAATTCTGCCCCTAATAAGCGTAGAAGTGTCATCGAATTTCCGCCGACATATTTTACCTGATCGAAGGTTTGACCTCTAGTTCCTTCAACTAAGTGAAAAAGTTCCTCTTCATTTTTGCCGGAAGAAACTATGTCAACTAAGAAATCTTTAACGGCATTCATTCTTTCGTTACGTAAAGGAATTTCTCCGAAAGTCACTGATAGTTCAAAACAGTCTTTCTTCCTCATGGGGATCTCACAAGGATCACCATTTAATTCAGAATAAGTTACAACAAAATCATTTGACATATTGCCTAATTCTGCTGCAAATTTAAAAGCCACAAAGTATTCAGCTAAACTCTTATGTGCAAATTCATAATACCCAGCTGCATTCCTATGTAACAAAGTCTGACTTCTTAGGTCAAAGTCCCATGTATCAAGTTCATGTTGATCTTTTATCTTTTCACCAAAATACTCCTTTATCCTGTGAGGTATTGTAGTAAAGTGCACTTGAAGGTTTCCACTATAAAGCATTTCCCACGCCAATTCGCATAAGAAAAATAACTTATCTGATGTTGAAGTAAAGGTTTTCATTTGTGTAATATTTCGTAAAAGTAGCTTATCCGTTGCATATAAATAGACTTTCGCCGAACTGTCAAGCCGCTCTGCATTTACTTCCTCCAATGCAGCAAGCAATAATTCTATTAATACTGGTTTTCTAGCCATCTCGGATAAGTTTGGGTTTCTTAATATCTGCTCGGATATATCTTTTCCCTTTTCATTTCCCAACTTATTGAAAATAACTTGTTTGATTTGCTTGTCATTAAACTGCTGAATATAGACTACTTCGAATTTGGGAGGCTCTAGGACTAACATACGCCTCCCAAATTCCTCTCCAGCCAAAATTTTCTCTGATTCTTTCGCAAGGCGGAAATATTCAGTACGGCTAGTTAATATGACTTTGCTATTCTCATGAGCCAGTTTTGCTAATTCCCAAAAATTGTCAACAACTGTTTGATAGTCCACTTGTCTTGCCATTTCGTCAAATCCATCCAAGATTAATACTAGCTTCCCTCGCCTATTAATTTCTTGGAAAAATTCAAATGGATTACCCAAGAAGGGCAACTTATATTGCTCGACGAATGCCTCGTTAATAAGTTGTCTAACGTCCATTTGTTTTGAGAATGATCTAAGTGTAAGAAGAATCGGTAGTCTCTCATTTATTGGATCCTTAATGTACCTTCCCATCTGCCTGTACGCATAGTACCGACAAAACCATGTTTTACCTGACCCGAACTCACCTAACAACGAAACATGCATCTTGCCCCGTTCTTTTAACCAACTGTCAATATAGCTGACGATGCTACTATATGAGTCAGTATTTAATACCACTCCACTTTCGTCCATTTCTTGTTTATAGCAATTCAGATCGACATAAAGCTCGTTTATCTTATCATTCTCAACCAGTGCTTTTAAGCTACTAAAGTAAGGGCCAAGAACTTTATTATGCAGAAATTCTGAAAGATTAAATATTTCTATTCCTTCTATAGTAGTAACTCTAGTTCTAGCTTGCTTTGATACTCTTTGATCACATATTAATATTCCCTGAGGTATTTTCCTGTCAAGTGTATTGTCTAAAGTTTCAACATCATGGTGAGTTATTTCACCTCCGATGCACCGAACAAGTATTTTTTGTTTTATTGTTCCTTGTTCTAAAGTTGCATACATATCAATTGCGCGATCATTTATTTTCCTCGGTTCAGTTACTTCATAATTTATTGCCCTAAGCCAAGTTCTGACTTCATGCGCTAATTCAAAATATGGATCATTTTTTTTTTTTAGTGAGTTGATAATACCGACTATTTCAATTGGCAACTTTTCAATTCTATCGCTTCCTATTACTTTTGATTCGTCGTCAATTACCATAGGAATATTGTTCTGTGCCAAAATTGTTAAAACCGGCTTGTTTTTACTTTGAAATTCTGCAATGAAATTAGTAAAAAAGAAATCCCCATATTCAATTTCGTCTGTAGTATTTAACCTAATATTAATGGTGATTACATTTCTTGCTTTAAACGTAATTCTAGTTTTTTCATGCGCCCACCAATAAAAGGCATTAAACGGATTAATATTGAAAGTTTTTACAGTTTGTATAGAAACTCTATTGCTATCAATATCCAGTTCATCAGAAAATCTAAGGATTGAAGCAACTAATTGCTTTCGAATCTCTGGATCAAAGTTAGATATTAGAGTACAGTTCGTAATCAGTAATTTGGTATGATATAGACAAATATCCATAAGATCATCAACTAAATCCTCAGGGATACTTTTTGATGCTTTACCAAGCACCGTATTCCCAGTACGGTTGGCGTAGTCGATCCAAGCTATTGATAAATAATTATGGTTTTGTCTTATGCTTTTTTGTTCGTCATAATTGTAATTACTTGAACCTCTTTCGACAAATTCAACATCGAAACTTGCACCTAATTGTTTTGATTTCTCAAAGATCTCTGGGTGCTTTACTACATCACATTGCATTCCGATATCATGGAGGTAAACTCCAGCCAATAACAAATACATTTCTATTGAAGAAAGTTTTTTGCCACTGTTTGCTTCAAGAAGTTTACTGCAGAAATAAACTAATCTTTCACAGTGTTTTTCACCGTGGTCTGTATAATCTTGTATTATTCGCGGTGTATCCATCCCCCATATATCTTCCATAGCTTCTCTAATTTCAGCTAGACTTGTAAGAAGTCTATCATCACGTATGTTATCCATTAATTCTTTCTCAATATCCGAAAATCTTGCCAATAATAGTCACCAGCCCACAAATTAGTCTACAAAGTTTTACAATATTCTATTTTCTTCTGCACAAATTTACAGAATCCTTTTTTTAGGATAACTTTTTGCTCATGAAATTGGAAAAGCGCCGCTCCCGCGCAGGGAACGACGCCTTCTCCAATTATAACGCCTTCTTGCCGATGTCCGTCCGGTACTGCTTGCCCTCGTAGCGGATGCGGTCGACGTCGGTGTACGCCTTGCGGCGGGCTTCGTCGATCGTCGCGCCCGTGGCGGTGACGCCGAGCAGGCGGCCGCCGTTTGTAACGATGCGACCGTCCGCGTCGAGCGCCGTGCCCGCATGGAACACGGTCGACTCCGTCACCGCATCTAAGCCGTCGATGACGTCGCCTTTCTTGTACGAGCCCGGGTAGCCGCCGGCCGCGAGCACGACGCATACCGCGGAGTCGTCGCTCCACTTCGGCTGTACCTCGGCGAGACGGCCATCGACCGTCGCGAGGAACAAGTCAAGCAGGTCCGACTCGAGGCGGGACAGCACGACTTGCGTCTCCGGATCGCCGAAACGGCAGTTAAACTCGATCGTCTTCGGCTTGCCTTCGGGCGTGATCATGAGCCCCGCGAACAGCACGCCGCGGAACGTCCGACCCTCCGCCACCATCGCGCGCGCCGTCGGCTCGATGATCGTGCGCACCGCTTCGTCGTACACCGACTTCGGCATGTGCGGCACCGGCGAATACGTGCCCATGCCGCCCGTGTTCGGGCCCTTGTCGTTGTCGAAGATCGGCTTGTGGTCCTGCGCTTCCGGCATCGGGCGAACGGTTTCGCCGTCGACGAAGCTCAGAATGCTCATTTCTTGTCCGAACAGGCACTCCTCAATAACGACCTTATCCCCCGCCTGGCCGAACGCCTTGTCGAGCATGATCGTGCGGAGCGCCTCTTCGGCTTCCGGAAGCGTCTGCGCGACGGTAACGCCTTTGCCCGCTGCGAGCCCGTCGGCCTTGATGACGATCGGCGCACCCTGCGCCTTCACGTAGGCGAGCGCCGTGTCGAAATCCGTGAACGTCTCGTACGCGGCCGTCGGGATGTTGTATTTCTTCATAAGGTCCTTCGTGAACGACTTGGACCCTTCGATGATCGCCGCCGCCTTGCTCGGGCCGAACACCTTCACTCCAGCCGCCTCGAACGCGTCCGCGATCCCTTCGAACAGCGGATCCTCCGGTCCGATGACCGCGAGGTCGATGGCGTTCGCCTTCGCCCATGCCGTCAGCTTGTCGAACTCGCCTTCGTTGATGGCGACGAGCTCCGCTACGCTCGCGATGCCGGCGTTACCCGGCGCGCAGTACAGCTTGCTCACCTTCGGGCTCTGGCTCAGCTTCCAGCAGATCGTATGCTCGCGGCCGCCGCGGCCTACTACGAGAATGTTCATGCGCGTGTCGTCCTCCTTGTTCAGGGAGGCGGCATGCGAAGCGACGAAGCTAAATGCAAAAGTACATCTATTTCTCGAAAAATCCGCCCATTTCGGCCCCATACCTGCAAAAGTGCAGCTATTTCAGCGCACGGGTGCCATTTTCCCGACAAATAAGTGTATTTATGCAGCTACTCCCCGCTCCGACGCCACCGCCGCCGGTATTTACTGCACAATTGCAGTTATGCTTAGTGTTTGAAGTGGCGCACGCCCGTGAACACCATCGCGATGCCGGCCGCGTTCGCCGCCGCGATCGACTCGTCGTCCTTGATGGAACCGCCCGGCTGGATGATCGCTTTCACGCCGTATTTCGCCGCGAGCTCGACCGTGTCGCCCATCGGGAAGAACGCGTCGGAGGCGAGGGCCGACCCTTGCGCCTTTTCGCCAGCTTGCTCAAGCGCAATTCGTGCAGAGCCGACGCGGTTCATCTGACCGGCGCCGATGCCGATCGTCATGTTGTCGTTCGCCAGCGCGATCGCGTTGGACTTCACGTGCTTGACGACCTTCCACGCGAAAAGCAGCTGCTTCAGCTCTTCTTCCGTCGGCGCGCGCTCCGTGACGACCTTCAGGTCCGCCGCCGTAATTTGCTTCGTGTCCGTCTCTTGGAACAGCATGCCGCCCTCGACGGACGTCACCAAGTATCTGTCCTCCGTCGGCACGAACGGCAATTTCAAGAGACGGATGTTTTTCTTCTTCATGAGAATGTCGAGCGCGTCCGGCGCATAGTCCGGGGCGATGACGATCTCGAGGAAAATTTCGTTCAGCTTCGCCGCCGTCGCCGCGTCTACCGGACGGTTCAGCGCCACGATGCCACCGAAGATCGACGTCGGGTCGGCCTCATAAGCTTTGGTATATGCGTTGAAAATGTCGGACCCGATCCCCACGCCACACGGGTTCATATGCTTAACCGCGACGGCGGCCGGCTCGTCCGTAAATTCGCGAAGAATCTGCAGCGCCGCGTTCGCGTCGTTGATGTTGTTGTAGCTAAGCTCCTTGCCGTGCAGCTGCTGCGCGTTCGCGAGGCTGCCTGCACCGGCTAGAGGCTTCTTGTAAAAGGCTGCCGCTTGATGCGGGTTTTCGCCGTAGCGGAGGTCTTGGACCTTTTCGTAGGTAACTGTAACTCGCTCCGGCAGCGTCTCCCCGAGCTTCGTCGTCAGGTAGTCGCCGATGAGCGCATCGTAGGCGGAGGTGTGGCGGAACGTCTTGGCGGCCAGCTTCTTCCGGGTGTCGAGCGTCGTATCGCCGTTCGCGCGGAGCTCCTCGAGCACCTGCGGGTAATCCGCCGCGTCGACGATAACCGTTACGAATGCGTGGTTTTTCGCGGCGCTGCGCAGCATGGACGGGCCGCCGATGTCGATGTTTTCGATAGCGTCTTCGTACGACACGTTCGGCTTCGAAATCGTCGCCTGGAACGGGTACAGGTTGACCGCCACGAGATCGATGTAACCGAGGTTCAGCTCCTGCATCTGCTGCCGGTGCTCCTCGCTGTCGCGTACGGAGAGAAGTCCGCTGTGCACCGCCGGGTGCAGCGTCTTCACGCGGCCGTCGAGTATTTCCGGAAAGCCCGTTACGTCGCTGATGCCGGTGACCGGAATGCCTTTGCTCTCGAACAGCGTCTTGGTCCCCCCGGTGCTGATGATTTCGAAGCCGAGCTTCACGAGCTCCGCCGCGAACGCGTCGATTCCGGTCTTATCCGATACGCTGATGAGCGCCCTTCTGTTCGCCACAATAGTACCTCCTAGGAAAATGGTATTCTCCCCGCATCCTTCACGGGGTATATGTATCGCGGCGCGAAAGGTTCGCGCCGTTGATGTTTCGCTTCGCGAATCTGGGGGGCCCGGCGTCTGCCTCGTACTCCCGCCGACCGCCGGACACACTAGTTACTTGTAACGCGATCCCTCTGGACATCTGAGATTTTCCGCACCCTGGAGCGTTCGCCCCAGCTTCTGAGCAGAGGAAATCAGGTCGGAAAGGAGTGCGGAACCCGACACATCCCCCTCCTCCCTGAACAAAGGGAATCAGGTCGGAAAGGACCGCGGCCCCTCTTCACCGCCCCCTCGCTCTGAGCAAAGGAAAACAACCGCATCCCCCGACACCGCCCCACTTGCCTTCCCCTACAGTCCTAGTCCGCCTTCCACCGTGACGCGACGGCCGTCGAGGCGCACGCGGTCTTCGGCGAAGGCGCGCACGACGGCGGGATACAGCCGATGCTCGATCGCTTGGATGCGCGGATACAGCGTCTCCGGCGTATCGTCGTCGCGCACGGCGAGCGCTTCCTGCGCGATGATCGCGCCGCTGTCCATGCCCCCGTCGACGAAATGCACCGTCACCCCCGCCGCCTTCGCGCCGTATTCCAGCGCCTGCTCGACGGCGTGCAGCCCCGGGAATGCAGGCAGCAAGGAAGGATGAATGTTAAGAATCCGATTCGGATACGCATCGAGCAAGGTGGCGGTGATGAGACGCATGTAGCCGGCGAGCACGACGAAGTCGATCCCGCGCGCGCGCAGCTCGCGGACGACGTCCGCCTCGTACGCCTCGCGCGAGGGGTACGACTTCGGGCGCACCGCGTACACGGGGACGCCGAGCCGCTCCGCGCGCGCGATCGCCGCGGCGCCCGGCTTGTCGCAGACGAGCAGCGACACCTCATACGGCGAAGCGGCGTCCCCGGCGACCGCCGAGACCACCGCTTCGAAGTTCGAGCCGGAGCCCGAAGCGAAGACGGCTACAAGCTTACGCGCCATTTACGCTTCGGTCCCTTCGAACGTGACGACGCCTGTGCCTTCGGTGACGACGCCGATCTCGTACGGCGTCTCGCCCGCGGCGCGGAGCGCTTCCAGCGCCGCTTCGCGCTCGTCCGCCGGCACGACGATGACATAGCCGATGCCCATGTTGAACGTGCGGTAGCAGTCGTCGTGCGTCAGGTTGCCTTCGGAGCGAAGCAAGCCGAAGATCTTCGGCATCGGCCAGGAGCCGAGCTTGATGTGCGCGTTGACGTTCGAAGGCAAAACGCGCGGAATGTTTTCGATGAAGCCGCCGCCCGTAATGTGCGCCATGCCGCGCACCGCGACTTTCTCAAGCAATGCCAGTACAGGCTTCACGTAAATGCGCGTCGGCGCGAGCAGCGCTTCGCCGACCGTAACGCCTTCTCCGAGCGCCGGCACGACGTCGTTCACGCCGTACTTGCCGCTGTCGAGGAGGAGCTTGCGCACGAGGCTGAAGCCGTTGCTGTGCACGCCGCTCGACGCGAGGCCGATGATGGCGTCGCCCGCGCGAACCGTGCTGCCGTCGATCATCTTCGACTTCTCGACGACGCCGACCGTGAAGCCCGCGATGTCGTATTCGCCGTCCTGGTACATGCTCGGCATCTCGGCCGTCTCGCCGCCGATGAGCGCGCAGCCCGCTTGGACGCAGCCTTCCGCTACGCCCGCAACGATCTGCTCGACCTTACCCGGCTCGAGCACGCCGACCGCCAAGTAGTCGAGGAAAAACAGCGGCTCGGCGCCTTGGACGACGATGTCGTTGACGCACATCGCGACCGCGTCGATGCCGACGGTGTCGTGCTTGTCGGCCGCGAACGCGACCTTCAGCTTCGTGCCTACGCCGTCCGTGCCGGAGACGAGGATCGGCTCTTTATACTTTTCGCGATCCATGGCGAACAGACCGCCGAATCCGCCGAGGCCCCCGATCACTTCCGGGCGCGTCGTCCGGGCGACGTGCCGTTTCATCCGCTCAACCGCTTCGTTGCCGGCGGCGATGTTCACCCCGGCTTGCTTATACGCTTCTGACACGAGCCAAGTCACCTCACACTTTATTCGTAGCCGCATTTTTACGCTTATTTCCGGCATATGGACTCATTCCGGTATTGTAAGCTCAATTTTGCGCTTATTTCCGACCAATCGGGCCTCGGAAGCGTTCTAAGCGCGAATCCGCGCTTATTTCCGACCAATCGGGCCCCAGCCGGCGCTCTAAGCGCGAATCCGCGCTTATTTCCGCCCATCCGGCCCACGGACGGCGCTCTAAGCGCGAATTCGCGCTTATTTTCGTCCATTCTGGCCCCGGCCGGCATTCTAAGCGCGAATCCGCGCTTATTTCCGCCCATTCGGCCCACGGCCGGCGCTCTAAGCGCGAATTCGCGCTTACGTTCCGCCGCCCCTCCAGGGCACGGCTTCAGCCGTCGCTTAGCACTTCGCGGCGACGGCTTTCTCCGCTTCTTCCTCCGACAGCGTCGGGTAGCAGTTGTCGAAGCACGCCATGCAGAAGCCGGCGTCCGCCGGAGCGCCCGAAGCGCCGATCGACTCCGTCAAGCCTTCCTTGCTTAGGAAGTACAGCGAGTCGGCGTTGATCAGCTGCCGGATCTCCTCCACCGACTTCGAGGAGGCGATCAGCTCGCCCCGCGTCGGCGTATCGATGCCGTAGAAGCAAGGGTTCGCGAAAGGCGGCGACGTAATGCGCACATGCACCTCGACCGCGCCCGCTTCTCGGAGCAAATTCACGATGCGCCGCGACGTCGTGCCGCGCACGATCGAGTCGTCGATCATGACGACGCGCTTGCCTTCGACGACCTTGCGCACCGCGGACAGCTTCATCTTCACGCCCTGCTCGCGCAGCTCCTGCGACGGCTGGATGAACGTCCGACCGGTGTAACGGTTCTTGATCAAGCCGAGCTCGTACGGAATGCCCGTCTGCTCCGCGAAGCCGATCGCCGCGGAAATCGACGAATCCGGCACGCCGGTGACGACGTCCGCGTCGACGAACGAATCCATGGCGAGGCGCTTGCCCATCTTCTTGCGCGCCGTGTGGATGTTCACTTCGTCGACGTCGCTGTCCGGGCGAGCGAAGTAAATATACTCCATCGAGCACACCGCCCGCTTCGGCGCCGCCTCGGCGAACCGCTCCTCGCGCACGCCGTCGGCGTCGAACACGAGCAGCTCGCCCGGGCGCACGTCCCGCACGTACTCCGCGCCGACCGCGTCGAACGCGCACGTCTCCGACGAGAACAGCCACGCGTCGCCGAGCCGCCCGAGCACGAACGGGCGCAAGCCGTGCTGGTCGCGCGCCGCGACCATCTTGTCGTTCGTGATGAACACGAACGCGAACGCGCCGTTCAGCCGCCGCAGCGACTCCTTCACCGCTTCCTCGATCGACGGCGCCTTGGAGCGCGCGATGAGATGCGCGACGACCTCCGTATCGCTCGTCGTTTGGAAGATCGAGCCGGCTTCCTCGAGCTCGCGCCGGATGTCCGGCGCGTTCACGATATTGCCGTTGGTCGCGATCGCGAGGTCGCCGTCGCGCCACTTGAACACGAGCGGCTGCGCGTTCGCGAGCTTGCTCTCGCCGGCCGTCGAGTACCGGACGTGGCCGATGCCGACCTTGCCCGGCAGCGCCTCGAGACGAGGCTGGTCGAACACTTCCTTGACCAGCCCCATGCCGCGATGGTAGTGAAATTCGCGACGATGCACCGTGCAGATGCCGCCGCTCTCCTGACCGCGGTGCTGCAGCGCGTGCAGACCGTAGTAGCAGAGCGACGAAGCGTCCGGATGGTTCCATACGCCGAACACGCCGCATTCCTCGCGAAGCTTATCGAAAAACACGCGGTCGTCGGCGCCCTCGTTGAAGTAGTCGCCCGTCCACAGCTGCAAGTTAGAATCCATATGCGGTTTCCGAGACGCTGACGACATTACTTCATCAGACACGGGATCGCGTCCTTCCATGTAGTTTCCAAAGTCGATACGTCGACGTCGAGCACCGCGGAGCCGTTTACCATCACGTTCAGCTTCGTCCCGCCGACCGTACCGATCCGCGTCGCGCGCACGCCCTCTTCCACGAGGTGCATCTGCAGCGCGTCCGCTTGTTCCGGACGGCACGAGAGCAGCAGACGCGATTGCGATTCGCTGAACAGCGCTACGTCGTTGCGCAGCCCGCTGATTTTCCAATCCACGTTCGCGCCGATTCCGCCGCTGATGCAGCTCTCGGCCAACGCGACCGCGAGGCCTCCTTCGGACAAGTCGTGCGCGGAAGACACTAAGCCGCCTTGAATCGCGGACAAGACCGCCTTCTGCAGCTGCTTCTCCACCTGAAGGTCGATGGCCGGCGGACGTCCTTCCGTCACGCCGTGCACGACCAGCTGGAACTCGCTGCCGCCCAGCTCCGCGTGCGTCTCGCCGAGCAGGAAGATCACGTCGCCTTCGCTCTTGAACGCCTGCGTCGTGACATGCTCGACGTCGTGCACGAGACCGACCATGCCGATGACCGGCGTCGGGTAGATCGCGCCGCGCGCGTTTTCGTTATAGAGCGACACGTTGCCGCCGATGACCGGCGTATCAAGAACCTTGCAGGCTTCGGACATGCCGTCGGTGGCCTTTTCCAACTGCCAGAAAATTTCCGGCTTATCCGGGGAACCGAAGTTCAGGTTATCCGTCAACGCCAAAGGCTCGCCGCCCGAGCAGACGACGTTGCGCGCCGCTTCCGCGACGGCAATACGTCCGCCGACTTCCGGGTCGAGATACACGTACCGGCCGTTGCAGTCCGTCGTCATGGCGAGACCCTTGCGCGTGCCGTCCACGCGAACGACCGCCGCGTCGGAGCCCGGCCGCACGACCGTCGCCGTACGCACCATATGATCATACTGACCGTACACCCATTCCTTCGACGCGACCGTCGGCGACGCCAGCACCTTCAGGAGCGCGTCCGCCAAATCCGTCACTTCGGGGTACCGCAGCGTATCGACCGAAGCGTTCGCTTCGTAGTACGCCGGCACGGCGGAAGGCTTGTGGTACATCGGGCAATCGTCGACCAGCGCCGTGACCGGCATGTCGCCGACGACTTCGCCGTGGTGAATCAACGTCAGTCGTCCCGTGTCCGTCACCTTGCCGACGATTTCGCAGAACAAGCCCCAGCGGTGGAACACTTCCTTGACCGCGGCTTCCTTGTCCGGCGTCGTGACGAACAGCATGCGCTCCTGCGATTCGGAGAGCATCATCTCGTACGCCGTCATGCCCGGCTCGCGCTGCGGCACCTTGTCTAACCACAGCTCCATGCCGTTGCCCGCCTTCGACGCCATCTCAGCGGACGAACAAGTAAGACCTGCCGCGCCCATATCCTGAATGCCGAGTACCAGACCGCGGTCGATAACCTCGAGGCAGGCTTCCATGACGAGCTTCTCCATGAACGGATCGCCGACCTGCACCGCCGGGCGCTTCGCCTCCGACTCCGCCGTCAGCTCCTCCGACGCGAACGTCGCGCCGTGAATGCCGTCGCGGCCCGTCGCCGGACCGACGTAGAACACCGGGTTGCCGATGCCCTGCGCGACGCCGCGTTGAATGTCGTCGTGGTCGATGAGGCCCACGCACATCGCGTTGACGAGCGGGTTGCCCTCGTACGACTCGTCGAACATGATCTCGCCGCCGACCGTCGGAATGCCGATGCAGTTGCCGTAGCCGGCGATGCCGGACACGACGTGCTCGAACAAGTACTTCACGCGTTCGTTCTCGAGTCGGCCGAAGCGCAGGGAATTCATTAACGCGACCGGACGAGCCCCCATCGAGAAGATGTCCCGAATAATCCCGCCCACGCCCGTCGCCGCGCCCTGGTACGGCTCGATGGCGGACGGGTGATTATGCGATTCGATCTTGAACACGACCGCCTGCTTGTCGCCGATGTCGACGATGCCGGCGCCTTCGCCGGGTCCCATCAACACGCGCGGTCCGGAGGTCGGGAATTTCCGCAAGACGACCTTCGAGTTCTTATAGGAACAATGCTCCGACCACATGACGCTGAACACGCCGACTTCGGTGTAGTTCGGAAGACGTCCGCCGAGATGGCCGACAACCTTCTGGTATTCCGCGTCCGTCATGCCCATCTGCTTATACAATTGCTGATCGCGGATTTGCTCCGCGGTCGGCTCCAAGTTAACGGCCTGCTGTTGCTGCGCCATGTGCGGTTCCCCTCCATGCTGTAAGGACTGACGTGAACATCCGCTTGCCGTCGCTAGATCCGAGCAGCGTGTCGACCGCCCGCTCCGGATGCGGCATCATGCCGAGCACGTTGCCGCGCTCGTTCGTAATGCCCGCGATGTCGGCGACCGAGCCGTTCGGGTTTTCCCCGCTGTAGCGGAACACGATTTGCCGGTTCGCCTCGAGGCGCGCGAGCGTCTCGTCGTCGCAGTAGTAGTTGCCTTCGCCGTGCGCGATCGGGATCTGGATCTTCTCTCCCGCCGCGTAGTCGCGCGTGAACGCCGTGTCGTTGTTCGCGACTTCGAGCGTCGTCGGTGCGCACTTGAACTTCAGCGAGTTGTTGCGGCGCATCGCGCCCGGGAGCAGGCCGGATTCGAGCAAAATCTGAAAGCCGTTGCAGATGCCGAGCACGTACTTGCCGGCTTCCGCCGCCTTGCGCACTTCCTCCATGACCGGCGAGAAGCGGGCGATCGCGCCGCAGCGCAGGTAATCGCCGTACGAGAAGCCGCCCGGCACGAGGATCAAATCGAACTTCGACAGGTCCGTCGCTTGGTGCCATACGTATTCGACCGGCTGCCGAATCGTGTGCTCTACGGCCTTATAGCAGTCGATATCGCAGTTCGAGCCCGGGAAGACGAGCACCGCTACGTTCATTGCGTCCATAGCCGGCATGCTTTACTCCCCTTTCAGTTCGAAGCGGTAGTCCTCGATGACCGTGTTCGCGAGCAGCTTCTCGCACATCGTGCGCACGCGTTCTTCGGCGACCAACGCATCGTTCGTATCGAGATTGAGCTCCATATACTTGCCGATGCGCACCTCGCCGACTTCGTCGAAGCCCATCGAATGCAGCGCGCCTTGCACCGCCTTGCCTTGCGGGTCGAGCACGTTTTCCTTCACCGTTACGAATACCGTCGCTTTCATGGCTCTCGTCCAGCCTCCTCTAGAAAATGGTAACGCGTGGTTCCGATGCTTTGCTTATCTCGCCGCGATCTACGATCGCTCGGCGCCGGTAATCCGGCGATAAATTTCTCTGTACCGCTTCGTCGTCTCCGCGACGACCGCCTCCGGCAGCGGGCCCGGCTCGCTCTCCTTGTCCCAATCGGAGTTCGCGAGGTACGTGCGCACCGGCTCCTTGTCCATCGAGTCGATCTCGATGTCGAGCGCGTAGTTTTCCTCGGCCCAAAAGCGCGAGGAATCCGGCGTGAACAGCTCGTCGATCAGGATGAGCTCGCCGTCCAGCAAGCCGAACTCGAACTTGCAATCGGCGAGAATGATGCCGCGTTCCTTCAACCGGCCGTGCGCGTACTCGTACAGCCGAATGCTGACGTCGCGCAGCTTCTCCGCTAGCTCCGCGCCGACCTGACGCTGCATCTCCTCGAAGGAGATGTCTTCGTCGTGGCCGACGTCGTTTTTCGCCGCCGGCGTGAAGATCGGCTGCGGCAGCCGCGCGTTCTTGCGCGTGCCGGCGTCTAACGGGATGCCGTTCACCGCGCCGGTCTTCTGGAACTGTCTCCAGCCGCCGCCGGTGAGATAGCCGCGAACGACGCATTCGATGTCGATGCGGCGAGCCTTCTTGGTCACCATGACTCGGTCTCTTAAGACTTCCTTGTCGGTCGCGTAACCGCCGAGCTTGTCGACGTCCGCATGGACGAGGTGGTTGGCGACGATCCCCTTCGTCTCCTCGAACCAATGCACGCTCATGCGGTTCAGCACGTTGCCCTTATCCGGCACGGCCGGGGTTAAGATGTAGTCGAAGGCGGAGATGCGGTCGGTGACGACGATGAGGAAATGTTCCCCAAGATCGTACAGCTCGCGAACCTTTCCTTTATAAACGAGCGGCGCCTGCACGTACGGGACCGCGGTGGAGATCGCTTCGGGCAGTTGGTTGGTCACGATCGTAGCGCCTCCTTAGATCAGCTCGAGCCGACGGAAGATCGTGTCGACGTGCTTCAGATGCCAGCTCGGATTGAACGCGTCGGCGATCTCTTCGGCGGACAACGCCGCCGTAATTTCCGGCGTGTTCTCGATAATGTCGCGGAACTGGCGCTGCGTCTCCCACGCCTGCATCGCGCGCGGCTGCACCGTGTCGTACGCCTGCTCGCGGCTCCAGCCCTTGTCGATCAGCTTCGTCATGACGCGGCCGGAGAACGGCACGCCGTACGTGCGCTCCATGTTGCGCTTCATGTTT
The DNA here is from genome assembly GCF_005765165.1 of Paenibacillus antri. Lineage (NCBI taxonomy): Bacteria > Bacillati > Bacillota > Bacilli > Caryophanales > Paenibacillaceae > Paenibacillus > Paenibacillus antri. The sequence goes on along the minus strand of NZ_VCIW01000006.1, from coordinate 263,140 downwards.
TCCGGGAACACCGTAAGGTTCTTAATGATGTTGCCGAGGCGGTTCAGCATATAATTGAGCAGCTGCGTCGCGTCCGGCAGGATGACGCGCTCCGCCGACGAGTGGCTGATATCGCGCTCATGCCACAGCGTCACGTTCTCGTACGCGGTGATCATGTGGCCGCGGATGACGCGGGAGAGACCCGAGATGTTCTCGCAGCCGATCGGGTTGCGCTTGTGCGGCATCGCCGACGAGCCCTTCTGTCCCTTCGCGAACGGCTCTTCCACTTCGCGGAACTCGGACTTCTGCAGCGCCCGGATTTCCGTCGCGAACTTGTCGAGCGAGGTCGCGACCAACGCGAGCGTCGCCATGTATTCCGCGTGACGGTCGCGCTGCAGCGTCTGCGTCGAGATCGGCGCCGGCTTGATGCCGAGCTTCTTGCAGACGGACGCTTCGACGTGCGGATCGATGTTCGCGTACGTGCCGACCGCGCCGGAAATTTTCCCGAACTGCACGCCGTCGGCCGCATGTCGGAATCGCTCGAGGTTCCGCTTCATCTCTTCGTACCAGAGGGCGAGCTTGAGCCCGAACGTCGTCGGCTCCGCGTGCACGCCGTGCGTGCGGCCCATCATGGCGGTGTCCTTGTAGCGAACGGCTTGCTCCTTGAGGATGTCGATGAATCGAATGATATCGGCTTCGAGAATGGCGTTCGCTTGCTTCAGCAAGTAGCCGAGCGCCGTGTCGACGACGTCCGTCGACGTCAGGCCGTAGTGCACCCACTTCCGCTCCGGACCGACCGTTTCGGATACCGCGCGGGTGAACGCGATGACGTCGTGGCGCGTCTCCAACTCGATCTCGCTAATCCGATCGATATCGAAGCCCGCCTTCGCGCGCAGCGCCTCCACGTCCTCCTTCGGAATGACGCCGAGCTCGCTCCACGCCTCGCACGCCGCGAGCTCCACCTCGAGCCATGCTTGGAACTTGTTTTGCTCCGTCCAGATCGCGGCCATCTCGGGCCGAGTGTAACGTTCGATCATCGTATGGTTCCTCCTCCGTCTATCTGCAATCGTACGGCCTTCTGCCGCTAGCCTGCAAAACTGCATTTATTTCCATCGCTAGCGACCTCCGCCCGTCATTTAACTGCGAAAGTGCATCTATTTTTGCGGTTGAAAGAGGGTTTCGCTCAATTAGATGTATTTTCGCAGTTATTCGGCCTTTTTCCGCCCATGTTCCCCGTAATACCTGCACATTTGCAGTTTCTTTCGGCGCGGCCCGCGAACCGGGCGTCCGGCTACGTCCAAATCCCGCACGTCTCGATCCAGCGCAGCGCTTTGTCCGGGTCGTCGGTCAGCAGGTTCACGTGCCCCATCTTGCGGCCCGGCTTCGATTCCGCCTTGCCGTAGAGATGAAGCTTCGCGTCCACGCCTTCCGGCAGCGTCCGCTCGCCGCCCGCTTCCATCCACCGCAGCAGCGGCGCGACGTGCTCGCCGAGCACGTTGACCATGACGACCGGCGTCAGCAGCTTCGGCTCCGGCAGCGGCAAGCCGCAGACGGCTCGCAGATGAAGCTCGAATTGCGACGCGGTGCAGGCGTCCATCGAGTAGTGGCCCGAGTTATGAGGCCGCGGCGCCAGCTCGTTGACGTACAGCGTACCGTCCGCCTTCAGGAACATCTCGACGGCGATGAGGCCGACGACGTTCAGCGAGGCGGCGATGTCCGCCGCCATCTTGCGCGCGCGGGCGTCGACGTCGGCCGGGATGAGCCCCGGCGCCGCCGTCGACGTGTGCAGCACGCCGTTCACATGCACGTTCCACGCCGGGGGGAACGTCCGCACCTCGCCGTCCGTCCCCCGCGCCGCGACGACCGACAGTTCGCGCTCGAAGTCGACGAACTGCTCGACGATCAGCTCGACGTTCCCGCCGCCGAGCGACGTGAACGCTTCGGCCGCTTGTTCGATGCGCCGAATGACGAACTGCCCCTTGCCGTCGTAGCCGCCGGTCGCCGTCTTCAGCACGCACGGCGCGCCGAACGCCTGCAGCGCCTCGCGCAGATCGGCGATCGCCTGGATCTCGCGATACGGCGCCACCGGCACGCCCGCGGCTTCGACCGCCCGCTTCTCGCGCAGCCGGTGCTGCGTCGTGCGCAGCAGCTCGCTGCCCTGCGGGACGTACGACTCGCGCTCGAGCACGGCCGCGACGCCGGCGTTCACATTTTCGAACTCGTACGTAATGACGTCCGCGATGCGCCCGAGCTCCCGCGCCGCGCCCTCGTCTCCGTAATGCGCCGTCACCTGCCGGTCGGACACTTGTCCGCACGGCGAATCCGGCGTCGGATCGAGCGTCGCGAACCGGTACCCCATCTCGCGTCCCTTCAGCGCCAACATGCGGCCGAGCTGGCCGCCGCCGAGCACGCCGATCGTCGCGCCCGGCAAAATTCGTCTCATGTTAGAAGTTTCCATGTCGATAGTATTCTCCAATTTACGGCAGGTTATCGCCGATCGATTCCACTTCCGCGCGGGTATTCTCCCGCCGCGCCGCAAGCCGCGCCGCGACCTCCGGGTCGTACGCGCCTACGATCTGCGCCGCGAGCAGCCCCGCGTTCGTCGCTCCCGCCGCGCCGATCGCGACCGTCGCCACCGGCACGCCTGCCGGCATCTGCACGATCGACAGCAGCGAGTCGAGCCCGCTCAGCGCCTTGGATTGCACCGGCACGCCGATGACCGGCAGCTCCGTCTTCGCCGCGATCATGCCCGGCAGATGCGCCGCGCCGCCCGCTCCCGCGATAATGACCTTGAGCCCCCGCTCGCGGGCTTGCTCCGCATACGTAAACATCAGATCCGGCGTGCGGTGGGCGGAGACGACGCGCTTCTCGTACGGGACGCCGAGCGCCTCCAGCATATCGCACGCGAGCTTCATCGTTTCCCAGTCGGATTTGCTGCCCATGACGACGCCGACGATCGGTGTTGACACGATTTAAGCACTCCTTCGCTTCGTATAATATAGGTACGCATGCCGCGCTTACAAAACAAAAGTCCGGGCGCCATCGTGCAGCCCCAGGACATATGTCGCCGTTCCGGTAAATTCTTCGTTTCGTCTTTAGTGTACCAATGCTTACATGGCAATGTCAACGTAAAAAGCGAACATTCCCCGACCGTCATGAGATATAGTTCGTATTTTTAAGGTTTTGCAAATCGCAAAAATAGTAGTGACCGAAGGTTCCAACTTATGGTATTGTAATGGTAATTTAGTAGGAGACACCGAACGTGCATCCGCAAGCGAGCGCATAGGACAGGGTCACGGCAAACTTTTCCGAAAGGGAAGGACGCAAAGCTATGGGTCTACCGCTTCCGCCGGAAGCTACGATCGCCAAGCCGCCCTAGAGACGGACGACATACAGGCGGGTCTAGTTTGAAGGAAGCATTGCGTTTTTCCCTCGCGGGCGCGAGGGGGTAAGGCGTTGTACAAGCTAGAAGACTCCGATTCATTGCAACCGCTTCGCTCGTCCGGCAGCGATCCCGAGCTGCTGCTTACGGACGACGAAGACTCGCTGCGGCTTATGGTGCTGCGCATCACCGCCGCTCTCGTCGGATCGTGCAAGCATTGTCTTATGATTTCCACCGATATCGCCGACGACGCCCCGATCTATTGCGGGAAATCGAACGATCTGTGCTATATGCGGAAGATCAACGTGGAAAGCTGCCTGGACTGCGGAGAATACAAGAACCGCGCTCCTTCCTTAGAACCGAATACGCCCTCTGGACGCTAAGTCCGGAGGGCGTATTTTCGTGTTCGCGGTTATTTCTTCGTGCCTTTGCCGTTGCCGTAGCCTTGCCCAGCGCCGTTGCCGACGCCTCTCGCGAACAGATCCAACTGGACGAGCAGCGGATCGTGGTCGCTGACGCGGCCGTCCCGTTCGCTGAAATCCGCGTTGATGTGGACGATGTCCAGCGTCGTCGCGGGCGCGAGCCGTTCGGTCACGAGCACGTGATCAAGCGTCTGCGAGTTTCCTTGGTACACGTAGGAGTAGCGTTCCGGGAGCGGAAGCAGGTCCACCAGGTTGACGAGCTCGTCGCCCTTCAGTATTTCAAGCGTCTTGGAAAATTGGAAGTCGTTGAAGTCCCCCAGCAGCACGACGTTCGCCTTATGGTCCTCCTTCAGCACGCCGGCGACGAAGTCGTTCACGACGTTCGCGATTGTTTGGCGCTGCGTTTCGCTGGCAAGGATCGGCGGCAGCGGCTGGATCGCGCCGAACGGCGCCTCGTCTCCGCCCTTCGAGTTGAAGTGGTTGTTGACGACGATCACGCGCTCGCCCTTGAACTCGAATTCGGCGGCGAGCGGCTTGCGGGAGCTGTCGAACGCGTCGTTCGTCGGCGCGATTCGTCCCGGGTTATGCGACAACCCGTTCTTCTTGTCATAGGCGACCGCGGTCGTCGCATCGCCGCGAGGCTTCTCCGTCAGCGTCACCCGGTCCGGATTGTACAAATACCCGACGCGAATGTTGCCGCCGGTCGCTCCGCCGTCTCGGTTGTTCTCCGGCGCGATGTCCGTATATGCGTACGTCGGTCCGCCCGCCGCCGCGACCGACGCGATCAGCGCCTCGTAGCTCTTGCTCGCGTCGGTCGTGCCGTCGTCCGTCTGCCCGTTATTATCCTGCACTTCGATAAGACCGATAATATCGGGGGCGTTCAGATGTTCGACAATCGCCGACGCGATTTTGCGCTTCTTCTCCGCGCCCGCCGCGCTCGGGTTATCCCAGAAGTTTTCGATATTGAACCCGGCGATCGTCAGTTTGTCTTCATCGAAAACGATCGAGGTTCGCTCGCGCGTTGCCGCACCCTTTTCCGCCGCAGGCAGATTGCCTTCCGGAATGACCTTGAAGTTGCTGTAATCGTAGCCGAGCACGCCGACGATCGGCGCGAGGAACCGGTCCCCCGTCTTATAGCCGTCGACTTCCTTCTTCACCAGCACGCGCTGCGGGTTAATGTCTTCGCCGGCGAGCAGAATGCCGCCGTTCGGCGTCATCGTCTCGCCCGGCTGGTCGCCGAGCACGACCGGAATTTCGAAATGGAGCGGCCCTACGACGCGGGCGTCCCGCAGCTCGAGGCGCATCGACTCCAAGCTTTCGTAGAAATCAAGGGCGTCTTCCTCCGGATCGAAAACGGTCATCCCGTCGTTGTCCACGATCGACTTCGGAATGACGCGGTCCCGCTCCAGCGCGACCGGCGCCGGCAGCTCGTTCCCGCGGCTCGTCCGGGAGACGAACGCCGAGCCGATCGCCGTCGTCAGCAGGTCGTTCGCATCGTCGTAGCCCTCTTCCTTCCGCTCCTCGACCGTTCCGTCGACGAGCACGCGGTCGCCCGGCGCCACGCTGTACGAGGAGTACACCAGAATCGCTTCCGACGTCCGGACGTCTCCGTCTTCTTGGCCGGGGACCGTCTGCATGTAAAACTTACCCGTGCCGACCCGCTGCGTGACGATGCCCTCCAGATCGTTCACCTTATGCCCCGCGAACGGGGAGACGTGACCCGCCGATTGCACGTCGTGGATGGCGAGGCCTTCGTACGTTTGTTGCTTTACGTAATGGAACGTATAGACGTCGCTCGCCATGCCGTCGACCGCGGCGATCGCGCGGATCGTCAGCTCGTCGTCGTCGCCGACGACGATCGGCCCCGCGTACGGCGTCCCCGTCTCCGGCGTCGGCGCGGAGCCGTCCGTCGTGTAATAGACGGCCGCTCCCGGCTGCGGCGAGAACAGCGCGATGCCCGTGCCCGGCGGCACGATGCCCGGCGGCGTCTCCGCGATGACGGAGAACGTCTTCTCGATGACGTCGAACCGGTTGCGCGGAAGGAGCATGTAATTGCCGAAGGAATACGTCAGAACGCCGACGATCTGATCGTACGTCTTTCCGGATTCGATCCAGCCGGACTTCACGATCGCCGTGCCGTATTCGTCTTGAATCGTATACTCGTTAAACTCGTTGCCCGCCCCGATCGTCGCGGACTCCAGCTTTACGAGCCGCGCCTCGTTCGGCTCGGCGAACCCGCGCGAGTCGACGACGGTCGGCGCCGGAACGCCCGCCTGCGGCGTCAGGACGGTCGATTGGCCGGCTGCGGTCTGCAGCTGCGCCAGTCCGAAATAGTCGGTCATCGTCCCCGATACGCGGATGCGGTCCCCCGGGTTCGGCGTCAAATTCGCGCCCCGGACGACGATGCCCGCCGTCTCGTCCTGCACGTACAGGTTGTTCTGGCCGCCGGCCGACTCCTTGTAGGTGACGACGCCTTCGATCGTCGCGGCGGCGTTCGCCGGCAGCGCCCTCGCCTCGGCGATCGAAAGCGTCTCGATGAGGTCGTAGGCGAATGTCCTTACTTCGCTGCGCACGTCCCCCTTCTGCGCGTAGGCTTCGATCGTCGTCGCCTGCGTAATCGGGATCGGCCCCGCGTAGAGCGCGTCGGTCACGATAGGCGTACCGTCCGGCGCATAGACGCTGTAATACACGGCCGCCGTGACGGTGGCGCTGCTCAGCGCGACCTCCGTCCCTCGTTCGACCGCGCCCGGCGCCGGCGTCGCCGTAACGCCCGCCACGACGTCGTCGCCGAGCGGCGGCTCCGCGGGCGAAGCGGCGTTTCGCGGCGTCGGAGCGGCGGTGAAGAAGTCGGCTCTGTTATCGTTCGTGTCGAAGCCGTTGCCTTGTCCCGGCACGTACCCCGCCGCGTCGCTCTTGCGCTGCGCGCTGACCGAGCTCGAAGGCGTCGGCGTCCCGCCGCTTCCCTCGTACGCGCCCGCGCCGCCGTAGCCGACGAAGTCGACGACGTCCGGGTCGTCCTTCCCCGTAATCGCCTCGCCGTTCGAGACGAGCGCCACCTTGCCGCTCCCCGCCGCCATCGCGATGCCGCCTTCGTCGTCCGGCGCCGGCAGCGAGACGGTGCCGCCGCTGCCGTCGGCGGCCTTCACGAGATAATACCCGTGAGGCGCGACGATCCCGGACAGCTCGACATACATATTCGACGCCAAGCTGAAGCTGCCGGAGGACGACGCGTACTGCACGGTCCAACCCGTTACGTTAACGGCTGTCTCCGTCGGATTGTACAGCTCGATGAAATCGCTCCTCCATGTCGATCCGCTATTTCCTCCCCCTCCGTATACCTCGCTGATCACTAGATGCCCCGCTCCCGTCGCGTTCGCCGCCGGCACGGCCGCCGGCGACAGCGGCGACGCCGAGACCGCCGCGGCCAGCGCAAGGCTCGTCCACCTGGCCCATACCTTGTTCCGCTTCATCCTCTCTCCTGCCTTCCGAATAGGTAGTAGAATAGCTGCAAACCATTGACGACGGTAACCATCGGTCAATCATTGCTATCGTTATCGTTGCATAGTTTTCGGAGATTTTCACCTCCTTTTTAACAACCCTACATGATTCTGGCAGAGATATGTTAACTGCGTTCGCGAATCATATAAAGAAATTATTACGATCCTTCTGTTCCGTTCCGAGCTCCTTTACGACCTGCTTCCCTCTGCTCAGTCTCGGACCGAGTTGACCTCTTGCTTGCTCCTTTGCGAACTGATTCCTCCTGCTCAGCTTCCCTGGTAAGCCGGCTCATCTGAAAATTATCCTTTACACGGGAACATTTGTTCGGTATAATAAAGTTGTCAGGGGGCGATGGGTTTGGGGATTATTTCTTATATCGATGAGTTTTTTCACCGACGGTGGCCGGACGGCTTCGTCTGTCCGCAATGCGATCATCGTGCTTATTATTTGATCCAGACCCGCAAATCGCCGTTGTATCAATGCCGCCTATGCCGGCATCAGACGAGCGTAACCGCCGGAACGATTATGGACAAGAGCCGCACCCCGTTGGAAAAGTGGGCCGCCGCCATCGACCTGCTCGGCTCGACGAACGGCATCAATGCCAAGCAGTTAAGCGCCTTCATCGGCGTTTCGCATAAGGTGGCATGGACGATGCTTCGGAAGTTTCGCGGCGCCATTCGGGAGCTCGAAGCCGAACGCCGGCTTGCCGGGACTGTCCATGCGGGGCTTCGCGCCTTGGCGCCGAAAGCCATTTTCACCTTTCTTCCCCATCGACATTACCGCTGCGAGCGCGTTGTCGGCGTCGGCGCCGCCGTCGATTCGCTCGGCATGCCGAGCGAGCTGAAAATCAATGTGGTTCGAACCGAGGACTTGTATCCCGGCTGGAAGGAGTTGACGGGGCAAGGCAAGGAGCGTATCGCTTCGGAAGTTGCCTCCCCCGGCTCGACAATCCAATGGTTGAACGACTGGCGGATGGAACGCAGCCCGCTCCGCGAGTGCTTCCATGAAGCAAACCGTTGGCTCATCCGCCTGTTTAATGGCATCGGTTCCGCCTATCTTCAGAGCTACCTCGACGAGTTCTGTTTTCGTTGGAATGCGGCGGCGAAGGGCGGCTCCCTGCGCGACGAGTGGAATCGTCTTTGCTTTCGAACTCAACGGACCGACCGACTTCCGGCGCGATCCGTCGCGTAATAGTCTAGTTAACGACCGTTCTCCGGCGCGAACAGCTACCCGGCTTTGCGAATTCCTGACAACCCCATATTCGGATTTGCCGTTAAGCTGATCAGAGGAAATCAGGTCGTAAAGACGCGCGCGAAGGACGATGATCTCCCCGGATACATAAAAACTCCCGCCCCTTCGACGCGTCGGCTCGTACGATGAGCTGACGGAAGAAAGCGGCGGGAGCGGGTTCGTCCTTACTCTTTGATCGCGCCGATCATGACGCCTTTGACGAAATACTTCTGCAAGAACGGATACAGAAACAAAATCGGCAGCGTCGCCACCATAATCGTCGCGTACTTGATCGTCTCGCCCACCGGCATCTCGTCGCCCGAAGGGACGTTGCCCATCATGCTGCTGGTGTCGTTGGCGATCAGAATTTCCCGGAGAATGAGCTGCAGCGGCAGCAGCTCGCGCGTCTGCAAATAAATCATCGCGGGAAACCACGAGTTCCAATGGTATACGCCGTAAAACAGCACCATGACGGCGACGACCGGCAGCGAGAGCGGCAGCACGACGCGGAACAAGATCGTCCAGTCGCCCGCGCCGTCCAGCCGCGCCGACTCCTCCAGACTGACCGGCACGCCTTGGAACGCCGTGCGCATGATGATCAGATTGAAGGCGCTCACGGCCGTCGGGAGGATGAGCGCCAGTCGCGTATCCAGCATCCCTAGATTGCCGACGAGCAAGTAGAGCGGAATGAGGCCCCCTTCGAAAAACATCGTAAACACGATCATGAACATAATCGCGTTCTTCCACAGGACGTTCCGCCTCGATAAGCCGTAAGCGCCCAGCGACGTCATAACGAGGTTGACCGTCGTGCCGCACACGACATAGATGAGCGTATTCAAGTACGCGGTCTTGATGTTCGGGTTGTCGAAGACGAGTCGATAGGCGTCCAGATTAAACCCTTTGGGATATAACAACAGTCCCCGGTTCCTCACGACCTCGGCCGGGTCGCTGAGCGAGGAAAACAATACGAAAACGAGCGGGTACAGCGTAATCAGAGACAGCGCCAGCATGAAGGCGATATTGCCGGCGTCGAAGGATCGCTCCCCCCAGCTTCTGCGCATACGGTGTTACCTCCATTACCACAGTTTGGTCTCGCCGACGCGTCTGGCGATCGTATTGGCCAGAATGAGCAAGGCGAAGCTGATCGCCGCGTTGAACAGTCCGATCGCGGCGCTGTAGCTGAAGTCCGCCTGCAGAATCCCTTTGCGATACACATAGGTCTGAATGACGTCGGCCGTCTCGTACGTAACCGGGTTGTACATGAGCAGGATTTTCTCGGCGCCTACGGTCATGAATCGGCCGATGAACAAAATCAGCAGAATCGTAACGGTCGGCAATATCCCCGGGAACGTAATATGCAGCGCTTGCTTGAATCGGTTGGCGCCGTCGATCCGGGCCGCCTCGTACAGCGCCGGATCGATGTTGCTGATCGCGGCGAGGAAGATGATCGAGCTCCACCCAAGGTTCTGCCACAGCTCCGAGCCGATGAACAGCGTGCGGAACCAGCCCGGAGTCCGCATGAACGGAATCGGTTCAATCCCGAAGACGGAGACGAGCAGATTGTTGATCAGCCCGTTCGAGGACAAGAAGTCGACCATCATGCCGACGATGACGACGAGCGAGATGAAGTGCGGCATATACGTAATCGTCTGCACGGCCCGCTTGAATTTCGGATTCGCCACCTCGTTCAGCAAGAGCGCCAGCACGATCCCCGCCGGGAAAAAGAAAATCAAGCTGTAGAAGCTTAACAGCATCGTATTCCCCAGCAGCCGCCAGAAGTAATAGCTTTCGAAAAACTCCTGGAAATGCTTCAATCCTACCCAAGGGCTGCCCGCGAACCCCTTCGCCGGAATGTAATCCTTGAAGGCGATCTGGAGCCCGTACATCGGACCGTATTGGAAAATGAGATAATACAGCACCACCGGAAGCAGCATGAGGTAGACGGTTCGGTTGAGCTTAAAGTCGCGCAGGACGCGAGCCCCGAACCGGTTGCTCTTGAACTCCGGGGCCGGGATGAGCTCTCGCTGTAACCGAGCCATGGGCGTTCCCCCTATCGATTATTGAAGCGATCGAGCGCCGCTTGCTGAATATCGATAGCCTCCTGAATCCCCATGCTCTTCAGCGTCTCCACGTATTGTTCGAAGCTGGAGAGCGGCTCGACACCCATAATAAATTTGGTCACCATCTCGTCGGAATACGTATTGAGGTCCGTCATGATCGACGCGAATCGCTTGTTCTCGTCCGCCGTCATCGTCACCTTCGGCATCTGGATTTTATTTTCCGGCTCGCTCCAGATTTGAATGGCTTCCTTCTGGGAATCCCGCTCCATGTACTGCTCGACGTACCGCTTATCCTGGACGAACGGCCCGTTATACGCCGCCCGGAAGTGCATGCTCATCGCTTGGGAGACGTTCAGACCCTCCGGATTTTTCATAATGTTATCGGAATATTTCGGATACCCGTCGACCCAATCGTAGGACACGCCTTCCTTCCCGAAATTGAACAGGTTATGCCCTTCCTCGCCGTAGGCGAAGTCGAGCCACTTCACGATGCGTTCGGGGTTCTTGGCTTTGCCCGTAATCGCCGCCGCGATGCCCGAGAAGGCCGTATCGCGCTGGCCGAGCGCCGCCTTGCCGCCCTTCTCCAAGGCCGGATACGGCGCCGGCCACAGCTCCGCGTCCGGATGGTCCTTCTCCATCAGCCCCATATATCGGCCGATGCCGCTGCCGGCGTACCAGTAGAAGGCCCCCAACTGGTCGCCCGTCACCTTCGCGTCGCGCAGCGCGCCGTCCGTGGCGGCGAAGTCCGGGTCGAGCAGCCCTTTCTCGTACCATCGGTTCAACACGGTCAGGAATTCCTTGAATTCCGGTTGAATTTCCCCATAGCGCACTTGTCCGTCCACTTGATAGAACTGCGCGCCGATGCCGAACGTGCCGATCAGCTGGTTCATGCCCGAGTCCTTCACGTTGCCGTCGTACTTAATGAAGAACGGAATTTCGTCCGCCTGTCCGTTGCCGTTCGGATCCTTCTCCTTGAATGCGGTCAGCACCGCTTCCCACTCGTCGATCGTCGTCGGGATGTCCATGCCGACGCGCTCCAGCCAGTCCTTGCGGATGATCGGCCCGTGGAACACCATGAGGCTCTCGTGGCCGCGGATGAACGGGAAGCCGTAGATGCTGCCTTCGTCCGTCTTGATCAGCTTCTCGATGTCGGGGTTTTCGTCGAGATATTTCCGGAAGTTCGGCGCGTGCTGCTCGATCAGCTCGTTCAGCCTTAGAATCGTGCCTTCCTTGATCGCGTTCTCCGGACCGCGCGAAATATTGAGCCAGTTCGTCTCTACGACGTCCGGCAAGTTCTGGGAGGCGATCATCAGGTTCAGCTGTTCCGTAATTTGGTCGCCCTCGCCGCTCGGATGCTTGAACTCCACCTTCGTGCCGGTGATTCGCTCCAATTCCTGATACAACGTCACTTCGTTCAACGTGGTGGCGTGTCCTTTGATATGGTCGACCATCGGAATCCAATACGTGATCGTCTCGGGATACCCGACCTCCGCGCCGTTCCCCTCGCTTCCGCCCGTCTCGGCGTTCGGCGGCGCCGCGTCTCCCCCCGCGTCGGCGCCGGCGTCCCCGCCGCTTCCGCTCCCGGTGCAGCCCGCCAACAGGGCGAGCGCGGACATCGCCGCGGCCGTCGACAAGGTCAACCGTCTTGCTCGCTTGCTACGCTTCTTCATTCGTGATCCTCCCTTTGTTTCATTGATCTTCCGATTCATGCCAAGCATAAACAGAGGAGGAAACAAAGAAAATCGTACCTTCGCTTGATCCGTTATCCGATGTTTGGAACGGCCGTTATCGATTTTTTAGAACGGTTATCCGTTCTTCGTTTTCCAAGTTCGCGCGGTATTGCCCCGGGGTGATGCCCTCGAGCTTCTTGAATACCCGAATGAGGCCCACGCTGCCCGCGTAGCCGACTTTCTCGGCGATTTCGGCTAACGTCCAATCGGTGTCCCTCAAGAGCTTCTTGCTCTCGGACACGCGAACGCGCGCGATGTAATCGGACACGTTCTCTCCGCAATGCTTCTTGAAGAAGGAGGATAAATACGCGGGGTTCATGCCGAAGTGGTCGGCGATGGCGTTAAGGCCGAGATTGCCGTCCGGCACGTGCGCTTCCACGTACCGCTGAATGCGTTGATACAGCTGGTCGCCCGGCCGGGGACGCTCGCTGTCCATCCGTTCGCACAGCTGCCGGAACAACGCTTTCGTTCGGCGGAACATCTCCTCGGCGGTGGCGCCGCCCGACACCCACTTGGCGGGGTCCGGCTCTCCGAACGGCGTCTCCGCCGGCCCCAGCGTCGCCGCGAGCTTGAAGTAGGTGCTCACCAGGTCGAAGAAGAGGCACTTGCCCATCTCCGGCGTCAAGCCGCCGGCGTGGAAGTTCACCTCGTAAATTTGGTTCAGCGCCGTCTCCGCATTTTCGAAATCGCCGCTCTTCACGTAATTCATCAGCTGCGCCTCGACGGCCGTCGGGTAATGGTAATGGCCCAGCTCCAGCTCGGCGAGATCGTCGTAATAGATGATCGAATGATGCCCCTTGATCAGCTTGTAATCGAGCGCCAGAATCGCTTCTCCGTACCCCTCCGCGATTTTCCCGAGCCCCCGGTGCACGCGGCTGATCGCCAAGGTGACCTGCGTCAGGAAGCGGCCGTCCAGCAGCTCGCGGAGCTGACGGACGAAGTCGGACAAGTACGCCGACGTCTCGGGCTCCCGCTCCGGCAGGCTGATCAGGAACAGCACGCGGTTGCGCTCCATCTCGATCGAGTGGCCGGCCTCGCCGAGCAGCTCGCCGCCCAGATTGCCGACGACGAAGCGGACGAGCGCCCATTCCTTCTCGGAATCTTCCCGCATGAACCGCTTGCCGTCGTCGACGTCCACCAGCACGACGCAGAAGCGGTCCGACAGGAAGCTCACGCCCATAAAGCGTAAGTCTTCGTCCGTGATCGAGGAGGCGTCGACGTGTCCGCGAACGAGCCGGGATAGGAAGTCCGCCTGAATGACCGGCGCCTGCTTCGAGATCGTCCGCTGCAGACGGCGCTCCTCGGCGATCGAGGACGCGATCGATTGCTTGATGAAGTCGTATTCGTTCGAGGAACGGTCCCGGGGCATGCTTCGGCCTTGCACGAGCGCGTTGACGACCTCCCGGATCGGACGATAATTTTTATAGGCCATGGAATAAGAAGCGACGGCACCGCCGAGCAGACAGACGAGCACGAGCGAGACGGCCCAGGACTTGACCGTCATGACCTTCGCCAGCACGATGTTCTTCGGAACGACGGATACGTACGTCCAGCCGTTGTCCGCCGAAGACGTATACGTAACCATCATCTCCCGGCCGGCGTCGTTGACGTAGGACAAGTAATCCTGCCCAGTGTTCAACCGGGACTTCAAGCGAGCGGACAGTTCGTCGTCCGACGCCGTCGTCATGACGATGTCCCGGTCTTCGTTCAGAATGTAGATGGACCCGCTGTTCACCCATTCGATCTGCTCGAGTAAATCGCGGATTTGCTTCTCGTCGACGAGGATGATCAAGGTGCCCTTCGGCGCCGTCCGTTCGCCGAGCGGAAGCGATTGCGCGTACGTGACGACGCGGGCGTCGTTCCGCAGCGCGGCAGAGGGGAGAATCGAGCGAAGATGATAGCCTTCGAGCACCTGCTCTCGGTAGGCGTCGTAGCTTACGTCCTTGTAGCCGGAAATTTCGTTGTAGTACATTCGGGAATTCGTGCGCATGCTGGGCGTCAAGACGGTGTCGGTGTTCGCGAAGTACACGTAGAAGTTGTTGATGGAGCTGCTGACCGTGCCGTACCGGGCCAAATCCTTCATGAATTCGATGAACTTGTATAATTCCTGGGAATCGCCGTAATCCTTGCTGTCCAGCAGCCATTGCAGCTTCGGATTGAGCGAGATTTGAACCGCCAACTTCTCCACCTCGGACATGCGGTTGTCGACGGCCAAGCGAACCTGCTCCAGCATCGCCTTATTGGAACGCGAGGCGTTCTCGACCATAATGCCCTCTACTTTGTCGTAGACGACCGCCCCGATCATGACGGGCAGCAGGAAAATCGCGATATACGACGATAACAACGTGAGAAAAGCGCTTCGACGTCGATTCGCCCTCCGAATAAAGCGCTTCCAAAAACCCATGATCTCCCTCCCTCTTAGCAAAGATTTACATCCAGTATACGTCTTCCCCTAATAGCCTGTCATTATGCCCTTAGACGTAAGAAAAGGGCCGCCTCCCTTGGGAGACGGCCCTACGGCGAACGACTTTCCGAAACGAAACGATTACTCTCCGCCGAAGAACGCGAACCGCGCGACGACGAGCGCCGCCAGCAGCCACATCATCCAGTGAATCGGCGCCTTCTTCAGCGAGAACAAGTTGCAGAAGCCCGCGACGACGACGTACGTGACGATGCCCGCCGAGATGCCGTTGGCGATGCTGCCCGTGAACGGCATGAACACGATCGTAAGGAACGCCGGGAACGCCTGCGTGAAGTCGTCCCATTGAATTTCCTTGACCGAGCTCATCATGAGCACGCCGACGATGATGAGCGCCGGAGCGGTCGCCGCGGACGGCACGATGCCGGCGAGCGGCAGGATGAGCAGAGCGAGAATGAACAGGATGCCGGTCGTCACCGACGTCAGGCCGGTGCGGCCGCCCTCGGACACGCCCGATGCGCTCTCGATGTACGCGGTGATCGTGCTCGTGCCGAGCAGCGCGCCGGTGCTGACGCCCGCCGCGTCGACCATCATCGCCTTGCCGATCGTCTTCTTCCCTTCCGGCTGGTTCACGTCGATGCCCGCCTTCGAGACCGTGCCGACGAGCGTGCCGAACGTGTCGAACAGCTCGACGAACGTGAAGACGAAGATGATTTCAAGCAAGCCTACGCCGAGCGCCGCGCCGATATCGAGCTGGCCGACGGCGAGGTTGTCGAAGCTGGGAATCCAGTTCGCCGTGCCGAGCGCGCCGAAGTCGACGACGTTCAGGCCGAGGAACGGCAGGCCGCCGATGATCGTCGTCGCGACGATGCCGATCAGGAGCGCGCCGCGCACCTTCAGCGCCATCAGAATGCCGATGATGATCAGGCCCAGCAGCGCCAGGAACGTGTCCGGGTGCGTCGCCGGGTTGAACGAGCCGAGCATCAGGTTGAAGCCCGAGCCCGGGACCGGAACGGTCGCGTCGACGCCCGGGTTGACCGAGATCGCCACGATGTTGCTAAGCTTGAAGCCGATGATCGCGATGAACAAGCCGATACCGACCGTAATGCCGACCTTGATGCTGTTCGGCACCGCCGTAACGAGCATCTGACGTACCTTCGTTACCGTTAAGATGATGAAGATGATCCCCGAGATGAATACGGCGCCCAGCGCCGTCTGCCAAGTGATCTCCCCGTTCGAGCTCAGCACGACGCTCATGAAGTACGCGTTAAGTCCCATGCCCGGCGCCAGCGCGACCGGAATGTTTACGAAGAGGCCCATCGCGATCGTGACGAGACCCGCTCCGAGCGCCGTCGCGAAAAACACCGCTTCCGCCGGCATGCCCGCGCCGCTCGGTCCCAGGAAGATCTGGTTGACGAACAGGATGTACGCCATCGTCATGAACGTCGTAAGTCCCGCGATCAATTCCGTGCGAACGTTCGTCCCTCTCGCCTTCAGTTGAAATAAGCGATCCATCGGTCGAAACAACTCCCCATCATTATTCGATTTCGTATGTAGTGTCGTCCTTTTTCCAAATATTATTAGGAAGATTGACGGACGACGATACTTATTGTAAGCGTGGTTAATTATTTCTGTCAATAAAAAAACCGAACATTGTAAGGTGTCCGTCGTATTTACGTTCGGGTTCCGGGTATACCCACCGAAAACGCTAATATCAAATAATGAATTATTAAAAAACGAGAATATTCAATTGACCGATTCGAATAAACGTTATAATATAACATCATTCAGTAACATATGATAGAAAATATTATGATCAAAGACAGTAGGGGGTATGAAAAATGAAAGCGTTTCGGAATGGGAGCTCCGATTTATGAAAACGCTTCGAAATCTCGATCTGTACGTCATGCTGACGCCGGGGATTTTGTTTTTCCTAATTTTTTCGTATTTCCCGATGGTTTGGATATTTATCGCCTTTCAGGACTTCAAAATCGGGCAAGGGCTGGCCGGCAGCGCCTTCGTCGGGTTCAAGCATTTCGCCGCGTTGTTCCAAGACGAGTACTTCTACGTCATCCTTCGCAACACGGTGTT
Source organism: Paenibacillus antri (assembly GCF_005765165.1). Lineage (NCBI taxonomy): Bacteria > Bacillati > Bacillota > Bacilli > Caryophanales > Paenibacillaceae > Paenibacillus > Paenibacillus antri. The sequence continues at coordinate 246,329 of NZ_VCIW01000006.1, read as the reverse complement.
GATCAGCTCGCTCAAGCTGCTCTTCGGCTTCCCCGTGCCGATCGTGCTGGCGCTCGCCATGAACGAAATCCGGCAGCGGTTCGTCCTGCGGACGATTCAATCGGTCATCTACCTCCCCCACTTCCTTTCGTGGGCGGTGGTCGCGACGCTCATGATCAGCATCTTCTCGTTCGACAACGGGATTTTGAACGACTTCCTGAAGATGCTCGGCTTCGAGCCGATCGCCTTCCTCAGCGACGCCTCGTCGTTCCGGACGATGCTCGTGCTGTCGGACATCTGGAAGGGCGCGGGCTGGGGCACGATTCTCTACCTCGCGGCGCTGACCGGCATCGACCAGCATCTGTACGAAGCTGCCAGAATCGACGGCGCCTCGAAGCTGCGGCAAATGTGGCATATTTCGCTGCCCGGCATCCAGACGACGATGACGCTGCTGCTCATCCTCAGCATGGGCAGCCTCGTCACCGGCGACTTCGAGCAGATTTTGCTCATGTACAGCCCCGCCGTGTACAACGTCGCCGACGTCATTCAGACGTACGTGTACCGGATCGGGCTCGGGCAGCTGCGGCTTAGCTATACGACCGCCGTCGGCCTGTTCCAATCCGTCGTGTCGTTCCTGCTCGTCTACCTGGCGAACCGAACGGCCAGAAAATTAGGGGGCGATTCGATATGGTAATCCGGGACCGGCAAGAAACCGTTGTTACGGTCGTATCCTATGCGATTCTGCTGCTCATGACCTTGCTCTGCATCCTTCCGTTCGTCCGGCTGCTCGCCATGAGCTTCAGCAGCGAAGGGTTCGTGCAGGCCGGTCAGGTGCTGCTCTGGCCCAAGGGGTTCACGACGGGCGCCGTGCAGTTCGTCTTCGGCAGCTTCGCGTTCCAACGGGCGTTCTGGATCACGGCGTCGGCCACCCTCGCGTTCACCGCGCTGGCGCTCGTCATGACGGTGCTGACCGCCTACCCGCTGTCGCGCCGCTATCTCAAGGGGGCTCGCTTCTTCTCCCTGATGATCGTCTTCACGATGCTGTTCAACGGCGGCATCATCCCGACGTATCTCGTCGTGCGGACGCTCGGCCTCTTGGATACGTTCTGGGCGCTGCTCATCCCGCACATGATCAGCGCGTTCAACGTCATTATACTGATGTCGTTCTTCCGCTCCGTGCCGCAGGACTTCGAAGAATCCGCGAAGCTCGACGGCGCGTCCAACTGGAAGGTGCTGCTCCACATCATCGTGCCGCTGTCGAAGCCGGTGCTCGCTACCATTACGCTGTTCTACGCCGTCTTCCGCTGGAACAGCTGGTTCGACGTCTTGATGTACGTCAACTCGTCGCATCTGTATACGCTGCAGATCGTCTTGAAAAATCTGATCAACTCCTCCAACGGCTCGATCATGACCGTCTACGTCGCGCACGAGCACGCCCTGCTCTCCGTGCAGGGGGCGGCCGTCCTGTTTACGATATTGCCGATTCTCATCGTGTATCCGTTCCTTCAGAAGTATTTCGTCAAGGGGGTGTTCATCGGCGGGATCAAGGGTTGACGCGGGGCAAGGCACGTACAATCGAATGAGAAGGGGACTGAGGTTCGATGAAAAGGATTTGGAGCTTATTGGTCGTCGCGCTTACGATCGCATCATTGTTGGCCGCTTGCACGGGCGGCGGCGGCGAGACGTCCGGCGACGGAGATCGCAAGAAGGTGAAGCTCATCGTCGGCGGCAACGTGCAGGAGTTTCCCGAAGGCGTTACGAAGGACGATAACTTCATTATGGATTATTGGCGCGAGCATAGCGGCTTCGATATCGAAATCGAGATTTTGCCGCTCGAAGGCGGCGACGAGAAGCTGAACGCCATGCTCGTCTCGGGCGAGGCGAACGGCATCATTATTAAAGGCGGCACCGAGTGGCTGGCGAACATGGTCAACCAAGACGTGCTGGAGCCGCTCGACGAATATATCGCGGGTACGTCCTTAGAAAACGTATACCCCGACATTCAGAGCGCCGCTACGATCGACGGTAAGCGGTACGGCATCTTGATGCCGGACGCGATCGCCGCCCAAGGCGCGGCGTTCCTCGTCCGCAAAGATTGGGTGCTCGAGAGCGGCATGACGGATCAGCCGAAGACGTTCGCCGAATTCAACGACATGCTGAAGAAGTTCAAGGACCGCGGCGTCGTGCCGATCGGCATCAGCGGACCGCCGAACGGAGCTGCCTTTTCCCCGTTCATGGGCATGTTCGGCATCCCGACGGAGTTCGCGCTGCGGGACGGCAAGGTCGTCTTCAACCCGGTTCGGCCGGAAGCGAAACGGTACCTTACGTACATGAGCCAGCTGTACAAGGACGGCATGATTCCGAAAGACTTCTCGATGCTGAACGGACAAAGCCTGCAGGAGATGTTCACCGGAGGCCAGATCGGCTTGTTCGTGCTCGATTACCCGTGGCCGTCCAAGACGATCATCCCGACGATGACCGAGGCCGGCGCGGACGTGAAGTTCATGGATTTCCCGACGGGCGCGGACGGTAATCCGTCGTACTCGCGGGCGTACTTCCCGATCGGTCCGTCCGCCGCGATCGCCAAAGGGACGAACGACGTGCAGGCCGCCGTGGAATTCATCGAGTTTCTGCTGAAGCCGGAGACGCAGGAGGTTACGAATTACGGCATCGAGGGACAGCACTTCACCCGCGACGGCGACGACATCGTGCCGACGCAGGAAGGGCTCGAGATCGCCTGGTCCGTCTACTTCAAGCAGCTCGCCACGCCGGAAGAATGGTACAACATGTACGGCGTCATGGCCGAGTGGGCCGAATATTATTACCCGGTCGAGCGAAACAGCGCGAAGAACGACGTGGATCCCGTCTTCTTCATGCCGCCGCAGCCCGAGCTCGTCGCGAAGAAGATCGACCTCGCTACGAAGGTCGATACGTTCTACACCGAGGTCGTCATGGGGCAGCGCAGCGTCGACGAATTCGACGCGTTCGCGCAGGATTGGCTGAAGAGCGGCGGCCAAGACATCTTGGACGGCTACACCGAGCTTTACGAATCGTTGGGCTCGCCGACGTTCAAGTACAACGAGTACCCGGTCGGCGACAAATATACGGGCGCGAATCTGTTTAACGGCAAGCGGTAAGGTGTCGGGGCGGCAGGTGCGGCGGCGGGGGCGGCGGCGGGGGCGGCGGAGCTGCGGGTTCACTCCCGCCGTTCCTTCTCCTCGACTTCCCTTCGCTCAGCCGCCCCGCTAGGGCTGTTCGGCCGGTATTTCTTCGGAGAAGCAAACGGGAAAACCTCCCGCTCACCTCCGCAACAGACATCTGAAACGGCCCTTGGACGGGAAATCTTCCCTCTTATTCCGCCATAACCAACGATTTTCGTCCATTTCCCGCGAATAAGCGGGAGGTTTTCCCGTCCAATCAGCGGTTGCCGCCCCGATCAGGCTGATGAAAGGGAGGATTTCCGCTACAGGAAGTTTACCGCGGGGAGACCGACGGAGAAAAAGAAAGGCCTGCGCGATGGCGCAGGCCTTTTCCATTTTCCAACCCTTATTCCCACTCGATCGTCGCCGGCGGCTTCGACGTAATGTCGTAGACGACCCGGTTGACGTTGTTCACTTCGTTCACGATGCGCGTCGAGATGTTCTCGAGCACGTCCCACGGAATGCGCGCCCAGTCGGCGGTCATGCCGTCGATCGACGTGACGGCGCGGATGCCGACCGTATACGAGTACGTCCGGGCGTCGCCCATGACGCCGACGCTCTTCATGTTCGGCAGCGCGGTGAAGTATTGCCAGATTTCGCGGTCGAGGCCGGCCTTCGCGATTTCCTCGCGCAGAATGGCGTCGGATTCGCGCACGATCTCGAGCTTGTCCTCCGTCACCTCGCCGAGCACGCGGATCGCGAGACCCGGACCCGGGAACGGCTGGCGCCATACGATTTCCGCCGGCAGGCCGCACTCTTCGCCCACCTTGCGCACCTCGTCCTTGAACAGCGCCTTCAGCGGCTCGACGAGCTTGAACTTGATGTCCTTCGGCAGACCGCCGACGTTATGATGCGACTTGATCGTCTGCGCCGTCGCCGTGCCGCTCTCCACGATATCGGTGTAGAGCGTGCCCTGCGCCAGGAATTCGAAGTCGTCGAACTTCGCGGACTCTTCCTGGAAAACGTAGATGAACTCGTTGCCGATGATCTTGCGCTTTTGCTCCGGATCGTCCACGCCCGCGAGCTTGCCGAGGAACCGGTCGCGCGCGTCGATCTTGACGACCTTCATGTCGAACTTGCCGACGAACGTCTCCATGACGCTTTCGGCTTCGCCCTTGCGCAAGAGGCCGTGGTCGATGAACATACACGTCAAGCGGTCGCCGATCGCCTTGTGAATGAGAATCGCGACGACGGACGAGTCGACGCCGCCGGACAGGGCGCACAGCACCTTCTTGTCGCCGACTTGCTCGCGGATGTCGCGAATCGCGTCTTCGATGAACGTCGTCATGCTCCATTCGCCTTCGCAGCCGCATACCTCGAACAGGAAGTTCTTGATCATGTCGTTGCCGTACGTCGTGTGGCGCACTTCCGGATGGAACTGCACCGCGTACAAATTCCGTTCGCGATGGCTCATCGCGGCGATCGGCGCATGCTCGGTGCTGGCGTCGATCGCGAAGCCCGCCGGCGCCTCGATGACGAGGTCGCTGTGGCTCATCCATACCTGCTGCTCGCCGGTAAGCCCCGACGTCAGGACGCAGTCCGGCGCGAAGCGAACCATCGCCTTGCCGTATTCGCGCTTGCCCGCGGCTTCGACTTTGCCTTGCAGCTGATGGCTCATCATTTGCATGCCGTAGCAGATGCCGAGGATCGGCACGCCGAGGTCGTAGACGGCCGGATCGACGAGCGGCGAGTTTTCGCCGTAGACGCTTGCCGGACCTCCGGAGAAGACGATGCCTTTCGGCGCGAGCTCGCGGATTTTCTCGGCGCTCGTGTTATACGGCAGCAATTCGCTGTACACGCCGAGGTCCCGAATGCGTCGGGCGATCAATTGGTTGTACTGCCCGCCGAAGTCGAGGACGACGACGATTTCGTTCGGTTTGTTCATCGGAATGTACGAGCCCCCTAATAATAATAGAAACTATTCTACAAGATCGTTCGACCCCATGGCAACCACTAAAGTTTCGAGAGCCATGCGGAGAGTGCCTCGTTGAACAGCTCGGGGCGCTCGAGATTGGACAGATGACCCGCCTCCGGGACGACGCGGAGCGCCGCGCCGGGGATCGCGCCCGCCATCTTCTCGGCGACGTCGGGCGGCGTGATCGCGTCGTCCTCGCCGACGATGACGAGCGTCGGGACGCGAATGCCGCCGAGCGAGGCCGTCCGATCCTGCCGCGCGGCCATGCCGAGCGCGGCGGCCGCGATCGCGGCGGGCGACGCGGACAGCATGATGCGCTCGGCTTCGCGACGGACGTCCGGGCGGCGATCGGTCGTCTTCGGCGACAGCAGCTTATGCAGCATCGCGTCGACGGCCGCCTGCGGTCCTTGCTCCAGCGCGTTCGCCGCCAGCGCGCGCCGCCCCGCCTTCCCTTCCTCGCTGTCGGCCTCCGCCCGCGTATCCGCGAGCGCGAGTCCGGCCACTCGATCGCCGTATCGCTCGAGCAGCGAGAACGCGACGTACCCGCCCATCGAAAAGCCGATGACGACTGCCTTCGCCGCTTCGCCGGCCGCCGCGTCGAGCGCCGCGATCGCCTTGTCGGCCATCTCGTCCATCGTGGCGGGCGACGTCTCGAGCCGCAAATCCGGCGCGACGACGCGGAAGCCTTGCGCTTCGAACGCTTCCCGCTGCGGCGCCCACATCTCCGGACTGAACGGGAATCCATGCAGGAACAGTAAAGCAATATCGTTGTGCGTCATGCGCTAGAGCGCCCCTTTCGTTTTCCGAATCGGTTCTGCTCTTATTATAGCCATTATTTGGCTCGCTTCGCGATCGTTCGCCAGACGTCCTTCACCCAGCGCCGCGACACCGGCCGTCCCGAGCCGCCGCCGTAGCGGATCGCCTCGTCGCGGCGGACGAGCTCGAGCAGCGCCGCCCGCGCCTCCGGCGTCTCCGCCGGCAGCCGCGCCGCATAGTCGCGCAGCGTCTCCTCCGGCGTTCTGGGGCCGTGGCGCCGATAGAGGCGGCGCCACAGCCGGTCGAGCCGGCGGCGCTGCGGCGGCGCGGGGAACGCCGCGTAGCCGGGCGCCGCGCCGCGGACGAGCCGCGCCAGCGCGAAGGCCGCGCCGAGCGCCGCGGCGGCGGTCGCGCCGCCGGCGAGCGCCCAGCCGAGCGGCGCCGCCCATTCGCGCGGCACGCGCCGCGCCGCGGCGTCGAAGGCGGCTGCCGCCGCGTCGAGGCCGCCGCGCAGCCGCTCCCGCGCGGACGCGAGCCACGCCTCGGCGGAGGCGGCCCCCCCGCCCGTTTCGGCTTCGTCCCCGGCCGATGCCGTAGCCGATGCGGTCGCCGTCGCCGCCGCCGCGGCCGCCGCGAGCACGGTGCCCTGCGGCAGCAGCATGTTGGCCGGCTCCGCGCCGAGCCCCGCGAAGCCGGCTTCGACGCCTTCTGCGGACGCCGGCGGCGTCGCTTCGAACGGCACCCAGCCCGCGTCCGCGAACCGCACCTCGACCCAGGAGTGGGCGTCGGATTGCCGCACCGCGTACGTGCCCGGCCGGTCCGGATCCGGCGTGCCCGGCGCGAAGCCTTTCACCCATCGCGCCTCGACGCCGATCGAACGGAGCAGCACGACCATCGCCGTCGAGAAATGGTTGCAATACCCCTCCTCCGCGTCGAACAGGAAATGATCGACGAAGTCGGCCCCTTCCGGCGGCACGTCCGTCTCCAACGTGTAGCGGTAATGCTCCTGCAAATACGACTGTACGGCGACCGCCTGCAAGTACGGATGCGCCGGCACGTCCCGCACGATGTCGCGGGCCAAGTCGCGCACCCGCTGCGGCAGCGAACCCGGCAGCTGCAAATATCGCGCCGAGGATATGTCCGTCTCCGGCGAACCGTCCGCGACGAGCGCCGACGGATCGCTCGCCGCGAGCGCCGTCTCCATCCGGTACGAGCCTAGCCGCACCGCGTTCGTCCCGACGAAATACGAGCCGTCTTCCGCGTCGTACCGCAGGTGAATGTCGGACAGCCTCGCGCCGTCGTCGTCCGTCAGCTCCGGGAAGCGCAGCACCTGACCGCCGGCGAAGACGTTGCGCTCCAAGGCGCGCGACAGCACGTCCACCTGCTGCGATATGACGACGGCCCCCTCGGGGGCTTCTGCGGCGCGGAACGTCGCGGCCGTCTCGCCGAGCGCGCTGCTCCGCCAGCCTCGGCCGGTGTAGACGTCCTTGCTCTCGCCCCGCCAATACGTCGCGAGCTCCGTCGTCGCCGTGAAGGCGAGCGCGTCGTCCGGCGACACCGCCCGGCCGAGCCGGCTGTCGTCGACGCCGTACCCGGTCGCCGCCGGGAGGGCGGAGGCGAAGGTCCCCTCCCCCCGCGACGTCGCCGCGCTCCGCGCCCAGTCGGCCCATCGCTCGAGCGACACCGGCTCGACCGCCGCGGGCTCCCGCGCGGACAAGCCGTAACCCGAGCCGAGCGCGATCGCGGCGCATAAGGCGCCGGCGGCGATGCGGGAGAGCGCCGCCCCACGGCTTTCCGCGAAGCGATTCCCCAGCAGCCGCTCCCACTTCGTCCCGTGCTGCGTCGTGAGCAGCAGCAGCCCGAACGCGGCCGACCGCAAGATGCCGCCGGTCGTATCGAGCCCCGGCCACAGCTGAAGCAGGACGAGGAACAGCAGCGTCGACCCGACGAACCATAACGCCTGGCCGCGCTCCGTCACGATGCGCTGCACCGCGTACGCGAGCGCCGCCCAGCCGGCGAGGAACAGCAGCGTTCGCGTCTCCGGGCTGACGAGCCAGACGCCGGACAGCAAGCCGCTCGCATCCTCCAAGACGAGCGCCGGAAAATCAAGCAGCCATCGGCCGGAAGAAAGCGCCTCGGGCTGGAACCAATATCCGATCCACAGCGCCGTAAAGACCAGCTTCAGTGGCCAGCCGATCGCGCCGTGAAGGCGTCCCGCGTCGATCGCCATATAAAACGCGAGCGCCCCAAGGAACGGAAGCAGCCGATACATGTCCGTCGCCTCCGCCATCGAGGCGAGCGGACGCAGCCATTCGGAGAACAAGCCGAACAGCAGCACGGTAACGAACAAATTACGAAGGAACGGAGAACCGACCGTCGTCATCGCGCCCGCCTCCTTCCGAAGCGATGCGGTCGCCGGCGGCGTCCGTCACGGCGATGCGGACGCCCGCGCGGCGCAGCCAAGACGCGAGCTCCTCCGGAAGCTCCGCGCCGCCCGCCGCATCGCCCGCCGCATCGCCGGCGCGAACGCCGGGTTCCCCGCGCGCGAGCAGGAGCAGCACGTCGCGTCCGCCGGTTTGCCACTCGCGGCACAGCGCCGCCGTCTCCGGCCGCAGGGCGCCGCCCGCGACGACGACGACGGCGGAGGCGCCGCCCAGCGTCGCCCCGCCGGCGCGAATCGGCGGCGGCGCGGCGGCTTCGAGCGCCGCCAACCGCCGGCGCCAACCGCCGGCGTTGCCGGCGGCGAGGGCGGCGGCGTACAGCCGGAACGCCCGCCGCCGCACGCCGAGGGCGACGAGCACCCCCGCGGCCGCCTCGGCGCAATCGTCCGCCGCCGCTTCGACGGCGGCGTCCACGACGACCGCCGTTTCCGTCGCGGCGCGCGGCGGCTCCTCCGTGCGGACGTACCACTCATCCGATCGTGCCGCCCGCTTCCATAGCACGCGGGCGAGCGAATCGCCGTCGCGGTACGCGCGTACGTCCGTCCGCTCGCCGCCGTCCCGCCGCGATCCGGAGGCCCGTCCGTCGCCGAGCGATAGGATCGCGTGCTCCACCTCATACCCGAATCGCCGCGCCCGCGGCGCGACGATCACCTCAGCGTTCGCCGCCCCCCGAGCGCGAACGCGCTGCTGCACGATGCCGAACGGGTCCCCCGCCCACAGTTCCGTCGGCTCGAAGGCGAACACGCCCCGGCTCGGCAGCGGCAGCGCGTAACGATACGTCGCGCGCGTCGACCACCACGGACCGTGAAGCAAGTCGTGCTCCGCTTCGCCGATCCGTTCGCGGGCGACGAGCCAAGGAACCGGCAGCGCGAACGGCCGGCGCAGCGTCACCTCGACGATCGCTTCTTCTCCCGCTTCGAACGCGCCGTCCGGCGGCGCGGACCCGTCCGGGCACCGCACCTCGCGGGTGACGCGAACGCCGCGGAGCCCGATCCAGCGGACGGCCCATCCGTAAGCGACGATGAAGCTGTACGAATAAAACAAAAAGGAGAATGCGAACCCGCCTCTCGCGGCCATTCCCCACCCTAACAACGCCCATACCGCCAGCGCGGCCCACCGATGCGTCCGCATTAGCCCGCACCCCCCGCCTTCGAGGCGACCGGGGCCGACGGCACCGGCGTCGTCGCCAGCAGCCGCGCCATGACGCTCTCGGCCGCATGCCCGGCGTAGCTCGCTTCCGGGCGCACGGCGAGTCGATGCGCCAGTACCGGCATCGCGAGCTCGCGCACGTCGTCCGGGACGACGTACGTCCGCCCGCGCAGCAGCGCAAGCGCCTGCGCCGCGCGGTACAAGCCCAGCGACGCGCGGGGACTCGCGCCGAGCGACAGCTCCGCGCACGTCCGCGTCGCCTGCACGAGCGACACGATGTATAGCTTCACCGGCTCGTCGACATGGACGGCCGCCGCCGCGCGCTGCAGCTCGCGAAGCTCCTCGACCAGCAAGAGCGCCCGCGACGACGCCGACTCGGAGGAGGGACGCGACAGCAGCGCGGCTTCCTCCGCCGCCGTCGGGTAGCCGAGGCGCAGCTTCAGCAGGAAGCGGTCCAGCTGCGCTTCCGGCAGCGGGTACGCTCCTTCGAAGCCGTTCGGATTTTGCGTGGCGATGACCATGAACGGCTCCGGCAGCGGATGCGTCTCGCCGTCCACCGTCACGTGACGCTCTTCCATCGCTTCCAAAAGCGCCGACTGCGTCTTCGGCGTCGTGCGGTTCAATTCGTCCGCCAGCACGACGTTGGCCATGATCGGCCCCGGGCGGAACTCGAACGTCTCCGTCGATCGGCGGTACACCGACACGCCGGTAATGTCCGAGGGCAGCACGTCCGGCGTGCATTGGATACGCCCGAACGTACAGCCGAGCGTCTTCGCCGCCGTCTTCGCCAGCAGCGTCTTCCCGACGCCCGGCACGTCCTCCAGCAGCGCATGACCTCCGCATAACAAAGCTACCAATAAGTGCTCTATCGTCTCTCGCTTGCCGACGACGATTCTCTCGATTTGACGCACGACGCTTTCTAGCAGCGCCTGCGGGCGATCCCATAACATGCCGTTCCCGGACAATCGCATTCCTTCTCCTCCTTGACTCTCGTAACCGTCAGATTACTGTCAAGTGTTTCCGGTTTGCGATTCTTTTAGACGTCTGTTTTCTCTTATATTAGAACATGATATATTGAAGAATAGCGCTTACTTGGAAAATGAACCCTCCGTCACCGATAGATTTCGAGCTTCATCGCTCGTTCGGCGAGACGGTCCAGCTCTTCCTTCGGAAGCGGGCTCTCCTCGTGACGATGTTTGAATTCGCTGACCGCGTCGGCGATGTCGTGCACGTCGGCGAAGCCGACCGTGAGCGCCACGCCCTTCAGCGTATGCGTCTGGCGATAGAGATGGTCCACCAATCGGTCGTCCGCGACCGATCCGAGGCGCCATCGTTCGATCGTATCCGCGATATCCGCGCTCTTGACTCGCAGTTCTTCCAGGAACAACGACTTGGTGCTTTCCAGGATTCGTCGGTATCGTTCTTCGCTCATCACGGCGAACCACCTCGCTTTACCCATCTTTCCCAAATTATATCATGAAATCGGAGGCCCGTTCGTGGGAAAAAGAATCGCTATTATCGACGACTCCAGCGCGTTCCGACTGTTGGTCGCTTCGCTGCTGGACATCGACGGCTTCGAGGTCGCCCCGTTCCCGGATGCGGAATCGTTCTTGTCGAAGTCCGTAAAACCCGAAGAATTCGATTTGTACTTGGTCGACATCAACCTGCCGGGCATGAACGGCTTGGACATGCTCTCGACGCTGAAGACCGACGCGCGGACCGCCTCGATTCCGGTGCTGCTGCTGACCGGCGACGCCACGAAGGCGCGCGTGAAGCAGGCGGCCGGCATCGGCGTCGCCGGTTACATCGCCAAGCCGATCGACCCGGAATCGTTCGTCGAGCGCGTGCGCATCGTCTTGGAGCTCGGGTAGGGGCCTAACCTTACCTGATTTCCGCTGTCGCTACGACTGGCCCATTCACCCACGCCCGCCGCCGGCGTCCTTGGCCCGTTTCGGGTCACCTGCGTCCGCCGCGCTTCGCCTCCTGACCCGAAACGGGTCAACGCACCTGGCGCTCGGCGTCCTGGCCCGTTTCGGGTCACCCGCGGCCGTCGCGCTTCGCCTCCTGACCCGAAACGGGTCAACGCGCCTGGCGCTCGGCGCCCCTAGCCCGCTTCGGGTCACCTGCAGCCGCCGCGCTCCGCCTCCTGACCCGATTCGGGTCAACGCGCCTGTCACTCGCCGCCCTTGGCCCGTTTCGGGTCACCCGCGGCCGTGGCGCTTCGCCTCCTGACCCGATTCGGGTCAACACGCCTGGTGCTCGGCGACCCTGGCCCGCTTCGGGTCACCCGCGGCCGTCGCGCTCCGCCTCCTGACCCGAAACGGGTCAACGCGCCTGGCGCTCGGCGTCCCTGGCCCGTTTCGGGTCACCCGCGGCTGCCTCGCTCCGCCTCCTGACCCGTTTCGGGTCAACACGCCCGCCGCCGGCGGCGCCCTTGGCCCGTTTCGGGTCACCCGCGGCCGTCGCGCTCCGCCTCCTGACCCGAAACGGGTCAACGCGCCTGGCGCTCGGCGACCCTGACCCGCTTCGGGTCACCCGCCCGCGGCCGCCGCGCTCCGCCTCCCGCCCCGATGCGGGTCAGCGGCAGAAAAAAAGGAGCCTCCGCCGGCCGCAGCCGTCGGGACTCCCTCGAATCTACTTCGTCTTCATCGGCTCGACCAACCGATACAGCGTCCGCGACGCCTCCTCGAGCTGCCGCATGGAGCCGGCGAGCCGGTCCATCCGCGCGTACTGCTCGGAAGCGTAGCCGCTCAGCTCGCCGGCCCGCTCCGCGGCTTCGGCGGAGAACGCCGACATCTCCTCCACGGAGGCGCTCACCTGCTCCGAGCCCGCGGCGAGCTGCTGCGCGACGGCGGACACGTCCTCGACCTGGCCGCCGACGGACGCCATCGCGCCGCGAATGTCGCCGAAGCGCTCGTACGCGTCGTCGAGCTTCCGCGCGCCGTCGCCGACCTCGAGCGCCGCCCGCTGCAGCGAAGTCGCCGTCTGCGCGGCGCCCTCGCGCACCGCGTCGAGCAGCCCCGCGACGCGGGCGGTCGCTTCGCCGGACTGCTCGGCGAGCTTGCGCACTTCGCCGGCGACGACGGCGAAGCCGCGCCCGGCCTCACCCGCGCGGGCCGCCTCGATCGACGCGTTCAGCGCCAGCAGGTTCGTCTGCTTCGAGACGGACGAGATCAGCTCGAGCACCTCGGCCACGCGGTTCGCCGAATCGCGCTGCGCTTCGGCCGCGGCGACGGACGCCTCCATCGAGCGCTGCATCTCCCGCATCTGGACGATCGCCGCTTCCATGAGCGCGCCGCCGCTGGCGGCCAGATCGTTGGCATCATGCGCCGTCTCCGTCACCGAAGCGGCCGACGACGCGATGCGGCCGATGCCGACGGCCATCTCCTGCATCGACTGCGCGCTGTCCGCGGCGCTCGCCTGCCGCAGACGCGCCCCGTCCGCCAGCTCCGAGACGGAGGCGCTCATCCGCTCCCCGTCCGCCTTGGACGTATCGGCGAGCGCCGCCGTCTCCGAGGCGGATTCGCTCAGCCGGCCGGACAGCGCGCGCACGTCGCCGACGACGCGGCCGAAGCTCTCGCGCATCGTCTCGTAGGACATCGTAAGCACTCCGATCTCGTCGGGCCGCGTCCGATCCTTCGCATCCGTCGCCGCGCTCAGATCGCCTTCAGCGACGGCGCCGAGCGCGCCGGCGATGCGCTGTACCGGACGCACGATGTTGAATCGCAGCCACAGGAGCAGCACGACGGCCGCGATAACGATCGCGCCGCCGACGAGGGCGATCGTCAGCCTCGCGTTCGCGAGCGCCCGCTCCGACGCCTTGAGCGGAGCGGCGACCGTCAGCGAGCCGACGCGTTCCCCGTTCCAACCGTCCAACGCGACGACCGCCTCCCCGACGCGCCCTTCATCCGAGGAGACGATCCGAAACCCTTCCGCCGGAGCGCCTTCGCCGCCGACGGCCGAGACGTCGGCATGCAGCACCTTCCCGAGCTGCGCGACGACCGCCTCGTCGACGTACCGGCCGAAGACGAGCGCGCCGGTCGGTGCCTTCGTCGCTTCCTCGTTCGTCACGCCGGAGACGACGACGACCGCGAGCCGGCCGCCGACGACCATGAGCCCGTGGAAGTCCGGCGTCGACCGGAACTTCTCCATCACCGCGGGATCGAACGACGAGCCGAACTCGCCCGCATCTCCCGCCGTTCCGATCGCGTTCCCGTCGGGATCCGCAAGCGCGGCGAAATGCACGGTAGAGACGACGTCCGTCACCGAAAGCACGTTTTCTTCGATCCACGGCATATCGTTCGCCTCGGCGGCCGCCCGGAACTCCTCCCAATACGTATACGATTTCGCGACGTTCAGCGCGTCTTCCCCCATCTGTCGGAGCAGCTCGACGCCCGACGCGCTGAAGCTCTTCAGCTGCTCCTCCTCGACGCTGCCTAGATCCCGATCCAAGCTATAGAAAAAATAAGCCCCCACAGCCGCCAACGGCACGACCATAAAGACGACCAGCACCGCGGCGATTTTCGCCTGCAACGTTCTCAACGACATCCGTTCTCCGCCTCTTCGATTAACGTCATAAATCTTTAGACCTAAATATAACCGAAACATGCGACGAAAGCACGAAAAAAAAGCGGCAAAAGCTCGGCTTTTGTCCGCTTCGCGGCCGGAATCGGTTCCCGGACGTATTCGATTGTCCCGATCTCAACACGGCGATGCCTTCGCCTTCCCCTCCGCCACGCCGTGGACGAGCGCCCATTCGCGAAGATGCTCGATGACAGGACGCAGCGCGGCGCCCCGTTCCGTCAGCGTGTATTCGATGCGGACGGGCGTCTCCGGGTAGACGATCCGGCGGACGATGCCCGCTTCTTCAAGCTCCTTGAACCGCTCGGACAACATCCGGTCGCTCACGCCGGGGACGCTCTCGGCCACTTCCTTGAACCGACGCTGCCCGTTCAACAGCGCCTGCAGGATGAGCCCCGTCCACCGCTTGCCCAACAGCTCAAACGCTGACTCTACGCTTGGGGACGAAATGCAGTCCCGGTTTAGCATAGGACAGCCCTCCTAGCTCGAATGCGCTGCAAAGCAAATCGACATGCTGCGTCGCGAGCGGGAGCACCTCGTCGTACGTCAGCTCGAACTGGATCGCGTACGTAATGAGTCCGTGCAGCGCCATGAACAAGTTCCACGGCAGCGTGAACTGCAGCTTCTCCCGGTCGGGATGGCCGTTCAAGCATTCCTGGATAATGGAGGCGAACAAATTCATGTTCTCCGCCTGTTCCGTGCGGGAATAACGCTTCAGCTCCGGATCGCGAATCAAGAACATGATTTCGTAATGATGCGGATTGTCCAACCCGAATCGCACGAATTCCAGCATGAGCTGCTTGAGCGCATGAACGTCGCGCTGCTGCAGCCGGAACAACAAAGACGTCTGCCGCGCGATGAGCGCATTGAAATCTTCCACGACGAGCGCATAAAACAATTCCGCCTTGTCTTGGAAATAATAGTAAATCGATCCGTGACTGTAGCCGAGCTTCCCCGCGATCTTGCGCATCGACACCGACCGATATCCTTCGCTGACAAACAGCTCTCGGGCCGCGTCCAATATACGCTCCCGGCTAAGTTCTTGCTCAACGATCCTTCTAGCCACCGTTATCCCTCCCCTATTTCGTATAATTATACGCAAGGAAGTATAATGCTTCAACACTTTTTTGCATAAAAGCATTAAAGGGAGTTCGATGGAAGTTGACTATGTTCCAGGTATTCCGAGTCATCCACTTGCAATTGTGTTTGACCAGCAGTCAAATCGGTAATCCATTCGATAAAACGCGCACTTTCGGATGCGTTCGGCAAGCATCGAACTGTCACTTTGTCCGCGTATTCAATGTCTCCGAACCGGATGCCGCGTCCGCGAAGCTCGTATTCGACCGTCCCGAGGAGCGAATAATCGAACGTCAGCGTGACCGGCGTATGCAAAACTTTATACACGACGCCCGCCGCTTCGAGTCCCGCGACCGCTCCGTCCGTATACGCCCGCACTAGCCCCCCGGCCCCGAGCATGATCCCGCCGAAATACCGCGTGACGACGACGGCGACGTTCTTCAGCTTCCGGTGTTTGATCACCTCGAGAATCGGCTTCCCCGCCGTGCCGCTCGGCTCGCCGTCGTCGGACGCCTTCTGGTGCTGGTCGCGCTCGCCGACCATGTACGCGGAGCAGTTATGCGTGGCTTGCTTATGCCGCGACTTGATTTCCTCGATGAAGGCGACCGCCTCTTCCTCGGTGTCGACCGGCTTGGCGTGGCCGATGAACTGCGACCGCTTGATGACGATTTCGGCTTCCCCGTATGCACGAACCGTCCGATAATAAGGCAAATTCATTCCGATCTCCCCTTTTTACGGAAAACGGCCCACCCGGCGTCCCCGCCGAGTGAGCCTGTACGCCCGCTCTTCTCTTACAACCCGCGCAGTCTCGCTTCGAGCTCCGCCTTCTTCGCTTCGAAGCCCGGCTTGCCGAGCAGCGCGAACATGTTGACCTTGTACGCTTCGACGCCCGGCTGGTCGAACGGATTGACGCCGAGCAGGTAGCCGCTGACGCCGCAAGCCTTTTCGAAGAAATACACCAAATGTCCGAACGTATACGGCTTCGTGTCCGCGAGCGTCACGACCGTGTTCGGCACGTTGCCGTCCGTGTGCGCGAGCAGCGTGCCTTGGAACGCCTTCTTGTTGACGAAGTCGATCGATTGGCCGGACAAGAAGTTCAGTCCGTCGACGTTTTCCGGATCGTGGGGAACGTTCAGCTCGATCGCCGCCTTTTCCACCTGGATGACGGTTTCGAACAAGTTGCGCGTACCCTCTTGAATGAACTGCCCCATGGAGTGCAGATCGGTGCTGAAGTCGACCGACGCCGGGTAGATGCCCTTGTTGTCTTTGCCTTCGCTCTCGCCGTACAGCTGCTTCCACCACTCGGAGACGAAGTGCAGGCTCGGCTCGTAATTGACGAGAATTTCGATCGCCTTGCCCTTCTTGTAGAGCGCGTTGCGGACCGCTGCGTATTGGTACGCCTCGTTGGCCTCAAGGCTCGGGTTCGCGTACAGCGCCTGCGCGTCGGCCGCGCCCGCCATGATCGCGTCGATATCGACGCCCGCCACCGCGATCGGCAGCAAGCCCACCGCCGTCAGCACCGAGTAACGGCCGCCGACGTCGTCCGGAATGACGAACGATTCGTAACCCTCGGCGTCGGCGAGCTTCTTCAGCGCGCCCTTCGCCATGTCGGTCGTCGCGTAGATGCGCTTCCGCGCGGCTTCCTTGCCGTACTTCGTCTCGAGCGCTTCCTTGAAGATGCGGAACGCGACGGCCGGCTCGGTCGTCGTGCCGGACTTCGAGATGACGTTCACGGAGAAATCCTTGCCTTCGAGCGCTTCGAGCAGCTGCGCCATGTAGGTGGAGGAGATGTTGTTGCCCGCATAGAAAATGTGCGGCGCGTTGCGCTTCTCCTTGGACAGATGCGCGCCGAACGGGTTCGTCAGCATCTCGATCGCGGCGCGCGCGCCGAGGTACGAACCGCCGATGCCGATGACGACGAGCGCCTCGGAGTCGCTGCGGATGCGCTCCGCCGCCTGCTTAATCCGCGCGAATTCGTCGCGGTCATAGTTCGTCGGCAGGTCGATCCAGCCGAGGTAGTCGCTGCCCGCGCCGGATTTGGCGTGGAGCTGCTCGTGCGCGAGGCGTACCGCCGCCGCGCTGTAGTCGATTTCGTGCTGCTGCACGAACGGCAGCGCCGGCTTGTAGTCGTATTTCACGGGAGATGTCAAGGGAAATCCTCCTTATAGACTGATCAGTTATATATCTCCACATAGGATACTTGAACGATTCGGACGAATGCAAGCGAATCGATCATTGCGCGGACGAGCCGCATCTGTTCAACGCTCGGAAAGAAGTGGTAAGATGGAGCGAGAGAATCATTTTTTCGCGAATAACGTCGGAGGTGCTCGCATGCGGGTCATCGGATTTATCGGTCTGGGCACGATGGGTTCGCCCATGGCTTTGAACTTATTGAACAAGGGCTACGAGGTCGTCTTGTACAATCGCACGCGCAGCGTCGCCGAGACGCTCGCCGCGGGCCGCCCTTCCGCGTCGGTCGCCGCTTCGCCGAAGGAGGTCGCCCGGGAAGCCGACGTCGTCGTCACGATGCTCGGAGACGATGCGGCCGTCGAGTCGATCTATTACGGCGCCAACGGCCTGTTCGGTGGACTTCGCGCCGGCATGACGCTCGTCGACTGCAGCACGGTGTCCCCGGAGCTGAGCCGCCGCCTCGCCGCCGACATGGAAGAGCATCTCACGGACTTCCTCGACGCGCCCGTCACCGGCAGCAAGCCGGCCGCGGAGAGCGGTACGCTGCTCTTCATGGTCGGCGGCCGCGAGGAAGCGCTCGACGGCGTGCGCGACGTGCTGTCCGCCATGGGACGCGCCGTCGTTCACATGGGGCCGTCCGGCGCCGGCTCCCAGACGAAGCTCGCGCATAACGCGATCGTCGGCATCAACGGCGCCGCGGTGGCGGAAGGGCTCGCGCTGGCGGCCAAGGCCGGCGTCGATCCGGCCAAGTTCCTCGACGTCGTCGGCAGCGGCGGCGCCGCGAGCCGATTCCTCGAGCTGAAGAAGGACAAGCTGCTCGCGGGGGACTTCAGCAATCAATTTTCGCTGAAATTTATGCTGAAGGACTTGAAGCTCGCCTCCGCGTTCGCGGACGAGCTGCAGGTGCCTACGCCCGTCTTGTCCGCGGCGAAGGAGCTGTTCCAGATCGGCGAGAGCCGCGGGCTCGGCGAGCTCGACTTCTCTTCGATCGCGCGCGTCTTCGAGGAATGGATTCGCGTCTCCGTCCGCGGCGCGTCGGTCCCGGCGGACGCCGCGCCGGTCGAGCGGACCGCGAGGCAAGAGCCGGCGGCCGCCGCCGGGAAGAGCGACGACCGCCGCCGCGCGCCGCGCGTCGCCTTGAACATCCCGCTCCACATCTCCGTCTACCAGTGGGAGCAGGAAGGCTCCTTCTCGGGGCAGCAGATCGAAGCGACGCTGTACGACCTGTCCGAGAGCGGGCTGCAGGTACGGTCCTCGTTCCCGCTGGCGGTCGACATGTTCGTCGTCATCCACTTCCCGCAGGAAGCCGATCTGCCGCCGATCACGGGCAAGATCATCCGCGTCGTGCCGGACCGCGGCGCGTTCCGTTACGGCTGCATGCTGTCCGGCCTGCCGCCGTTCGTGCGGCTGCAGCTCGAGGAGTATTTGCAAGGCAAAGCGACATCGTAAGACGGTGCGCAAGAAGGGGCCGCCTCCGGTCGACATCGACCGGGCGCAGCCCCTTCTTGCGTTATCGGTGGACGGGACGCGAGACGGTCACCATCTGCAGCAGCCTCCCGTCGTCGTCCATGACGGGCATGCCGCGCACCTCCACCAAAACCCAGATTCCGTCCTTATGCCTAAATCGCGACCGGCATTGAAACTCCGATTTCATCTTGATCCCTTCCTCGAAGGACGTAGCCATGCCCGAGACGTCCTCCGGATGGACGAGCTCCTGCACATCCATGCCGAGCAGCGATTCGGGCGTATAGCCCAGAAGGCGAAGATGGGACGGCGAGGCGTATGTCAAATCCCCGTCCGCGTCGAAAACGGAAATGAGATCCGTCACGTTTTCCACAATGAGCTCGTACTGCTTATGCACCCGATTCAGCGCCTCTTCGGCCCGCTTGCGTTCGGATATATCGATGGCGGAGCCGACCACCTCGACGACGACCCCGCCTCGGCGGATCGGCGTTAACGAGGCGAGGCACCACACGCCCAGAACCTTCGCCTCGAAAGTGACCTCTTCCTCCCCGTCCCAGGCTCTCTGATACTGCGCATAGAGCGGGGCGACCTCATCGGGCGCGGCGATTTCTTCGACCGTCTTGCCGACGACTGCTTCGGCATCGACGCCGAACCGACGCAGCAATTGCCCGCCGCATAACGTGATGACGAACCGATCCTCGACCTTCTTAAACTTGAACGTCAATCCCTGCTGCATCCGGAGCGTCTCCTCCAAATCCCTTCGAGCGTTCCGCAGCTGCTCCCGCATGAGCATCTTCTCGGTGAACGCCGCTCCGACGCCCAGCTTCGTTACGATCGCCGGCAGCTCTTCCAGCTGTTCCACCAATTCTTCCGGAGGCACCGGTCGTTGAAAAAGAAAGCCTTGCGCCTCGTCGCAAAGGTGTCGCTGAAGGAACACGAGCTGTTCCTTCGTCTCGACCCCTTCCGCCACCACCCGAAGGTTCAGGTTATGGGCCATCGCGATGATCGTCCGCACGATCGTGGCGTCGTTCTCGTCCTTCGTGCATTCCCGGATGAACGTCTTGTCGATCTTCAGCGTGTGCAGCGGGAATCGCTTCAGGTACGAGAGCGAGCTGTACCCCGTGCCGAAGTCGTCCACGCTGATCCGCACGCCGAGCCGCTTCAACCGGTTCAGCGTCGCGATCGCGGACTCGACGTCCATCGTGATGCTCTCCGTAATTTCCAGTTCGAGCTGCTGCGGAGGCAGCTCGGTCTCCCGCAGGATCGACCATACCGTATCCACCACGTCGCCTTGCGCGAATTGCCGGGGCGACAGGTTCACCGATACGACGAGCCGGTCGAAGCCGGCCGTTCTCCAAGCCGCGGCTTGGGCGCACGCCTGGCGCAGCGTCCACTCCCCGATCGGCAGGATCAAGCCGGTCTCTTCGGCGATCGGGATGAACGCCGCCGGCGAGATCGAACCGAGCGTCGGGTGGCTCCACCGCAGGAGCGCTTCCGCGCCGACGACGTCGCCCGTTCGGATGTCGACCCTCGGTTGGTAGTAAACCTTAAGTTGGCCGTCGCCCACGGCGGTTCGAAGCGCGTCCAATAAGCGGATCGAGGAGAGGTTCCCGTTGTCCATGGCGCGTCTCCCTCCGTCCCGATAACCTTTTAACACTATGTAATCATTTCCTTTATTTGATGTCCGTAGTCGGCACCGCGCGTTTCCTTGCCAGGTCGATTCGGTAAAATTCCATCACGACGTCGTCCAACTGTCGGCTGATCGCCACGACGTCCGGGTGGGTCAGCGCTCCGAGGGCGCCGTGCGCCCGGATCATCGCGGCCCGAAGGCGCTCCATCTTGTCCGCGACTGTCATCATTCTCTCTCCCGTCATATGGTTCTGGTATGCTTTGCTTGTCCCTAATTGTGCACGAGTTCGCGCGAGGCGGCTATCGACCGCCGCTCTTATTTCGCGACTCCCACGCGAGTAAGAGCTCGCTCCTATCCGCCGCACCGGTCGGCTCGACAGCGGCGGGCTGGCGGGCGATCGTGTCAAATTTTGAGCAGTTTGCGGAAATGAGCTCAATTTTTGAGCAGTTTATCTTGGCGGTCGGCTCGACAGCGGCGGATTTTCGGGCGATCGTGTCAAATTTTGAGCAGTTTGCGGAAATGAGCTCAATTTTTGAGCAGTTTGTCTTGGCGGTCGGCCCAACAGCGGCGGGCTGGCGGGCGATCGTGTCAAATTTTGAGCAGTTTGCGGAAATGAACTCAATTTTTGAGCAGTTTGTCTTGGCGGTCGGCTCGGCGTCAGCGGGTTGGCGGGCGATCGTGTCAAATTTTGAACAGTTTGCGGAAATGGGCTCAAATTTTGAGCAGTTTGTCTTGGCGGTCGGCTCGGCGTCAGCGGGTTGGCGTGTGATCGTGTCAAATTTTGAGCAGTTTGCGGAAATGAGCTCAATTTTTGAGCAGTTTGTCTTGGCGGTCGGCTCGACAGCAGCGGGTTGGCGGCCATCGTGTCAAATTTTGAGCAGTTTGCGGAAATGAGCTCAATTTTTGAGCAGTTTGTCTTGGCGCTCGGCTCGGCGTCGGTGGGTAGGCGAGGTTTCGGCGATGGCTGGCGGACGCCGAACGAAACAGGCCGGCCCCCTGGGGGAGCCGGCCTGCTCGAATCCTTTTCCTTACTTCACTTTCCTGTACAGCTTCTCTCCGCGGTGCACGTCCTCGAAGCGATCCGCGTACCTCGTGTACGCGATCGTCTCCTTGTCCCCGAGGCCGAGGATGCCGAATAAGCCCAAGCTTTCATAAAACAGCGTATGCACCTTCTCCTGCAGCGCCTTATTGAAGTAAATCAGCACGTTCCTGCAGAAGATGACGTTGAATTCGTTGAACGAGCCGTCGGTCACTAAGTTATGCTGCGCGAACACCACGTTCTTCGTCAGGCGCGAATCGAATTTGACCCCGTTGTCCGAGACATGGTAGTAATCGGAAAAGGCTCCCTTCCCCCCGGACTTCATATAATTGCCGGTGAACTTCTTCATATCGGACAGCGGGAAGACGCCGGCTTTCGCAATCTTGAGCGCATTCGCGTTCACGTCCGTCGCGTAGATCGTCGATTTTTCGTACAGCCCTTCTTCATGGAGAATAATCGCCATCGAGTATACTTCTTCGCCCGTCGCGCAGCCCGCGTGCCAAATCCGGATCGACGGATACGTCCGCAGCGCCGGCACGACCTTCTCCCGGAACGCGGCGAAAAACGACGGATCGCGGAACATCTCGGTCACGTTGATGGAGAAGTCCGCGATGAGCCGCCGCAAGCATTCGGGGTCGTGCAGCAGCTTGTCCAGCAGCGCGGTCACGGTCGGCGTCTTCTCCGCTTGCATGCGGTACCGGACCCGCCGGCGGATGGAGGGATACGCGTAATCCCGATAATCGTAGCCGCACCAGGCGTACAATCCCTGGAGCAGCAGCTCGATCTCGATCCGTTCCAGATCCTTCTCCGCGTTCTCCATCACGCATCCCCTTCCGGGTATACCCACACCTTCATCAAGGAAAGCAGCTGCGCCGGATCGACGGGCTTCGCGATATAATCCGACGCCCCGACCTCGAGGCATCGCTCCCGATCCTCCCGCATCGCCTTCGCGGTGAGCGCGATGACCGGCAGCCGCTCGAACGCCGGCTTCGCCCGCAGCCGCCGAATCGTCTCGTAGCCGTCCATCTCCGGCATCATGATGTCCGTCAGTACGATGTCGAACGGCGGGCTCCGTTCCAACAGCTCAAGCCCTTCCGCCCCGTTTTCCGCGAACGCGACGTCCATGCCCTGGGCCTCGAGCGCGCTCGACAGCGCGAACACGTTCCTTACGTCGTCGTCGATGAGCAGCACCCGCTTCCCTTCCAGCCCCGATCGACGTTCGATCGCTTCCGCGTCTAGCCCGGACGACGCTTCCGCACGGCTCGCGCCGGAGGAGAGGAACAGCTCCAGTTCGTCCATCAGCCGCTCGGGGGAATGGGAGTCCTTAATAATGATCGTATGCGCGTATTTCTTCAGTTGAATTTCCTCTTTCGACGACAAGTCGCGGCCCGTATAAATAAATACGGTCACCTGCTCCTGCGATTCGTCCGTCTTGATCGTCTCGAGCAGCTCGAAGCCCGTCGTGTCCGTCAGCCCCAGATCGAGCACCATACAGTCGAACGTATCGACCTTCAGCTGCTCGAGCGCTTCCTTGCCCGTCGACACGGCCTTAATGATGACGTCTTTGCCGCCGAGCAGCTCCATTAAGCTGCTGCGCTGCCTAACGTCGTCGTCGACGATCAGCAGCTTCTTGATGTGAGGGACCCGCGGAAGCGGAACGGGATTCGGCGTCGGTTCGACGGCGGACGGCGTCTGAGGAAGCTTGGCGCCCTCGACCGCCGCGGCCGCCTCGACCGCGGCTTGCGCGAGATTCCGCGCGTCGTCCGTCCCTTCGTAATCGCCTACGTAGAACGTAAAGACGCTCCCCTCGCCTTCTCGGCTCTCTACGACGATCTCTCCGCCTAAGAGCTCGGCGATTTCCCGGCAGATGGACAGCCCCAGCCCCGTCCCGCCGTACTTGCGGCTCGTCGTCCCGTCGGCTTGCTGGAACGCTTGGAAGATCAGCTCCTGCTTGTCCTCGGCGATGCCGATGCCGGTATCGGCGACGGAGAAGGCGATCGCCCGCTTCCCCCTGTCGGCGACGCCGATCTCGAGCGCGACGTCGCCTTCGTGCGTGAACTTGAACGCGTTCGACAATAAGTTCCGAAGCACCTGCTGCAGCCGACGCTCGTCGCTGTAGACCGTCTCCGGCAGACCGTCCCGCAGGACGACCCGGAACCCGAGCCCCTTCTCGCTCGCGACCGCGCGGAAGCTCGCCTCGGCGAATTCCGCCAGTTCCGCGAGACGGACGTCGCTCGGCGCCGCGTCCATCTTCCCGGATTCGATCTTGGCCAAATCCAGAATGTCGTTAATGAGCGCCAACAGGTCGCTGCCGGAGGAATATATGATTTTCGCGTATTCGATCTGCTTCTCCGTCAGGTTCCCCCCGTTGTTGTCGGACAGCAGCTTGGACAAGATCAACAAGCTGTTCAACGGGGTGCGCAGCTCGTGCGACATATTCGCCAGAAATTCGGATTTGTACTTGGAGCTGAGGGCGAGCTGTCTCGCCTGCTCGACCAGACCGACTCGGGCGATCTCGATCTCCTTGTTCGTCTCTTCGAACCGCTTGTTCTGCAGTTCCAGCCGTTCCGCCTTTTCCTTCAGTTCGGCGTTCGTCTGCTCCAGCTCCTCTTGCTGCGCCTGAAGCTTCTCCTCGGATCGTCTGAGCGCCAGCGTCTGCTCCTCGAGCTCTTCGTTCGTCGCGCGCAGCTCTTCCTGCTGGGACTGGAGCTCCTCGGACTGAACTTGCAGCTCCTCCGTCAGCACTTGCGACTGCTCCAGCATGGCCGCCAATCGAATGCGGCTCGCGACGCTGTCGAGAATGATCCCCAGATGAGACCTCATCTCCTCCAAGAACTCTTGCTGGATCGGCGTGAACGACTTGAAGGAAGCGATCTCGACGACCGCGAGCACTTCTTCCTTGAAGCTGATCGGCAATACGTATACGTTCATCGGAGGCGCTTCGCCCAACCCGGAGCGTACGGTGACGTAATCCGGCGGCACGGAGGTGAGGAGGATGGGGGCATTTTCCAAGGCGGCTTGTCCGATCAACCCTTCGCCCATCGAGAACGTGTTGGCGAGATGCTTCCGTTCCTTGAACGCGTACGACGCCATCAATTTCAATGCGGGTTCGTCCCGAAGCGCCTCCGTTTCCTTCGCGTAAAACACCGCATGACAGCCCTCCACCGCCGGCACCGCCTTGGAGAGGAACGACTTGGCGACGGCTTCCATATCGCGCGCGCCCGTGAGGAGCCCTGTGATTTCCGCGACGTTGGACTTGAGCCAATGCTCGTCCCGCTCCCGCTCCCGCTGCTCCGCGAGCGACGAGGCCATACGATTGAACGAACGGGCGACGTCGTCGATCTCGTCTTCCGACGTCGCTTCGATTATCGTCCGAAGATCCGACGTTCCGTCGGCGACGCTCGCGATGATGCCGGATACGCGGTTCAGCCGCACGGCGACCGTCCATACCCGCTTGTACAAGGAAGCCGCGGTCAACACGACGCCTAGGAGCGCCGCCATGCCGAGGATGAACAAGTTGCGTTGGAAGTCGCGCGGAACTTCGGTGAGGGCGCTCTCCATCTGCGACTCCAGATCGTCCGTCAGCTTCGAGATCGCTTCGAAAAACCGATCGTGGATCTCATGTCCCCGATCGTTGATCAACGCGACGCCTTCGGCGCGCCGGCCTTCGGCGAAATGCCGCACCACTTCGTCCTTGTATTCAATGAACTCGTGGTTTACGTCATGCACCCGCTCCACGAGCGCCCGCTGCTCGGGCGTCTCCACCATCGATTGGAGCATCGCGAGCCCGGTCACGACGGACTCGCTCTCCGCTTGCAGCAGCTCGATTTCCTTGTCGATGGACGCATCGTCTTGGAATAACGCCATATTCCGCAAGTAGATCGCTTCGTTTTTCACTTGTCGATGTATTTGCTCGGCGAGAAACGCGGTGTCGTAATCCGCCTTCAAGGAGGCGCTCATGGTCTTCAAAGTCGCGTTTTGAATCCAGCCGACGACGACCAGCAGCACGAAGAGAACGGGCAGCGCGCTGAGCCCCAGCATTAACTTCGTTTTAATTTTCATCAGGAACCCCTTCTTTCTCGGCTGACGCTACCCGGACTTTCGGTTCGCTCGAACCGCTTTCCCTTCGTCGATGCACGTCTGATAAATTTTCGCCATCGCCTGGACGCGATCGTTGACGTTGAGCTTCTGGAAAATGTGCGTAATATGGTTCTTCACCGTATGCTCGCTGATAAACAACTTATCCGAAATTTCCTTATTGTTGAACCCGTTTACCATCAAATGGAACACATCGAATTCCCGGGGGGAAATCGAGTACGTCTCTTTCGTATGAAGGAGCGCCCGGTTCAGAATTTCCTGGTTTTGGCTTTCCGACGGCTCGTCCCGAACGACGTGCAGCCGCTCCTGCGCGACGGCGGGATCGTTCGTTCCGTCCGTCTTGTCCGTCTTCGGCGCTTGAGAACGGACCAAGAACGCTTCGAAGTCGGCCGCCTCGACGGGAGGGCAGAACAAGTATCCTTGGAACTCGTCGCAATGCAGCGCTCGCAGCTTGCTTAGCTGCCCCTCCGTCTCTACGCCTTCCGCGACGACGGTCATGCGCAGGCTCTGCGCCAACGAGACGATCGCCTGCACGAACGGCGTGCTGTCGGACGCGCTCTTGCACAAATCTTGCACGAACGACTTGTCGATCTTGATCGAATCGACGGGGAAGCGCCGCAAGTAGTTCAAGGACGAGTAGCCCGTTCCGAAGTCGTCGATGCTGACGGCGATGCCGGCCGACTTCAACTGCCGCAGCGTTCTCGTTACGCTCTCCTCGTTCCCCATGAGCGCCGTCTCCGTAATCTCGATCTCCAGCAGCTCGGGACGCAGCTCGTTCTGTTCGAGAATGCGCCGGATCCGCTCGCCCGCGTCCCGATGCAGGAACTGATGGGCCGAGAAGTTCACCGCGACGCGGATCGGCGCGATGCCGGCCCGCTGCCAATCCACGCTCTGCTTGCTGGCCGTCCGCAGCACCCACTCGCCGAGCTCGGCCATCTGTCCGCTCTCCTCGGCGAGCGGGATGAATTCCGAAGGCAGCACGGTGCCCCAATTCGGATGCTTCCATCGAAGCAGCGCCTCCGCGCTCGTCACCGCCCCGGTCTTGACGTCGATCCGCGGCTGGTAGACGAGCCTGAGCTCCTCGCGCTCGATCGCCTTGCGCAATTCGTTCTGCAGCATGAAGTTTCGATAAGAGCTTAAGTTCATGCCGGTATGAAACACCTTGTACCGGTTCTTCCCTTGCTCCTTCGCGCGATAGAGCGCCGCGTCCGCGTTCTTCATCAGCTGCTGCGCGTCGTCGCCGTCGTACGGGAAGACGCTGATGCCGATGCTGGTCGTCACGAACAATTCGTACTGGTCGAGGTGGATCGGCTTCTGGAACGCTTCGAGAATTCGTTCGGCGCATTCGAGCGCGGTCTCCCGGTTCGTGTCCGGCAGCAGTACGCTGAATTCGTCGCCGCCGATTCGGGCCGCGAAGTCGCCCGCGCGCATGCAGCCCGCCAGCCGGTCGGCGACCTCCTTCAGCAGCTTGTCGCCGATCGCGTGTCCTAAGGAATCGTTTACATATTTAAACCGATCCATGTCCAAATACATCATCGACAAGTTCCCGGCGCTCCGCTTGGCCGCGTGCAGCGCTTCGGCTAACCGCTCGTTGAACCTTCTGCGATTCGGCAGCTGCGTCAGCCCGTCGTGATACGCCATATGCGCGATCGTCTCTTGGTCGCGCTTCTTCTTCGTAACGTCTCGAATCGTACATGCGACGATGCAGCGGTCCGACACGTACCGGCTGCCGAATTGAACCTCCGCAGGGAAGGCGCTTCCTTCCTTCCGCGTCGCGACCATCTCCGCGTGCGGTTCGATCGAAGGCGCGAGATCCATCCGGGCGACGGCTTCGAGCGCGGACGCGACGATCTTCCGCGAGGACTCGTCCGGAAACAACGAGAAGACGGTGTCGCCGACCATCTCCGTTTCGCTATAACCGAACATCGTTTCGACCGCAGGATTCGCCCGCAGGATCATCCCGCGTCCGTCCATGACGAGCATCGAATCGATCGACGTGCCGCTGATGACGTTCGCCAGCGCTTCGGAGACGCGCAGCTCCGCGTTCGCTCGCTCGACCTCCTTCGACTTCTCGGCGAGCGCCTCGCTCTGGCGAAGCAACTTCTGATTCAGCTTATATAAATCTACGAATCCCTCGACCTTCGCCTTCAGCACGATCGGATCGAACGGCTTCAAAATATAGTCGATCGCGCCGACGGAATAGCCGGTGAAAATATGGTTCGAATCCATGTAATTGGCCGTAATGAAAATGATCGGGATGTTCTTCGTCTTCTCCCGCGCCTTAATGATCTTCGCGGTGGCGAAGCCGTCGATGCCCGGCATCTGCACGTCGAGCAAGATGACGGCGAAGTCGTATTTCAAGAGGCACTTCAGCGCTTCCTCGCCGGAGGACGCCTTGATGAGCCGATAGTCGTCCCGTTCGATGATCGCTTCCAGCGCGAGCAAATTTTCGGGGCGGTCGTCCACCATCAAAATATTTATCACGGATTCATCGGTGTTCATTACGAGGCTTCCCCTTTCGAATGCATTCAGGACAACGAATGAGACAAAAAAATCCGGCCGAATAAAAGGGCCGGATGACTCTTTCCACGTTCGGCAGCTGGCTGGCATAGTGTAACACGTTAGCCCCTATAGCTTTGCGCCCCCAATTTTCAATGGGTTTGCCTAATTTTCCTGAGGATGTATATTCTACTAGGTCTTTCAAATCATTCTCTCAAAATCATTATAACGCTATTTCATGGATGATGATATACTTTTTCGACGAAAAAGCGCCGCCCGCCCTCTTGCGAGGGGGAGCGGCGCGAATCGCGCTTATGCGCTTATAAAGCGGTAAGTCGAATCTACTTCAGCAGCGCCTTCACCTTGGCGACGACGTTCGGCACCGTGAAGCCGTACTCTTCGATCACCTTCGGTCCCGGCGCCGATGCGCCGTACGTCGAGATGCCGAGGATGTCTCCTTCGTCGCCGGCGTACTTATGCCAGCCGAACGGCGAAGCCATCTCGATGACGAGGCGCGCCTTCACGTCCGGCAGAATGACGGATTGGCGGTACGCCTTGTCTTGCGCTTCGAAGCGGTCCATGCTCGGCATCGAGACGACGCGAACGTGGATGCCCTCTAGCGCGAGCGCCTTCTGCGCGTCCACGGCGAGCTGCACTTCGGAGCCCGTCGCGATAATTTGCGCCGCCGGCTTCGCGCCCGCCGGCGCGTCCGCGATGACGTATGCGCCGCGAGCGATGCCGTCGCGCGCGTTCTCCGCCGTGCCCGCGAGCACCGGCAGGTTTTGGCGGGTCAAGATGAGCGCGACCGGACGGTCTTTGCTCGACAACGCGTAGCGCCACGCTTCCGCGGTTTCGTTCGCGTCGGCCGGGCGGATGACCGTGACGTCGATCATCGAGCGGATCGCCGCGAGCTGCTCGATCGGCTCGTGCGTCGGGCCGTCTTCGCCGACCGCGATCGAGTCGTGCGTGAACACGTACACGACCGGCAGCTTCTGGATCGCCGCGAGACGAATCGCCGGACGGAGGTAGTCGGAGAACACGAAGAACGTCCCGCCGAACGCCTTCACGCCGCCGTGCAGCGCCATGCCGTTCATCGCCGCGCCCATCGCGAACTCGCGCACGCCGAAGTAGACGTTCCGCTCGGCGTAGCTGCCCGGTTGGAACTTGCCCGTGTCGTTCAGGTGCGTGTTCGTCGACGATTCGAGGTCCGCGGAGCCGCCGAAGAACGTCGGCAGGTTCGGCGAGATCGCGTTGATGACCTTGCCGGACGCCGCGCGAGTCGCCATCGGCTTCTCGCTAGTGTCGAACGTCGGAATCGCCGCGTCCCAGCCCGCCGGGTTTTCGCCCGCGAACGCCGTCTCGAATTGCGCGGCCAGCGCCGGATGCGCGTCGCGGTACTTCGCGAACAGCTCCTTCCATGCCGCGGCCGCCGCATCGCCCTTCGCCTTCAGCTCGGCGAAGTTCGCCGCGACCGCTTCCGGCACGTGGAACTCCTCGTGCGGCCACTCGTAGAACGCCTTCGTCAGCTTCGCCTCGTCGCCGCCGAGCGGCGAGCCGTGCGGGCCAGCGTGGCCGCCCTTGCCTTGCTTGTTCGGAGAGCCGTAGCCGATGACCGTCTTCACTTCGATCAGCGTCGGGGCGTCGCTGTTCTTCGCCGCCGCGATCGCCTTGTTGATCTCGGCGAGATCGTTGCCGTCGTTCACGCGGATGACGTTCCAGCCGTAGCCCTTGAACCGCGTCTCCACGTTCTCGGAGAACGCGAGGTTCAGATCGCCGTCGAGCGAGATGTCGTTGGAATCGTACAGGACGACCAGCTTGTTCAGCTTCAGATGAGCCGCGAGCGACGCCGCTTCGCCGGAGATGCCCTCCATCAGGTCGCCGTCGCCGCAGATGACGTACGTGTAATGATCGATGACGTTGTAGCCGTCGCGGTTGTATACCGCCGCCGTGTGCGCTTCCGCCATCGCCATGCCGACCGCCATCGCGAACCCTTGGCCGAGCGGCCCCGTCGTCGCGTCGACGCCCGCCGTGTGGCCGAATTCCGGGTGACCCGGCGTCTTCGAGCCCCATTGGCGGAACTGCTTCAATTGCTCCATCGGCGTGTCTTCGTATCCGAATAAGTGAAGAAGGCTGTATAACAGCATCGAACCGTGGCCCGCGGACAGGACGAACCGATCGCGGTTCACCCACGTCGGATTCGCGGAGCTGTGGTTCATGAATCTCGCCCAGAGCTCGTAGGCCATCGGGGCGGCGCCCATCGGCATGCCCGGGTGGCCGGATTTCGCCTTCTCGATCGCGTCGATCGACAGCGTGCGGATCGTGTCGATCGACAGTTGGTCGATCGTTCTGCTTGCAGTTGTCATGCTTTCTCTACTCCTCCTTGGCGTTTCAGACAATTGGTTTCATTGTACCACTGTGCCGAGGCCTTTGCCACAGCGCCGTGCGAAAGCGCAGGCGTCGGGCGACGTCTCGCTTTCGCGCGCTTCCCCCGGCTACCGCCGCTCTAAGCGCGTATTCGCGCTTATGTCGCACGCTTCCCCCGTCTTCCGCCGCTCTAAGCGCGTATTCGCGCTTCTTTCGCACGCTTCCCCCGTCTTCCGCCGCTCTAAGCGCGTATTCGCGCTTATTTCGCGCGCTTCCCCCGGCTACCGCCGCTCTAAGCGCGTATTCGCGCTTCTTTCGCACATTTCCCCCGGCTACCGCCACTCCAAGCGCGTATTCGCGCTTATTTCGCAAGCTTCCCCCGGCTACCGCCGCTCCAAGCGCGTATTCGCGCTTATGTCGCACATTTCCCCCGGCTACCGCCGCTCCAAGCGCGTATTCGCGCTTATGTCGCACGCTTCCCCCGTCTTCCGCCGCTCTAGGCGCGTATTCGCGCTTATTTCGCACATTTCCCCCGGCTACCTCCGCTCCAAGCGCGTATTCGCGCTTATTTCGCACATTCCCCCGGCTACCGCCGCTCTAAGCGCGTATTCGCGCTTCTTTCGCACGCTTCCCCCGTCTTCCGCCGCTCCAAGCGCGTATTCGCGCTTATTTCGCACGCTTCCCCCGGCTACCGCCGCTCTAAGCGCGTATTCGCGCTTATTTCGCACGCTTCCCCCGGCTACCGCCGCTCCAAGCGCGTATTCGCGCTTATTTCGCACGCTTCCCCCGACTTCCGCCGCTCCAAGCGCGTATTCGCGCTTATGTCGCACGCTTCCCCCGGCTACCGCCGCTCCAAGCGCGTATTCGCGCTTATTTCGCACGCTGCCCCCGACTTCCGCCGCTCCAAGCGCGTATTCGCGCTTATTTCGCACGCTTCCCCCGGCTACCGCCGCTCCAAGCGCGTATTCGCGCTTATGTCGCACGCTTCCCCCGTCTTCCGCCGCTCTAGGCGCGTATTCGCGCTTATTTCGCACATTTCCCCCGGCTACCTCCGCTCCAAGCGCGTATTCGCGCTTATGTCGCACATTTCCCCCGGCTACCGTCGCCCTAAGCGCGTATTCGCGCTTATGTCGCACATTTCCCCCGGCTACCGCCGCTTCCTGCGAAACGCCGGCCGGGTCCGTTCACTCACGACGCCGCTGCTTGTCCTTCTTCCCCTCCTTCTGCAGGCGTGCTAACCATGAGAACAAAGTATGTATCGGCACCGGTACTCTCAGCTGAGTAAAAGGAAACCGAGGAGAAGGAGCGGCCAAACAGTCACCCAAGGGAGCCGGGGAAAAGAAAACCGCCTCCCCTACATAGCAGTAAAGGAAGGCGGTATCCTAGTTTCCTAATCCAATAGCCGAAAGCTGCCGGTGCCGATCGTGCCGAGCTTGCCGCTCGCGTCCTCCACCGACGCTTCGACCGTCAGCGTCGTGCGCGTCTCGTGCAGCACCTTGGCGGTCGTCCGGAGCGGGCCGGGGCCGAGCGACGCGACGAAGTGCACGTTCAGGTTCGTCGTCACCGTGCGCTTGTCCGGGTAGGCGCTCATGACGGCGAGGCCCATGGCGTTGTCGAGCAGCGACGCCAAGACGCCGCCGTGCACGATGCCCATCGCGTTCAGGTGCCGCTTCTCGGCGACAAGGGCGATGACGGTCCGCTCCGGGGACACGGCCTCCGCCTTGCAGCCGAGCAGCTCCCAAAACGTCCCCTGCGCGCGCTCCTCCAGCTTCTTCATCCATAAGCTCATATCCATGCGTAATCCCTCCGTTCGCCACCATTGTACCGCCGCGGCGACCGATTTCCAAAAACGGCGAAGGACGCCCCGAGCGTATGCCACAACGCGCGGGACGTCCTCGCCTCAAGCTTTCGGCGGCGGCGGCGGCGGACACCCCTCGGCGGAGCCCTCGTCCGCGCCGGACGCGGCGCCCGAAGCCGCCTCCCGACCGGCGGCCGCCTTCGCCTGTTCCTCCTCGATCAGCGCGCGGCGCAGCACCTTGCCGATCATCGTCTTCGGCAGCTCCTCGCGAAACTCGAAGTACCGCGGCACCTTATAAGCGGCCAGATGCTCGCGGCAGTACGCCTCGAGCGCCGGACCGTTCACCGACGCGCCCTCCTTCAGCACGATGTACGCCTTCACCGTCTCGCCCCGATACTTGTCGGGCATGCCGACGGCGACGGCCTCCTTGACGGCCGGGTGTTCATATAACACTTCTTCGATCTCGCGCGGATACACATTGTAGCCGCTGGCGATGATCATATCTTTCTTCCGATCGACGATCGCGAAGAAGCCTTCCTCGTCCATCGTCCCCATATCGCCCGTGAACAGCCAGCCGTCCCGAAGCACCTTCGCCGTCTCTTCCGGACGGTTCCAGTACCCTTTCATGACCTGAGGGCCGCGTACCGCGACCTCGCCGATCTCCCCGGCGGGCAGCTCCTCGCCCGTCTCCGAATCGACGATGCGCGCCTCCGTATCGGGGAACGGAATGCCGACGCGCCCGATCTTCCGCTTCCCCCAGATCGGGTTCGCGTGCGTCACCGGCGAAGCCTCCGTCATGCCGTAGCCTTCGATCAGCCGCGCGCCGGAGAGCTCCTCGAACCGCTCCTGCACCTCGACCGGCAGCGACGCCGAGCCGCTGACGCACGCCGAGATCGACGTCAAGTCGTATTCCTTGATGCGCGGATGGTTAATCAAGGCGATATACATCGTCGGCGCGCCGGGGAACACGGTCGGACGCCGCTTGTGGATCGTCTTCAGCACCGTCTCCGCCTCGAAGCGCGGCAGCAAAATCAACTCGCCCGCCGTCAGCGCCGCTTGGTTCATCAGCACCGTCAGGCCGAACACGTGGAAAAGCGGAAGCGCCGCCAAGAACTTCTCTTGCCCTTCCCGGCATTTGTGAAACCATAGCTTATTCTGGTACGTGTTCGCCGTCATATTGAAATGCGTCAGCATGACGCCCTTCGCCACGCCCGTCGTGCCGCCCGTATACTGCAGCACCGCGACGTCTTCCACGGCGTCGACCGGCTCCAGAATCGGAGACGCCGGCGCCGAAGCGAGGAACGTCTTCCACGGCGTCACCGTCTCCGTCCAATTCACCTTCACGAACTGCTTGCTTCGCTTCAGCTTCAAGGGATAAAGCCAGCTCTTCGGCCAAGGCAGCTGCTCGGCGACGGACGTGACGATCATTCGTTCCAGCAACGTATATTCGCGAATCGCCTCCACCCGCGGAACGAGCTGATCCAGCGTCACGATCGCCTTCGCGCCGGAATCGCCGAGCTGATGCTTGAGCTCTTGCGGCTTATACAGCGGGTTCGTCTGCACGACGACGGCCCCCGTCAGAAGCGTGCCGTAGTATGCGATGACGGCCGCCGGGCAATTCGGCAGCATGATCGCGACGCGGTCGCCCTTCGCGACGCCGTGCGCGCGAAGGGCGTTCGCGAACCGGTAAGCGGCGTCGCGGAGCTCGGCATACGTATATCGGGTGCCGAGAAACTCGACGGCGGGATGCGACGGGTAGCGGTCGGCGCTATCCACGAGCAGCCGAGCTAGATTCATAGACGGATAATCGTACGTCGGAGGAACCTCTGCCGGATAGCTGTCGAGCCAACGTTTCGGTTGTGGCATATCGCTTTTTCATCCCTTTCGCTTCGATTGAGCGTAAGCGATTCTCTCCCTCGCGCGGAAGTTCGGCCGCCGCCAAGAGGCCGTTCCCGTCAGTCTACGTACTTCTCGCTATCGACGACCCGCGCCGCGATCTCGCGCTTCAGCGCCGTCGCGTTGATCGGCTGGTGACGCGCCAATTTCTTCAGCGCCGACAGCATCGTCCGCAGCGCGTCGCCTTCCTCCATCGCCGCGAGCTGGCGCTTCGCGAGCCCCTCGATCGCGTCGAACGCTTCCTGGGCGTACACCCGCGTCATGAGAATCGCGAGCTGCGCTTTCGCTTCGCCGGCGGCGGCGATCCGCTTTTTCGTCCGCAGCAGCGCGCTCTCCGCCGCATACGCGAGAATCATGACGTCGGCGAGGGCGCTCAGCGCCTCCTGCTCCTTTTCCAAATTCATGCCGTACTTCTGCACCGCCGCGCCGCCGACGAGCAGGAATATCTTCTTCATCGTGCGGACGAGATGCGCCTCTTGCTCGAGCGCGCCCTCGAACGACGCCGGCGGGGAGAACGACAGCAGCTCGCTCTGGAACTCCTGCGCCTTCTGCAGCAGCGGCAGCTCGCCCTTCAGCGCTTTCTTCAGCAGCGTGCCGGGGATGAGCATCCGGTTGATTTCGTTCGTTCCTTCGAAAATGCGATTAATCCGGCTGTCCCGATAAATCCGCTCGATCTTGTACTCCTGCACGTAGCCGTAGCCGCCGTGAATTTGGACGCCCTCGTCCGCGACGAAGTCGAGCGCCTCGGAGGCGAACACCTTGTTGATCGAGCACTCGATCGCATATTCGGCGATGCCGCGCGCGGACTCCCGGCCGGCGTCGGGCGCGTTGTAATCGAGGCCCGCCAGGCTGTCGTTAATGAGCCCGGCCGTGCGGTACACCATGCTCTCGAGCGCGTACGTGCGGACGTTCATGTCCGCGAGCTTCGCCCCGATGAGCGGGAAGCTCGAGATCGGCCGTCCGAACTGCTGGCGCGTATTCGCGTACGCGGCCGACAGCGCGATCGACTCCTTGCAGGCGCCGACCGTGCCCGCCGCCAGCTTGAACCGGCCGATGTTCAGAATGTTGAAGGCGATCACATGGCCGCGGCCGGGTTCGCCGAGCAAATTTTCCACGGGGACATGCACGTCTTCGAAATACAGCGGCACGGTCGACGAGCCCTTGATGCCCATCTTCTTCTCCTCGGGTCCGGTCGTGAAGCCTTCCATGCCGCGTTCGAGGATGAACGCCGAGAAGTCGGTGCCGTCGATCTTCGCGTAGACGATGTACACGTCCGCGAAGCCGCCGTTCGTAATGTAGATCTTGCTCCCGTTCAAGATGTAGTGCTTCCCGTCGCTAGATAACCGCGCCGTCGTCTTCGCGCCGAGCGCGTCGGAGCCGGAGGCCGGCTCGGTGAGACAGTACGCGGCGATTTTCTCGCCGGTCGCGAGCGCGGGCAAGTACTTCTCCTTCTGCTCCTTGCTTCCGAAAAAGACGATCGGCAGCGTGCCGATGCCGACGTGAGCGCCGATCGACAGCGCGAAGGAGCTCGCCTTGGCGAGGTTTTCGTTGATGATCGTGGAGCTGATCTTGTCGAGGCCCAGCCCGCCGTACGCCTCGGGCACATCGGCGCCGAGGAGGCCGAGTTCTCCCGCCTTGCGCATCAGCTTGACGGTCAGCTCGTAGTTCAGCTTTTCGAGTCTCTCGTCGTGCGGCAGCACTTCGCTCTCGATGAAGTCGCGCGTCGTCTCGGCGAACATGCGCTGCTCCTCGGTGAAATCCTCCGGCGTCGCGACCGCCTCGGGCGGCGCGTCGTCGATGATGAAGCCGCCGCCCGCGAGATAAGGCTTGAGATTGCGTTCGGATACGGACATGGCAGGTGCCTCCCCTTCTTTAATGAACTTCGAACACGCCGGCCGCGCCCATGCCGCCGCCGATGCACATCGACACGACGCCGATGCCGCCGCCGCGTCGGAGGAGCTCGTGAATGAGCGTCGCGGACAGCTTCGTGCCGGTGCAGCCGAGCGGATGGCCGAGCGCGATGGCGCCGCCGTTCGCGTTGACGCGGGCCGGGTCGAGCTCGAGCGCGCGTACGACCTGCACGGCCTGAGCGGCGAACGCTTCGTTGATTTCGAACAGATCGACGTCCGAGGCGGACAGTCCCGCCATCCGAAGCGCCTTCGGAATCGCCTCGACCGGGCCGACGCCCATGATCTCGGGGTCGACGCCGGCGAGCGCGAAGGCGCGGAACGTCGCCAGCGGCGGGAGCCCGAGCGCCTCGGCGCGTTCGCGGCTCATGACGAGCGCGGCGGCGGCGCCGTCGCTCGTCTGCGACGCGTTGCCCGCGGTGACGGTGCCGCCGGCGGCGAACGCGGGACGCAGCACGGCGAGCGCTTCGAGCGACGTGTCCGGGCGGACGCCCTCGTCGACGTCGAAGACGAACTCGCGGCTGTACGGCCGGCCGTCGTCGCCGACGCCGCCGAGGCGCGCCGTCACCGGGACGATTTCGTCCCGGAACGCG
This sequence comes from Paenibacillus antri, assembly GCF_005765165.1. Lineage (NCBI taxonomy): Bacteria > Bacillati > Bacillota > Bacilli > Caryophanales > Paenibacillaceae > Paenibacillus > Paenibacillus antri. The sequence continues at coordinate 209,753 of NZ_VCIW01000006.1, read as the reverse complement.
CCGCGGGCGATCGCCGACGCCGCCTTCGCGTGCGATTCCACCGCGAACCGGTCTTGATCTTCGCGCGAGACGCCGAAGCGGCGGGCGACCTCCTCGGCGGTATGGCCCATGCTCATGTAGGCGGCGGGCATCGACTCGACGATCGCGGGATGCGGGGCGGGCTTGAAGCCGGCCATCGGCACGTGGCTCATGCTCTCGACGCCGCCGGCGATGACGACGTCCGCCGCGCCGAGCATAATGCGCTCCGCCGCGAAGGCGATCGACTGGAGGCCCGACGAGCAAAACCGGTTGATCGTAATCGCCGGCACCGTCGTCGGGAAGCCTGCGTACAGCGACATGATGCGGGCGAAGTTGAGCCCCTGCTCGCCCTCGGGCATGGCGCAGCCGATGACGATATCCTCGACGTCGGCCTTGGCGACGCCCGGCGCGCGGTCGATGACGGCATTCAGCGCGGCGACGCCGAGATCCTCGGCCCTGGTTTGGGCGAGGCTGCCCTTCTTCGCGCGGCCGACCGCGGTGCGGGCGATGGAGACGATGACGGCGTCGCGGCTTCGTGGAGTAGCGTAGGTCATGTTCGGATCCAGCCTCCCTCTCGGATTAATTGCGCAGCGGCTTGCCGGTCGCGAGAATATGCTGCATGCGCGCCTGCGTCTTCGGCTCCCCGGTCAGGCTGAGGAACGCTTCGCGCTCGAGGTCGAGCAAATATTGCTCGGCGACGAGCGCGCCCGCCGGCACGTCGCCGCCCGCCAGCACGTGGGCGAGCTTCTTCGCGATCAAGAGATCGTGATCGCTGATGTACCCGCCTTGGCGCATCTGCAGCGCGCCCATCTTGAGCACCGCGGCGCCGTCCCGGCCGACGACGCGGATGCGCTGCCGCGGCTTGGGCGCATAGCCGGCTTCGTCTAAGGCGAGCGCGAGACGCTTCGCCTCGTAGATGCGATGGTCGACGTTCATGACGACCCGATCCGACGCGCGCATGTAGCCGAGATCGCGCGCGTTCGGGCCGCTCGTCGACGTCTTCGCGAGCGCGATCGTCTCGAACGCCGCGTTGATCGCCGGCTGCAGGTCCTCCTCGGGCGAAGCCGCCTCGGCGGAGATGCGCAACGCCATCTCCTTGCAGCCGCCGCCCGCCGGGATAAGGCCGACGCCGGTCTCGACGAGGCCGAAGTACGTCTCGGACGAGAACAAGACGATGTCCGCCGGCATGCACGCTTCGACGCCGCCGCCGAGCGTCATCCGGTGCGGCGCCGCGACGACCGGCTTCTCGAGCGCCTTCAGCGACATCATCGCGTTCTGGAACATGCGGATGATGCGGTCGACCTCATCCCATTCCTCGTCCTGCGCCTCCATGAGCAGCAGCATCAGGTTAGCGCCGACGCAGAAGTTGCGCCCTTCGTTCGCGACGACGAGCCCGCGCCAGTTCCGCCGCACCTCCTCGACGCCGCGCTCGATCATCGTCAGAATGTCCCCGCCGATCGCGTTGTTCGGCGAGTGGAACTCGAGGCAGACGATGTCGTCGCCGATGTCGACGAGGCTCGCGCCGGGGTTGGAGAGGACGACGCTGCCGGGCCGCTCCTTCAGCGCGCGCAGCGATATTTCTTCCTTAGGCATCTCGACTTCCGCGTAGGACCCGGCGCTCGCATAAAACCGCTTGCCCGCGTCGGACGCGTAGAACGTTTCGTTCCCGGCCGCAAGCCACGCCTCCACCCATGCGGGGATCGCGCGCCCCTCCCCGCGCATCCGCTCGACGGAGCGGCGGACGCCGATCGCGTCCCACGTCTCGAACGGGCCGAGGTCCCAATTGAAGCCCCACTTCATCGCGTTGTCGATGTCCAAGGCGGTGTCCGCGATGTCGCCCAGCTTGTCGGCCGCGTATAGCAGCACCGGCGCGAGAATGTTCCAGGCGAGCTGCGAGTACCGGTCGTTCGCGCCCAGCAGCGCTTTGATTTTCCCGCGCGCGCCCTTCGCCTGCTTCGCCGCCTCGATCGCCGCTCCCGCGGGCTTCCGCCCGACGCCGTACTCGAGCGTCAACAGATCGAGCGACTGGATGACGCTCTTCCCGTCCGCTCCCTTGATCTTCTTATAGAAGCCCTGCCCGGACTTCTCCCCGAGCCAGCCGCGCTCGACGAGCGTCCGAAGCGGCGCCGGCACGTCGAAGACGTCCCGCTCCGCCGGATCGCTCGTTCCGCCGTGCACGTTCCCCGCCACGTGGACGAACGTATCGAGCCCGACGAGGTCGAGCGTGCGGAACGTCGCGCTCTTCGGCCGGCCCATCGCCGGGCCGGTAATCGCGTCGACCTCGTCGACGGTATAGCCGCCCTTTTCCATCTCCCGAAGGGTGACCAATAAGCCGTACGTGCCGATCCGGTTCGCGACGAAGTTCGGCGTGTCTTTGGCGACGACGACGCCCTTGCCGAGACGGCGCTCGCAGAACGCGCGCATCGCGGCGACGACTTCCGGATCAGTATCCGGCGTCGGAACGATCTCCAGCAGCTTCATGTAGCGCGGCGGATTGAAGAAGTGCGTCCCGAGAAAATGCTTCCGAAACCCCTCGCTCCGCCCCTCGCTCATCGCGTTCACCGAGATGCCGGACGTATTCGTGGAGACGATCGTTCGCGGCCCGCGGACCGCGTCGATCCGCTCGAGCAGCCGACGCTTGACGTCAAGCTTTTCGGTGACGACCTCGATGATCCAATCGACCTCCGCGAGCTTGCCTAGATCGTCGTCGATGGAACCGGGGACGATCAGCTGCGCGTCGGCGCTTCGAAACAGCGGGGCGGGATTCGTCTTCGGAAGCTTGGCGACGGCCGAAACCGCGTATTCCCGCTTCACGTCGAGCAGCAGCGTCGGAATGCCGGCGTTCGCGAGATGCGCCGCGATGCCGGAGCCCATGACGCCCGAGCCGATGACCGCCGCCTTCGAGAGGGTGAATGCCATAGTGGATAAATACCTCCTAGATAAGGGTTAGGGCTATTTCCCAGCTGAGCGAAGGGAAACCGAGGACAAGAACGACGCGCAAGAGAGCGGGCATCCCGACAATCGGCGGCAGCGCGTCAGGTCCCGAAAACGGCCGCCTCCAGCAGCTCCGCTACGTCGCGCGCCTTCACGCGGTCCTCGACGTTCTTCAGCTTCGTGCCGTCCTCCACCATCGTCAGGCAATACGGGCACGCCGACGCGACGACGGTCGGATCGACCGCGAGCGCCTGCTCCGTACGGGCGAGGTTGACGCGCTTCCCCTGCGTCTCCTCCATCCACATGCGCCCGCCGCCGGCGCCGCAGCACATCCCGTTCGACCGGCTGCGCTCCATCTCGATCAGCTCGACGCCCGGGATCGCCCGAAGCACGTCGCGCGGCGGCTCGTAAACTTCGTTATAGCGCCCTAAGTAGCAAGAATCGTGATACGTGACGCGCTCCTTCACCTCGTGCTTCGCCTGCAAGCGGCCCTCCGCCACGAGCTGCGCCAGCAGCTCCGTATGATGCAGCACCTCGACGTCCGCCGCCAGACCGAACTCCGGATACTCGTTCTTCAGCGCGTTGTACGTATGCGGGCAGGCGGTGACGATGCGGCGGACGCCGTACTTTTCGAAGGTCGCTACGTTCTCCCCCGCCAGCTGCTGAAACAGCATCTCGTTGCCGAGCCGCCGCGGCGTATCGCCGGAGCCCTTCTCCTCGTTGCCGAGCACCGCGAAGTCGACGCCCGCTTCGTTCAGAAGCCGCGCCACCGCGCGCGACACCTTCTTCGTCCGGTTGTCGTACGAGCCCATCGAGCCGACGAAGAACAGGATGTCGAAGTTCGGGTTCTCCTTGACGGTCGGCACGCGCGTCAGCGGGTCCGCCGGCGCCGGCTGCGGCAGCTTCAGCTCGTCGATCCACTTCGCCCGATCGCTGCGGGAGAGGCCCCACGGGTTGCCCTGGCGCTCGATGTTTTGCATAGCGCGCTGCCCGTCGTGCGGCAAGCTGCCCTCCATCAGCACGAGATGCCGGCGCAGATCGACGATCTTGTCGACGTGCTCGTTGCCGACCGGGCATTGATCCTCGCAGTTGCGGCACGTCGTGCACGCCCAAATTTCCTCCTCCGTCATGACGCCGCCGACGAGCGCGACCTCCTCCGGCTTCGCATCGGGTCGCAGCGTCCAGCCTGCCTGCTGCGCCGCCATCGTGGGAGCGATATCCGTAATCGGCGGCGGCAAACCGGCGATCGCGGCCGGCGCAGCCTCCGACATGACGTGCGCGCCGCCCTCCGCCGCGCCGAAGGCGGGCACCCATGGGGATTTGGAGGTGACGGCGGCGCCCTTTTCGATCAGGTGGTCCCTTAGCTTTACGATCATATGCATCGGCGACAGCAGCTTGCCGGTACTCGACGCGGGGCATACGTTCGTGCAGCGGCCGCACTCGACGCATGCGTAGAAATCAAGCATCTGCTTCTGCGTGAAATGCTCCACCGTCCCGACCCCGAACGTCTCCGCGGTCTCGTCCTCCAGGTCCAGCTTCGTCAGCCTTCCGACCGGCTCCGTCCGCTTCAGCAGCAGATTGAGCGGCGCGGTCAAGATATGGAAGTGTTTCGATTGCGGCACGTACACGAGGAACGACAGCAGAATGAGCAGATGCGCCCACCAAGACACGTAGAAGCCGATCGACGCGCCGAGCTCGCCGACGCCGCCGAACGCCGACGCCAGCGCCGAGCTGATCGGCGCGGTCCAGGCCGCCTCCTCGCCGTGCCGCAGCCGGTCGAACGCGAGCGTGAGCAGCACCGAAGCCATGAGCGAATAGATGAACCACGTCACGACGCTCGGCTTCCAGCCTCGCTTTAACCGCTTCAGCTTCTCCCCGTACCTGCGGTACGTCGCGTACCCCATCGCCAGCAGGACGAGCGCGACCGTCGTCTCCTGCAGCAGCTCGAAGACGGCGTAGCCGGGCAGCGGCGGCGGTCCGCCGAACAGCCCGCGAACGACGATGTCGAGCGCGCCGAATTGGAGAAGGATGAAGCCGTAGAAAATGACGATGTGCATGACCCCGCTCCGCGCGTCCTTCAGCAGCTTCTTCTGCCCGAACACCTCGGCGGCGAACCGCTTCGTCCCCCGGGCGGCCGCCTCGCGCAGCGCCTCGCCCAGCTCGCGCCCGCCGATCTTCCGGCCGAGCCGCAAATAGTCGTACCTGCGGCGGACGACGCGAATAAACAACGCGAGCGCCCCCGCCGTTACCGCCAAAAACGCCAACCCATTGACCGTTGTCCAAATCAAGGCGTACGCCTCCCCCTCTCCGCCGCGACTGTTCGGGACAAGCATTGAAGCGCTTACACTAAACCGCTTGCATCTCCGCGTAACCAATATACGCGCCCTCGTTGTCCCATTAGACCGGGAAATCTCGAGCCCCGCCTCCCCCGCTTGAAATGCCGGTATTGCGAAAAGGAAATCCTCCCTCTCATCGGCTTGATCGAGGCCGCATCCGCTTCCTGGACGGGAAAAGCTCCTCCTTATTGGCGAAGAAAAGGCGAAAACCGTTGGTTTTGCCGGAATAAGAGGGAGAATTTCCCGTTCAACGGTCGATTTCGGACGTCCGAAGCGGAAGTAAGCGGGAGATTTTCCCGTTCGCCCTACTGAATGAGGATTCATTCACTCGACGGTAACAGCATATGATCAGCCAAGGAGGTCTCATTCATGACAAAACTCAAAAACGAAAAATATTACGCCATCCTCCAAGGCGCCCTGCGCACCTTCGCCGAGCACGGGTTTCACAAGTCGCAGGTGTCGAAGATCGCCAAGGCGGCGGGCGTCGCCGACGGGACCATCTACCTCTATTTCAAGCGCAAGGAAGATATTTTGATCGCGCTGTTCCGCGAGAAGCTGGGCGAGCTCGTGGCCAAATTCCGCGCGAGCCTCGACGAGCGAGCCGATCCGGTCGACAGCCTGCGGAAGTTGTGCGAGATCCATTACGACGAGTTGGAAAAGGACGTCGACTTCGCGGTCGTCACGCAGCTCGAGCTTCGTCAGAGCTCTCTCGAGCTAAGGAGAGAAATAGGCGCCTCCTTCAAGCCATATATTGTATTGATCGAGGATATTGTCCGGCGCGGCGTCGAGTCGGGCGCCTTCCGCCGGGATCTCGACGTGAAGCTGACGCGGCTGCTCGTCTTCGGCGCCATGGACGAGGTCGTGACGAGCTGGCTCATCTCCGGGCGGAAGTATTCGCTCCGCGCGCAGGCGGAGGGGACGGCGGACTTTTTCCTAAGAGGCTTGCTGGCGTAACGAATCGACGGTTTTAGAAAACGATGACGGGAGGCGCAACGCATGAACATCGTAGTGTTGGTGAAGCAAACGTTCGACACGGAGGAGCGAATCGTCCTGACGGACGGCGTCGTGTCCGAGGATGGGGCGAAATTCGTCATTAACCCCTACGACGAATACGCCGTCGAGCAAGGCATCTTGATGCGCGACGCGGCCGGGGGCGGCAAGGTGACGGTGCTGTCGGTCGGCCCCGCTCGCGTCGCCGAGGCGCTGCGCACCGCGCTCGCCATGGGCGCCGACGAGGCGGTGTTGATCGACGACCCGCGCATCGGGAACGACGAGCACGCGGTGTCGATCGCGCTCGCGGCGGCGCTCGGGGGCGCCGGAGGCGCCGGAGCTCCGACGCTCGGCGGCGCGCCGGTCGACGTGCTGCTCGGCGGCAATTTCAGCGTCGACAACGGCGCAGGCCAGGTCGCTGTGCGGCTGGCGGCGCTGCTCGGCGTGCCGCACGTCGCGTCCGTCACGGCGCTCGAGGCGTCCGGCGGCGCGGCCCGCGCGGAGCGCGACGCGGAGGGCGACGTCGAGGTCGTCGAGGTGCCGCTGCCGGCGCTGTTCACCGCGCAGCAGGGGCTCAACGAGCCGCGCTATCCGTCCTTGCCGGGCATTATGAAGGCGAAGAAGAAGCCGTTCGCGACGCTGACGCTCGACGATCTCGGGCTGTCGCCGGACGACGTCGCCCCGAAGACGACGCGCGTCGGCCTCGCGCTGCCCCCCGCCCGCGCGGCGGGTCGCCTGCTCGCCGGCGACCCGGCGGCGCAGGCGGCGGAGCTGGCGCGGCTGCTGCGCGACGAGGCGAAGGTGTTGTAAGCGCTGTTGGCGTTTAGGGGCTGTGAGGTTTAAGCTCATTTTTGCGCTTATCTCCGGGGGGTTCCGGTACTCGAACGAATGAACGAGGGGGAGTTATCCATGGCAGCACCGAAAACATGGCTTGCGTTCGCGGAGGCGCGCGACGGCGCGCTGCGCCAAGTGTCGTTCGAGGCGCTGGGCGCGGCCCGCGCCGCGGCGGCGGACGGCGACGCGATCGTCGCCGCGCTGATCGGCAGCGGCGTCGCGGCGCACGCCGACGCCTTGGCCGCGCGCGGGGCGGCGCGCGTCTACGTCGTCGACCGCCCGGCGCTGGCGGTCTATCATCCGGAGGCGTACCTCGCCGCCGCCCGAAGCATCGTGCAGGCCGTGCAGCCTGCGGGGGTGTTCCTCGGCCACACGGCGGCGGGCCGGGATCTCGCGCCGCAGCTGGCGGCGGCGCTTCGCTGCGGCGCGGTCACCGACGTGACCGCGGTGGAGCCCGGCGGCGGCGAAGGCGCGCCGCCGGTGTTCGCGCGCCCGCTGTACGCAGGCAAAGCGGTGGAGCGGCGAACGGCGGCGGAGCCGTTCGTCGTCACGGTGCGCCCGAACAACGTGCGGGCGCCGGACCCCGTCGACGGCGCCGGGCCGGCCGACGTCGTCGCCATCGAGCCCGAAGGCGCGGCGCTTCGGGCGATCGTGAAGGACGTCGTGAAGAAGACGTCCGGCAAGATCGACCTGAGCGAGGCGAAGGTCGTCGTCTCCGGCGGGCGCGGCGTGAAGAGCGCCGACGGGTTCGCGCCGCTCCAGGCGCTGGCCGACGCGCTCGGCGGCGCGGTCGGCGCGTCCCGCGGCGCCTGCGACGCGGGCTACTGCGACTACGCGCTGCAGATCGGGCAGACGGGCAAGGTCGTGACGCCCGAGCTGTATATCGCCTGCGGCATCTCCGGCGCCATCCAGCATCTCGCCGGCATGAGCGGCTCGCGCGTCATCGTCGCGATCAACAAGGACCCCGAGGCGCCGATCTTCAAGGTCGCGGATTACGGCATCGTCGGCGACCTGTTCGACGTCGTGCCGCTGCTGACCGAGGCGTTCCGAGCCCGCTGACGGCAAGGCAAGCGAACGAAGAACGGCCCCCCGGGCCATCCGCCGCATGGCGAGGCCGGGGGGCCGTTCTTCGCGTTCACGCCGCGCTCCGCGCGCGCGACGGCCAATTCAACATCGTCATGCCGACCGCCACGACGACCGCGCCGCCCGCGATGTACGCCGTTACCGGCTCGCGGTAAAACACGACCGCCCAAAGCACGGTGAACAAGACGGGCAAGTTGAAGACGATCGCCGCGACGGAAAACTTCACCGAGCGCATCCCCTTGGAGGAGAGAAGGAAGCTGAGTCCCGTGATCAGCCCGAGCGCCGCGGCGGCCGCCCACGCGCCGGGGACGAACGTCCCGCTCCAGTCGGCGGCGACGGGCAGCGGCAGCGTGCACAAGAGCGAGGCCCATAAAAAGATCGAATAGTTCATCGACACGTCCTTCATCGCGTCGAGCAGCATCTTCTGGCTGAACAAATGGAGCGCCGCCCCGACGCCGGAGGCGATGAAGACGAGGGCAAGCCAACCCTGCTCGCCCAAGGGCGCCGACAACGGGCGCCCGTTCCACGTAATCAGCAGAACGCCCGCGACGACGATGGCCGCCGCCGTCCAGCTCTTCCCGGACAACTTCTCCTTAAACAAGAAGATGCCGAGCAGCAGCAGCACGACCGTTTGCGTCGGAAACACCAGCACGTTGCCGTACGCGAAGCCTTGCGAGACGCCGACATTTTCGAACAAATAATTGACGCTCTTCCCGATCGCCCCGACCCATATCCAACGGTTCAGGACGGCAGGCTTCAGCGAATGCCGCGTTGCCAGCGCGAAGCCCGCCAGCGCCAGCACGCCGATCGAGAAGCGCGCGAACGTGATCGTATATGGATCGAACTGGAAGGCCGCCGTCTTGACCAGTACGCCGACTAAGCTCCAACTAAGCGATGCGATAACGAGATAGATCATTCCCAAAACCGTACACGTCCCTTTCGTTCCCACGCTTGCAATACGGAGCCTAGCTTACCGCCCGATCGCGGCGCCGTCCGCCCGCGGATCGGTTCCCCCGTGACGGAAGCCTTCGTCGTCGATCACAATCGCATGCGCGTGGCCGACCTTGCCGTCGAACGCCGGCAGCTCTACGACGCGATGCCCCGCCCGGGCCAACGCCTCGCGAACGGCTTCGTCGATTCGGCGTTCCGTCTTCAGCTCCTGCGTCGCTTCGCCCCAGGTGCGGCCCCACACGAAGCGTGGCGCGGATACCGCGCTTTGCGGATCGAAGCCGTAGTCGAGCATGCGCGTGAGCAGCGCCGTCTGCGTCTGCGGCTGCCCTTCCCCGCCCTGCGTGCCGTACAGCACATACGGCTTCCCGTCCTTGCAGACCATCGCCGGCATGAGCGTGTGGAAGGTGCGTTTCCTCGGCTCCAACGTATTGACGTGGTTCGAATCCAGCGAAAAGTAAGAGCCGCGATTCTGCAGCAAAATGCCGGTCGAACCCGCCGTCACGGCAGATCCGAACTCGAAATACAAGCTCTGAATGAAGGACACCGCGTTCCCTTCCCGGTCGACGACCGCGGCGTACGCCGTATCGTTGCCGATCGGCTCGGCGTTCGCTTCCCGGGCGCGGTCCATGCGAATCTCCCACGCCAGCTCGGCCGCGTACGTCTTCGAGAGCAGTCGATCCAGCGGAATAGCGGCGAAGGCCGGGTCCGTCAAGTATGCGTCGCGGTCCCGGAAGCTTAGCTTAAGCGCCTCTACGAGCAAATGGTAATACTCGAACGAGCCCTCTTCGACGGCGCCGGCGAGGTCGAAGCGCTCCAGCAGATTCAGCGTCATAATGCCCGTGAAGCCTTGCGAGTTCGGAGGCGCTTGATAGACGTCGTATCCTCTGTAGGTGCCGGACAGCGGCTCGACCCAATCGCCTCGGTGATCGGCGAAGTCGTCCAAGGTCAACAACCCCCCGTTCCGCTGCAGGTACGCGACGATCTCCTGGGCGATGGAGCCTCCGTAGAAGGCATCCCTTCCTCCCTGCGCAAGCACCCGCAGACTGTCTCCGAGCTCGCGCTGCACGAACCGGCTCCCCTTCGGCGGCACGCGCCCCCCGGGCGCGTAGATGTCCTTCGTTACGGGCGCGGCCGACAGCAGCGCGAATCGCGCGGCCGTATTTTCGTATTGGTCTCCTGACAACGGGAATCCTCCCGTCGCATAGCGGATGGCGGGCTCTAACGCTTCGCCGAAGGACAAGCGTCCGTACCGATCCAGCATGGCCGCCCAGGCGTCGACCATCCCGGGCACCGTTACGACGCTCCGCGGGCCTCGCGCCGGGATCGCGGTCTCCCCTTCGAAGGCGGCCCGCGTCGCGTTCCGTCCGGATCGCCCGCTTCCGTTGTAGGCCCGAACCCTTCCCTCCGACGGGGTATACGACAGCCAGAACGAGTCGCCTCCGAGCCCCGTCATATGCGGATACACGACGGCGAGGCACGCGCTGACCGCCACGGCGGCGTCGAACGCGTTGCCGCCGCGCTGCAGCATCGCCGCGCCCGCGGCGGAAGCCAACGCATGCGGGCTGACGACCATCGTTTCGGTACCGATCATCGATTTATGCATTACGTTACGACTCCCTTCCCGTTTCCGAATGCAAACGCGAAGCCAAGGCCGGGGCCTTGGCTGCTTCTATCTTACCGACTCTACCACGAAGTTCGGCTTTCGACTAGGGTTCGCGAACGATCGGATTCGCGAGCGGCGTCAATCCGTCGATGCTGCATTCCACCGTATCCCCGGCCCGAATGACGACCGCTCCGGGAGTGCCCGTCATAATTACGTCTCCCGGCAGCAGCGTCATGACCTTGGAGTGGAAGGCCACCGTCTGCCACGGCCGGAACCGCATATTGCGGAGGACGTTGCGATGCATCGTCTCGCCGTTCAACGCCGCGCGGACCTCGATGTCCAGCACGTCCGGATATTCGTCCGGCGTAACCAGCTCCGAGCCGAAGCTGAAGAACGTGTCGAAGCTCTTCGCTCGGGTCAAAAACCGGGGGTTCCGTTGATGGATATCGTCCGCGGACATGTCGAACACGGCGGCGAACCCGGCGACGTACCGCTCCGCCTCTTCCTCCGGCACGTTCTTGCACGGCTTCCCGATCACGATCGCCAGCTCCGCCTCCGCGACCGTTCGCTCGGATTGAGCGGGGAGCCGAATCGGATCGCCCGGACCGATGAGCGCCGTGTCGGGCTTCAGGAACCCGACCGGCTCCGCGTCCGGATCCGCCTGCCTCAGCTCCTCTTCGTTCGCCGCGTAGTTGAACCCGATGCCCCATATTTTCCGCGGGCGCCGGTACAAGGGGGCGTACGCCGCGCGGCCGTACGGGATCCCGTCGAGCGCCGCGATCCGCTCTCCCCCCTCCGCGCGGTGCCAGGCGGCCATCTCGCTCGTCTGTCCGGCTTCCAGCATCTCGAAGACGGTCGTCTTCCAGCCCGTACCCAACTCGCGATTGACGCGCTCCACCAAAACTAAGCCGCGGGGCGCCGCGATCGCGGCCGTCTCCTCGCCGTCGACGAGCAGCGTGAACAGCTTCATGAAGGAGCCGCCTCCCGTCCCGCGAGCACCGCCGTCGAATCCGCGACGAAGCCGTAACACTGCTTGACGTTGTACATCGTGGCCTCCGCGCAGAAGGCGGGAGACGTCGTCGCGCTGCAATCCCGGAGCAGCACGCTGTCATAGCCGAGGCAGACCGCGTCCTGCAGCGTCGCCATGACGCATTGATCGACGTTCACCCCGGCGAAAAACAGCGTATCGACGCGCAGGTTCCTCAAGATGCTGTCGAGCGGCGTATCCCAGAAGCCGCTCATCCGGTATTTATCGACATGGATATCGGTCGGCGCCGCCTCGAGCTCGTCGACGATCGAAGCCCCCCAGCTTCCTTTCTCCAGCACCCTCGACCCGTTGCCAGGCAGCGGACCGCCGATGCCTACGTCGTCGCCGGCCGCGTTGTACACGTGAAGCACGGAAGGACTTAAGTTCATCCGATCCGGGCGATTGCCCCAATTCAACCAGACGATCGGCACGCCGTCCTCCCGGAACGTCTTCGCGAGCCGATTGATCGGCTCGATAGGCGCCCGCGCGGGCGCGTAGTCCGCTCCGATATAGTCGAGCCACCCCGACGCGCTGCAGAAATCGTTCTGCATATCCACGATCACGAGCGCGCTCTTCGATAAGTCCAAGGTGAGGCGCTGCGGCTCCGCCGCGAATTCGACGACTCTCGAGCGCCGCGCCGATCTTCGGAGATCCACATGCTCCTTGGAGACGGTCCAATGGTTCGCTGCATGCCCAAGCTTGTTCATGCTCTCTCCTCTCCGCCGACCCCCGGTCGGCATCGTAGTATAGCGCCGCGTGACGCTCCGGCTTTCAAGTCCCTCAAGCCCCGTCCCGGCGCGGGGTCACGTCGTCGCGACCGAGACGAGAGCGAGCGAGCGCGAGATCGATTCGGCCCAGGCGAGCAGGCGCGCATCCTGTCCCGGTCCCGCGAGGAACGAGACGCCTGCCGGCAGCCCGTTCCATTCGACGAGCGGCATCGTCAGCTGCGGCAAGCCCGCGAGACCCGCCGCGCAGCACATCTGAAGCGTGGCCTTCCGCCGCTTCTCGAGCTCGGGACCGACCGTGTTGCGGGGGGGCGGTCCGGCCGGAGCCGTCGGCATGACGAGGATGCCGTCCTCGCCGAGCAGCGCCGCCATCCGCTGCCGGATGCGTTCCCGGAGCTCGAGCTCGGACTCCGTCTCCTCGGGACGAATCGTGCGCGCCCAGGCGAACCGCTCGGCGACGCCGGGACCGAAGCGAGGCTTGACGCGCTCCACCCAAGCGCCGTGCGTCCGCCATATTTCCGAGCCCTGGAGCAGCCGGAAGCAGTTCATCCACCGCTCCAGCCCTTCCTCGGATACGGTGACGGCAGCGGCCGGTCCGGAGACCGCCTCGACTTGCTTCAGGACCGCTCTCGCGGCGGCCGCGCACGCCGGGTCGGCGGCGGCGAACGCATCCTCCGCCGCCAGCAGCCGGCGGAAGCCCGACGGCGCTTCCGCCGGCGCGGGAAGCAAAGCGTCGCCGACGCGGCGCAGCGTCGCGGCGTCTCGCGCCAGCCAGCCGACCGTGTCGAACGACGGCGCGAGCGGCACCATGCCCGTATCGGGAACGGCGCCGTGCGTCGGCCGAAAGCCGTAGATCCCGCAGTAGCTCGCCGGGATGCGGATCGATCCGCCGGTGTCGCTCCCGAGCGCGAAGTCGACCTCCCCCGCGGCCACGGCGACCGCCGACCCGCTGGAGGAGCCGCCCGGAATGTGGCGCGGCGCCTTCGGGTTTAAGGGAGTCCCGTAATGGTAATTTTCGCCGTTCAAGCTATACATCAACTCGTCGGTGTGCGTCGTCCCGGTCAGCTCGGCGCCCGATCGCAGCAGCCGTTCGACGGCTTCGGCGTCGTTCGCCGCCGGCTCGTGCGTGCTTCTCCATTCGGGGCTGCCCGCGCCGGCGACGTACCCGCGAAGCTCGAAAATATCTTTCGCCGCGAAGCGCATCCCGGACAACGGTCCTACCGAAGTCGGCGCCAGCGTCATGCCGCGGTCGAAGAAGGCGTTCCACGCATCCCTCATGGCCGCACCTTACGATCCTGCGATCGCGCCGGACAACACCCGCTTGTCTTCTTCGTCCAGCTCGGCCTTCGGACCCGCCTTGATCAGATCGGAGAAGTCCTCGTCCGGCACCATCGTCGTTAACGTGTACAGCCGGCTCGCGCCCGTGTTCAAGACTTGGTGCGTGGATTGCGGCGGCACGACCATGAAGGAGCCCTGCTTCAGCGGGACGCGAGCTTCGTCGACGATCGCTACGCCTTCGCCGTACAGCACGTAAAAGTACTCTTGCGCCTCTTTATGAATATTAGGGGGCGTCTGACCGCCCGGCTCGAAAATTTCGACCACGGATACGAAGCCGGCTTGCGAGCCGTCGCACAGCAGCACGAATTTGTTCGTGTCCGACGCCGAAATTTTATGCACCGCGCACGTCTCGAACGTTCCTGCCGTCATCTCTTTCATCGTCATCGCTCCTCTATTCGTTCTGAGTTTCGTTATGGGTCGCAGGCGCGAGCGGAAGCTCCAGATAGGAGGACGTTCCGTTCGCGTAGACGGCGACCGTCGCCATGTGGAGATGCTCCGGGCCGAGGCCGAACTGCTCCGCGAGGCGCACGCCGTTCATATGTCTGGCGAAGAGGGGGAAGGCGCTGCCCGTCAGCTCCAGCCGCAGCCTCGCGCCCGCGGGCAGCCGCGCCGCCGTCATGCGCATCGGCACCGTCGCCTCGCAAGGCCCGTCGTCGGCCGGACACGCGCCCGAATCGATCTCCGCGCGGCCGACGGACAACAGGCGCGCCCGGCCGTCCGGTTCGACCGCCGTCAGGACGGCGACGAGGTCCGTCGGTCCGCCCAGCGCTTGGCATCTCACGGTCACGGTCGGCGCCCCGAGCAGCGAGATCGCCTCGGCCAGCGGCTCCCCGGTGTACACGAGAATTTCGTAACGCTCCTGCGCCCGGCTTCGGTCGACGGGGAGATACGAATCCACCCGCATCGGAAGCCTGGCGTCATAGACGAACACGTCGGGAATATCGACGGACGGCGCGCCCTTCTCCGCGTTCAGCCTGCCGCCGCCGAGCGCCCCGTTCGCCGGGCGCCCGTCGTTCCCTAAGTACAACGTGCGCTTCCCGGCGGCTTCCGCCCTCGTCCCGGGCAGCGCGTCCGCGCGGCGCCAAGCGCCGCCTCCGGGCTCGTAATACAGCACCCGGGGTTCGTTCGCGGGCAGCGCGCCTTCTTCGCCCTTAAGCCAGTAGTCGAACCACCTCAGCTGCTCGCGATGCACGTTCCCGTCGGCTGCCGGCCCGTGATCGACGCCGCCCGCGAGGCGCCCCCACGGGATGTGATCCCACGGCCCGATCAACAGCCGGTCGCAGGGCGCCTCGCCCTTCTCTATTCGGAGCCCCTGCAGCGTCTCGTAGCTCAGGAGCGTTCCGTCCAATATATAATCGTACCAACCGCCGATCAGCAGCGCCGGCACCGTCGCGTTCGAACCTGGTTTCAACCAATGGAACTGCTCCCAATACGCATCGTATTCGGGATGTTCGACCCAATCGTAATAAGCCGGAAAATAGCGGGCGAGCGCGTCGTCCGCGTCGGAAATCGGCAGCTGCGAGGCTCCGCCCGCGCCGGCCATCATGCGCGTGCAGTACGCTTCCGCCTCGGCGTCGCCCGCGCGTCGAGCCGAATCCCGGGCCAGCTGGAACGCCCACGTCCGCAGCTCGCCGAGCGCGAAGCTTCCCCGCGGGTAGAACGCGCCGCGGTACATATCCGACGCGCACATCGCCGGCGCGATCGCCGCCAAATGCGGAGGTCGAAGCGACGCCGCCGCCCACTGGGTCGCCCCTTGGTACGAGAATCCGTACATGCCCACCTTGCCGTTCGAACGCGGCAGCTTCGCCGCCCACTCGACCGCGTCGTACCCGTCCGAAGCTTCGTGGAGGTAAGGGTAAAACTCGCCCTCGGACTCCCCCCGGCCGCGTACGTCCTGCACGACGACCATGTAGCCCTGATTCGCGTACCAGACCGGATGCGCGCACACCACCGTCGAAGCCAGCGACTTGCCGTACGGCTGACGCATGAGCAGTACCGGCAGCGGATCCGTCCCGTTCGGACAATATACGTCCGCGTAAAGCTTCACGCCGTCCCTTAGGACGCACGTCACATTGCGCTGCAGCCGAACGCCTCCGAATTGCATAGGCGAATCCTCCTCTCCTGCGAAAATAGATGGAGCCGATCTAGCTGTGAATCGGAGTCGGCGCCTCCAGTCGGACGCCCGGCAGCAGCTTCGTCGTCCGCGCGTCGAAGACGAGCGTCTTGTCCGGATCGAACCGAAGCCTTACGCGTTGTCCGGCCTGCGGCGCGACCTCGTTCGGCGCGAGACAGCAGAGCGGCGTCTCGGAGAACGCGACGGCGACGTACGTCAGAACGTATGCGCCTAACCGCTCCACGATCTTCACGACGCCGGGGACGCCTTCCGTATCGGACAGCCGAATGTCCTCGGGACGAATGCCGACGACCGCTTCCTTCGGCAGGGTAGACGTCGGCAGCCCCTCGGAAGTCAACCTCCGGAACTCCTCGCCGAGCCGCATGCCCGGCCGGCCGTCCTCCATCACCACCGATGCGTTCAGGAAATTGATCGGCGGGTCGCCAAGGAACCCCGCGACGAACGCGTTCGCCGGCGCGTTGTACAGCTCCATCGGCGCGCCGTATTGTTGAATGACGCCGTTCTGCAGCACGGCGATCCGGTCGCCGAGCGTCACCGCTTCCTCTTGATCGTGCGTCACCATGATCGTGGTAATGCCGAGCTCCTGCTGCAGCGTCTTCATCTCGATCCGAATTTGCCGACGAAGCTTCGCGTCGAGGTTCGACAGCGGCTCGTCGAATAACAGCAGCGACGGCTGAAGCGCCACGACTCTCGCGATCGCCACCCGCTGCCGCTGGCCGCCGGACAGCTGCGCCGGGTACCGCTTCTCGAGGCCCGTCAAGCCGACGAGCTTCAACGCCGACGCGATACGGTCCTTGACGACGTCGGACGGCAGCTTCCGCGTCTTCAGACCGAACGCGATGTTGCCCTCCACCGTCATGTGAGGGAATAACGCGTAGTCCTGAAAGACGAACCCGAAGTTGCGCTTGTTCGGCGGCAGCTCTTGAATGTCTTGGCCGTCCAGCCGCACCGAGCCCGAATCCGCGTGCTCGAAGCCGCCGACGATCCGCAGTATCGTACTCTTCCCCGAGCCGCTCGGACCGAGCAGACAGATGAATTCCCCGTCCTTCACGTCCATTCGGATGTCGCTTAACACTTCGACCCCGCGGAACTGCTTCGTAACGGATTCTAACGTCAATTCGCTCATCCTTGCTCACTCTCCCTATGCTCCATCGATTAGAAAAACCGCGACCAACGGCCGATCTTCTCGCCTACGAACGACATAACGAAGATGAGGACCGTGAACACGACCGACCAAGCCAGAACGATCGGATTGAGGCCTTGGATCTGCTCCGAATACACCCGCACCGGGAACGTCGCTTCGCCCGAGCCGGCGATGAACATCGTCAGCGTCACGTCGGTGAACGACACTAGGAAGCCGAATATGGCCCCGACGAGAATGCCCGGCGCGACGATCGGCAGCGTCACCTTCAGGAACGTCCGCCATTTGCCCGCGCCTAAGCTGTACGCCGCCTCCTCCAGCCACCCGCTCATCTCCCGCATGCTCTGCAGGATGATCCGGAACACGAACGGCATGATCATGACCGTGTGCGCCAGAATGATGGAGAACGACGACCGGGAAAAGCCGATCATGCCGTAAAACTGGATCAACCCGAGCGCCCATATGACCAATGGGAAAAAGAGCGGCGCGAGCACGATCGCTTCGATCGTCTTGTTCCCCGACTTCTTGAGCGAAAGCGCCGTCGGCAGCGCCACCCCGACCGAGAGCAGCGTGGACAACGTCGCGATCTCGATGCTGCGCACGACCGATTGGCGATATCCGGCGTGCGCCGCCATCTCCTGGAACCAATGCAGACTGAAGCCCTTCGGCGGGAAGGAGAAGTACTTCGCCTCGCTGAACGCCGCGAGCACGAGCAGCAGCGAAGGAGCGACGATAAACAAGAAGCAGAGGAAGCCCGCAACGACGTAGACGGCTTTGAGCAGCCACCCGAGTCCTTTCTCCGTGCCGGCGCTAAGCATGCTTTCTCCCTCCCATCGCCTTCATGAACAGCGCGAAGAACGCGACGAACGACGCCAAGATCAAGATCAACGCGACCGAGATGACGGAGGCGAACGACCAGTCGAAGATGCGCAGCGCTTGTTGGTAGATAACTAGGCCGACCAGCTGCACCTTCGATTGACCGATGATGACCAAGGTGGAGAAGGAGCCGATGACGCCGCCGAACACGAGCACGGACCCGGCCATGATGCCCCCGCGCGTCAGCGGCAGCGTCACCTTGAGGAACGTCGTCCATGAATCGGCTCCGAGGCTTCTCGACGCCTCCAGCACGTTCGCCGGAATCGACCGCAGGGAGTTCAGAATGGCGAGCACCATGAACGGCAGGAAGCCGTGCACGAGCGAGACGACGACCGCCCCGAAGGTGCCGAGGAAATTGATCGGCGCCTCCACCCAGCCCAGATTCAGCAGGGTCGCGTTGACCGGACCGTATCTCGCGAAGATGATATACAGGCCCAGCGACTGCAGAAGGACGCCGCTGAAGGAAGGCGTCAATACCAACGTAATCAATCCGGTCTTCATCCCGGCCTTCGACCGATAGATGATGTAAGCGACGAGGTACCCGACCGCGATCGTGATCGGGACGACGACGATTCCCGTCCATATCGTGCGGAGGATCGACTTGACGAAGTACGGCTCCGCGAAAAACCGCGCGTAATTGTCGAACGTGAACGACTTCTCCCAGATCGACTTCTCGATTTCGTTGACCTGGAAGCTCGTCGTCAGCAAAATCAGGATCGGAATGAAGAAGATGGCGACGAACAACACGAGAGCGGGAGAAAGCAGCAGCAGGTTGGACTTGAATTGCCGCCTCGCAAGCCGCTTCGTCATGCCGTGTCGCGCGATAGGAACTTCCACTGGTTTCTCCCTCCTCCAATAAAACGCTTTACTCTCTAGATCGCGGCGCGGCCCGAACTTTCGTTCTTGCCGCGCCGCCCGTTCGTTATTCGGTCAAGATGCGTTCGTTCCACATCTGCGTCCACTGCGCGCGCTGCTCGATGATGTACAGCCAATCGAGCTTCACCAGTTGGTCTACGGCCTCTTCCCCGTACACGACCTTGGACGCCAGCTCGTCGTCCAATACGACTTCTTTGTTCGTAGGTCCGTAGTAGCCGATCGCCGCAAGGTCCGCGAGCACGGCTTCGTCGAGGAATCGGTTCACGAATTCCTTCGCGAGCGCTTCGTGTTTCGTGCCTTCCGCGATGACCATCGTATTTTTCGCCATGACCGGCCCCGGGTTTTCCGGATACACGAACTCGATCGGCGCGCCTTGCTGGATAAGCAGGTTGGCGATGTAGTTGAACGTCGGCGCGGCCGCGACCGTCCCGTTCGTCATCTCGAGCGCCAGCTCGTCGACGTTGAAGTACGACATCGGGATCGGCTTCAGCTCTTCCAGCTTGGCGAAGTTGTCCTCGTAATCCTTCTCCGTCTTGCCGAAGGCGAGGCCCGCCACCGAGAGGAACGATTCCGCCTCGAAGCCCGGGAACTGCGGGAAGGCGATCTTGCCCTTCAATTCTTCGGTCCACAGATCGCTCCATTGCGTAATCGGCTTCGATACCATCTCCGGGTTGTACGCGATGCCGAGCGCCATGAAGCTGGAGCCGTATCCGTATTCCTGCGCCTTCGGATACAGCTTCGCGAAATTCGGGATCGTCGGATCCACGTCCTGCGCGACGCCGTCTTCGATCACTTGTCTTGCTTCATATAAATTCAGGAAGGCGATATCCATGGTCGGGTTCCCCTTCTCCGCATACAATCTTGCGAAGCGATCGCCGGTTCCGCCCAAGACCAACTCGATTTCGGCTCCCATCTCTTTCAGAGGTCCTTCGATGTGCTTCTTAATCACTTCTTCGTGCGGGCCGCCCCATACGCCGACAACGAGCTTCTGGCCCTCGTAAGGGCGCTCGTTCTCCGCGGGCGTCTCCGCCGCGTCCGTCGTTCCGGTCGCCGCCGCGCCCTGCGTCTCCGTCGGCTCGGTCGTCCCGGTCGTCGCCGCGCCGCCGCATGCCGACACCGCCAGCGCTAACGCCGTAATCATTGCGAATCCAAAGTAACGTTTCCCTTTCATGGTTTCTTTCCCTCCCGATAATTGTTTTTTTCTCTGTGTCATTCCGTCAATACATGATCATGCCGCCGGTCACGTTCACGGCTTGCCCCGTCATATACCGGGCTTCGTGCGTCGACAAGAAATACGCGACGTCCGCGACGTCGTCCGGTCGGCCCAGCCGGCCGAGCGGCGTCTTCTCGAGCCAGAAGTCGTCGGCATGGGGCGCGTCGTGACTCATGTTCGTCTTGATGATGCCCGGGCACAGGCTGTTCGCCCGAACGTTATACGGACCGAACTCCATCGCCATGATCTTCGTCAGCTCGATGACGGCCGCCTTGCTCGCGCAATAGGCGGATTCGAGCGGTTGGCCCCACTTCCCTCCCATAGACGCCGTGTTCAGAATCACCCCCTTCTTCGCGGCCATCATCGATCCGGCGATCGGACGGGTCACGTTGTAAATCCCTTTCACGTTCACGTTGAAAATCGCGTCGATGTCTTCTTCCGTCGTGTCGAGGAACGATCTCCAGCGGGAGATGCCCGCGTTGTTCAGCAGCACGTCGACGAAGCCGAAGGTTTCGAGCGCCTCGCGGACGGCGCGCTCGGCGTCCGCCTGCTTCGCCACGTCGCACGCGAAATACGCGCCGCCGCTCTCCTCCGTCACCCGGCTCGCTTCCTCGCTCGGCTCGGCCGATAGATCGAGGATGACGACGCGGTCGCCTTCCTTCGCGAATTTGTTCGCCATCGCGAGGCCGATGCCTCGGTTGCCGCCCGTCACGAGCGCCGTTCTCTTCTTCATCGCCTTACGCTCCTTCCGTCCGGAGCTTCCCCGGATTCAGTAACCCTAACGGGTCGTTCTCCCGCTTCTTCCGCTGCATGACGTTCGCCTCTCCTCGGCCGCCGTCTTCCAAGATCCAAGTGTGCGGATCGTATATGACGACGCCGATCGATTCGCAGAACGCGACGATCTCGTATAACCGGCTCGCATCCGTGTACCTTACGAGCGGCAGCGCGGTCGGGACGAGCTCGCCGGAGACGCGAATCCATTCGAGGTGAAGCAGCACCTCGTCCCCGAACTCCGCCTTCAGCCGGCGCGCTTGCTCGGCAACCTTCCCTAACGAAAAGTCCGCCTGCAAATACGTGATGGAAGGCTCCGTCTTCAGCGCCCACAACGTCGTATGGTTCCATGTGAAATCCGACAGCCCGATCCCCTGCCGGTACCGCTCCGGCGGAATGACATGCTCGATCGCGCCGCCGCGGGCCGCCGCCAGGGCGCTCACCGCTTCCAGCGAACCGTCCTCCGTCTCCAGCAGCAAGGCGGCGGCTCCTTGCCGGAACGCCTTCGCGAGCGGCTTGAAGAAGGCGGGGATCGGCCATTCCACCGCGGACACGAGCCGCTTGCGGATCGAATCGTCCCCGGCGAGCGCTTCGGATACGGCTAACGCGTCGTCGAAGCTTTCGAACGAGACGACCGATTGCGCCCACTCTACGCGCGGCGCGAGCGGGATGACCAGCTCCGTCACGACGCCCGTCGTCCCATAGTTGTGTATATAGGGCAGTAAGTCGGCTCCGTGCACCGTCAGCCTTCGCGGCCGTTCCTCCAGCGTGTAAACGATCGCTTCGAGCACGTTGCCGTCCCACAGATTGCCCCAGGAGATCGAACCGATGCCGCCCGACCCGCCGCAGACGAAGCCGCCGATCGTCGCCTTCGCGTACGTGCTCGGGTAGATGCGCAGCTCCTGCCCCTGCTCCCTCGCCCGCTTCTCCAACGCGCCCATGCGGACGCCGCATTGGACTCGCGCATACCCGGGACCGATCTCGAGCACGCGGTTCAGTCCGCTGACGTCGAGCACGATGCCGCCCTCGAGCGGAACCGCTTGACCGTAATTGCCCGTCCCCGCGCCGCGTACGGTGATCGGCAGCCGATGCCGGTACGCGAAGGCGAGCGCCGCCGCAAGCTCCCGTTCGTCCGTCGGCGCCGCGACGCCGTCCGCCAGCTTCTCCCGCAGCAGCGGCTCGAGCACCGGCGAATACCAGTAATAATCCTTCGACAGCTTCTCGCGCGACGCCGGATCGAGCAGGAACCGCTCTTCGCCCAGGACGTCGACGGCTTCCTTCCGCCATTCCGTCGCCATGCCGCTCGCTCCTTTCGTGTACGCTAGTCGCGGGAGCGGATGCTCTTCATGTCGAAGGCCGCCATCTCGAGCAGCGCCTCGGCGATCATCTGCCCGCCTTGCGTCAACAGCAGCTCGCCCTTCCCCTCGGTCGCGATGCTCGCGTCTCCCGTAATGCCGCTCGCGGACAGATCGGACATGACCCAGCCGTACGCTTTATTCTTCAGATCGAGATATCCGCCCGGGAAGTTCGGCACTTCATGCGGCGCAAGCTCCATATGGACCCAAGAACTCTTAATGCCTAAGACCAGCGAAGTTTCCAAGTCGCCCCCGTGGAGCCCGATGCGCCGTTCCTCCTCCTCGATGACGCCTTCGCCCATCTTGAGGCCGCCCGCATCCATGCGGAACACCGTAAGACCGCAATCGATCCGAATTTCCCGCGCCATCATGTTCAGCAGGTCCGCGTTGCCCCCGTGCGTATTGAATAAGAGAAGCCTCGGAAATCCGGCCCGGCTCAAGCTGCGGCCGACGTCGAGCAGCACCTTCATGAGCGTCTCCGCGGAGAAAGTGATCGTCCCCGGATGCTCGGCGTGCTCGGTGCTCTTCCCGAACGGAATCGGGGGCAGCAGCCACACGCCGGCGTCCTCCGGCAGCCGCTCGAACGCCTCCGTGAGCAGCGCCTCGCCGATCAACGTGTCGGTGAAGGACGGCAGATGCGGTCCGTGCTGCTCCGTCGCGCCGACCGGCAGCACGACGAGCGTTTCTTCCTTCGGCAGCCGCTGCACCTCGAGTCGGCTGAGGCGCGGCAAGAAGCAGGCGTCCCACGCCTTGCCTGCGTAACGCGTCATTTTCGTAGACATCGATTTCTTCCTCCTTAAATAAGCTAACGCATGTTTAATCTATGAACCCTCGCGCCTTCAACGCGTCAGCGACGCTCGCCACTCGCCCGCCTAACCGGGAAACGATCGTCAGTTCTCTGGCGTCCGGCGTCAGCGAGCTGTCCGGCCCCGCCAAGGTGGAGGCGCCGTAGGGAGAACCGCCGATCGCGTCCGCCGTAAGAAACTCGGGGTTTTCGGAATACGGCAGCCCTACGAAAATCATGCCGAAATGCAGCAGCGGCACGATCGAGGTCAGAATCGTCGCTTCGTGACCGGTATGAATCGAGCCTGCGCTCGTGAAGACGCCGGCGGGCTTCCCTTCGAGGGCGCCCTCGGCGGATACTTCCCCCGCGAACTCCAGGAACAGCTTCACTTGGGCCGGCATCATGCCGTAATACGTCGGGAACCCCCATACGACGCCGTCGGCCCAGCGCAGATCGTCGTTGGTCGCGATCGGGATCTGTCGTTGGAGCGTAAGCGCCTCTTCGTATTTCCGAAAGCGTTCGTCGGTTTTGAATCGCCGCTGCAGCGCGCTCAACGCTTCGCCCGGGTTCGGTTTATCCAAATAAGGCGTCCGGTCGTTCGGCGATTCCATCTCGGGGATGCGAACCGTCCGCACCGTCGCTCCGGCGGCTTCCGCGCCGGCGGCGCAAGCCTCCGCCATTCGAAACACGTGGCCGTAAGCACTGTAGTACACTACCAGCAGGTTCGTCATCGGCGTTGCCCGCCTCCTTTCCTTGCTTCCCAGTGTAGTCCCCCTCAGGAAAATGAGTCAACATACCTTACACAACTTTGGAATACACCATAAGGAAAGGGATGGTTTTTTAGATATTAACCAAAAATGTACTCCAGTTATATCCATTTACCCTTATATTGGCATAAACAAGACTAGATTTATGTTATATTACCTTACATGTATTTGACCAAACCTTAGAAGTAGATTTATATTTCTTTAATATAGTGAATTTCT
This sequence comes from Paenibacillus antri, assembly GCF_005765165.1. Lineage (NCBI taxonomy): Bacteria > Bacillati > Bacillota > Bacilli > Caryophanales > Paenibacillaceae > Paenibacillus > Paenibacillus antri. The sequence goes on along the minus strand of NZ_VCIW01000006.1, from coordinate 185,778 downwards.
ATGGGAGGGAGACGGGAGCATGCGCTTAACGGTCGAGGAAGCCCTAACCATCTATCCCTTGTCGAAGGCCAAGCTCGTGGCCGGTTCGAAGGGGATCGGACGAATCATCACGTCGCTCAACACGATGGACGCCCCCGACGTCTTCGATTGGATCAAATCCGGGGAGATGCTGTTTACGACCGCCTTCGCCATCAAGGATACGCCGGACAGCTTTCTTCAGATGCTGCGGAAGCTGGACGAACGAGGAGCGGCGGGGATCGGCGTCAAGCTCGGCCGATATTGGTCGGCGATTCCGGATATCGTCCTGGAAGAGGCCGACCGCATGCATTTTCCGATTCTGGAGCTGCCTTACGAATTTACCTTCTCCGACCAGATGAACGCCCTCTTCCACGCGGAGTTTCAACGCAGCACCGAGAAGCTCCACGACGCGCTCGAGAAGCAGAAGCAGCTCGTCCGTTTCGCGCTGCAGACGCAAAGCTTCGCCGATCCGTTCCAGAAGGTCGCCGACATTCTGGCGCGCCCGCTCGCCGTCGTGAACGCGCGGGGGCAAATCTTATTGAATGCGAGCGGATGGCCCGAGGCGGAATTGCTCGCGTCTTGGCCTTGGCCTCCGAAGCTGAGTCGGATCGAGAGCGAGCGGGGCTGGACGAGCCGCATTCCGCTGACGAAGGAAGCCGACTGCTACGGTTTCTTGCTGGTCATGTCCGACGATCCGGACGCCCTTCAGGAAGAAGAGGGGCTGCTGCATCAGGCTGCCGAAATTTTATCCCATCACATGAGCCGCCTCGACGACGATCAACAGACGATCGCCAGCTACCAATGGGGGACGCTGATCGAACGGTACGTGCAGCGGCAAATGCCGAGGGATACGTTCCAGGAACAAGCGAAGACGATCGGATCGCCCGGACCCGTCGGCCCGTTCGTGTGCGTGGTCACCATCCCGTCCGCGGATCCGTCTGCGGAGTCCGTCCGCGATCGATTCCAAGATTTTCGCAGGGAAATCAAATACCACTTGCATCTGGGAACGTTGGAATCGCGGCAGCACGTCCTGTTCCGCGACCGCTTGCTGTCCGTGTTTCAGATGAACGACGGCGCGAGCTCCGGGGAGGCGTTCATGAATCTCGTCGTGAAGAGCTTCGACGACATCCACAGGACGCTGGCCGGCGACCCCTTGCGAAGCTACGTGAGCAAGGTCAAGCTCGAGCTGCCCGAGCTGTTGGAAGCGTACGAGGAATGCACGGAAGCGAAGAAAATCGCGGACGCGCTCTCCTTCCACTCTCCGGTCGTCCCATTCGCCAACCTGGAGCTGTCCTATGTGTTTCGGTACATTCCCAACGACATCATGAAGCGATACTGCGACAACGTGCTGCGCCCGCTCCAATCGAAGGACGAAGAGTACCGGACGTACATGCTGAGCACGTTGGAATGTTATTTCGCCAATGAAGGGCAAATCAACGAGGTCGCCAAGCAAATGTTCATTCATCGGAACACGGTGTTGTACCGATTGGAGAAGATGAGCGAGCTGCTGGGGCTGGACTTGAGGAAAATGGGGGATTTGTTGAAGCTGAAGCTGCTGTTCATGTTCAAGCGCTTAATGACGACGAACGATTATAACGCTTGACGGTTCCTCGAACGATTCGAGCGTTCGACGCGTGCGAAACGATGATGCGATCCGAGACGGTTTGCTATATACTAACCGTTGGACAATTTTACCTTCGCACCCGACTTGGAGGATGACCCGCCGCTATGAACGCAACACCTCGAATGTACTATTTGGATCGGCTTCGCGCGTTTCTGACCATGCTCGTCATCGCCCATCATGCGGCGATCGCGTACGGAGCCGGCGGCTCCTGGTATTTCGAAGACGTCGACAAGACGGAAATCACCGTCTCGATGGTGCTGCTGACGATGTTCACCGCCGTCAATCAATCGTTTTTCATGGGACTTTTCTTTTTCCTATCCGGCTATTTCACCCCGTCGTCTTACGACCGCAAGGGCCCGGCGCGCTTCCTGGCCGATCGGTTCGTTCGGCTCGGCGTTCCGCTCGCGGCGTTCCACTTCGCCCTCGGTCCGCTCGTCGAGTTCATCGCCGGCCGCACCGGGTACGATCGCTTCGGCGCCTATTATCGAGCGGAAGTGCTCTCCTTCCGCTCCGACCACTTCGGGCCGCTCTGGTTCGTCGAGACGCTGCTCTATTTCGCGATTCTTTACGCGGGTTGGCGCCTCTTCGCCGCCCGCCGCAGCCGCAGCGCCGGCGCCAGGGTCGCAGCCGCCGAAAGCGTCGCCGCGACGGCGTCCCTCCCCGCTCCGAGCGACCGCGCGCTGCTCGCCGCCGCCGTCGGCCTCGGCTTGATCGCCTTCGCCGTCCGGCTCGTCTACCCGACGGGAACCGACGTCTTGGGCATGCAGCTCGGCTACTTCCCGATGTACGTCGCGCTCTTCGCCGCCGGCATCGCCGCGAAGCGGTCCGGATGGCTCGACCGGCTCGACCCGGCGTTGACGCGCCGATGGTCGATCGTCTCGCTGGCGGCGATCCCCGTCCTGCCGATCGCGCTCGTCGCGACCGGCGCGCTGGAAGGCAACATGACGTTCGCCGGCGGCATGAACGCGCAAGCGTTCGTCTACGCCATGTGGGAGCCGTTCGTCGGCTTCGGCATCATCCTGTACCTGCTGCGCCGATTCGCGCTTCGCGACAAGCCGCCGACCGCCCTGCAGCGCGCCCGGAACGACGCGGCCTTCGGCGCGTACGTCATTCACCCGCTTATCGTCGTGGCGGCCAGCCTGACGCTCGTCGGCGTCCCGCTCCATCCGGCGCTGAAGTTCGCGCTCGTCGCCGCCGCCTCGATTCCGCTCTGCTTCGCCGCGGCATGGCTGCTGCGCCGCGTTCCGGGGGCCGATCGAATCTTATGAATGCCGACGTCCGTTCGTCATCCGCGGTCTTGCTCGATCCGTTCCGCTATGGCGTATTCGCTTGGGTATATCGCCATATATTCGGTTAACCCGACCATGCGGAACAGCTTCTGATAATGCCCGCTTACCCCGAATGCGAACGTGCGGTACCCCGCCTTCAAGCCCGAGCGGACGATCCGAATCAGCAGGGCGATGCCTGCGCTGTTAATATAGGGGACATCGGCGAAGTCGATGACGAGGTTCGTTTTCCCGCCGTCGAGCCCCTCCTGCCAAGACCGCAAGCCGAGCAGCGTCTCCTCGGCTTGCTTCGTCAGGTCCCCGTGCAGCGTCAGCGCCGTATAATGCTGCGTTTCCCGCAGCGTAGCGCGGCAATCGCGGTTCATCGTCCGTCCTCCTTCCGAAATTTGAAAGTCAATGCCGTGCAAAACCCGCGTTCCTCTCGAAAATGCTCCACCCTGTCCGCCAGCTCCGACATGAGCAGAATGCCCCACCCGCGTTCGCTGCCTTCGTTCGCGGGCGCGGTCCGCTTCGCGAGCTTCGCTTCGTCGGCCCCGGGGCCTTCGTCGTATACGCGGCACCGCGCCTCGCCGCCCGCGTACTCGAACTCTACGAGCACCCACCGCTCCGGATTCATGCCGTTGCCGTGCTCCGCCGCGTTGAGGCACGCCTCCGCCACGGCGCTGGCCATATCCTCTGCGCGATCGGCCGGAATGCCGCAGCCGGGGGACAACGTCTTCAGGTCGGCCAGCACCCGCTTCTCTTCCCCGTAGCGGCTAGGGTACCGCCACGTTCGGCGGACTTCGCCGCCGGTCAGCTCCGTCATCCGATCACCGTCTTCCTCTAGATCCGGTCGTGTTTCTTTAAGTGTATCCAAGCTCGCTTACATTTTCCTTACAGAAATGGATGCCCCGAGCAGCCGTCTCGTCTCCGGCGACGGCTTCGCGCCGAGCTCGTCCCGCAGCCGGCGTTCGAACGCTTCGTATAGACTCGCCGCCTCCGACCTCCGCCCGGCGTCCGTCAGCAGCTTCAACAACGCCTGCAGCGCTTCCTCCCGATGCGGATCCAGCTCCGACCACGCCCTCGCGTACCGCTCGGCCCGCGCTAGGTCCGAGCGGCGAAGCGCCGCGCGATACAGCCGCTCCAGCACGCGGCTTTGCAGCCGTTCGAGCTCGTCGCGCCGCCGGTCCAGCCATTCGAGGTAAGGCTTATTGGGCAAGAGCGGACCGTATAACTCGGCCGCCGTCTCGTACAGCTCTTCGGACAGTTCCGGCTGATCCTGCTGCAGCCGATCGGCCACGCGCACCAGCGTAACGTACTTCTCCGCGTCGACCTCTTCGATCGACGCCTCCGGCAGCGACACGACGCCGTCCCGAAGCGCGGCGCCCTCGCTCCAGCCGAGCGACTCCTTCAGCGCGCGCCGGATTTCGTGAATCGCCACGTACAGCTGATTCGCCGCTTTGTCGGGTTCCGCGTCGCTGCCGAACAGCGCGTCGATCGCATGCTCCTTCGGCATCGCGTGACCGGGACGAAGCAGCAGCAAGAGGAACAGCTCCTGCGCCTTCTTCCGCCTCCAGCGCGGCGCCGCGATCGGCTCCCCCGCACGTTCCAGCTCGAGCTCCCCGAAGCAGCGCACGCGCACCGGGGCGCCTTCCCGAGGCGCCGCCTTCGCCCCCTCGACGAGCGCGGCCGCGCGAGCGATCGCGCGGCGGTACTCCGGCGGCAGCCCGAGCGGCAGCAGCGCCTCGACTTCCGCAAGCGCCGCCCTCGCTTCCGCGTCGCGTCCCGCGCGGGCGTGCCTCGACGCAGCCCGCAGCAGCCCCTCGGCCTGCAGCTCGAGGTCGCCGGGGAACCGGTCGCGCCGAGCTACTTCCGCCCGCTCCGCCTCGCGATCCAGCTCCGCGTCCCCGAGCGTCGGCAGCGTCAGTCGCAGCCGCAGCGCCTCGGCCAGCGCCCGATAGTAGGCGCATGCGCCGAACGCCTCCTCCTGGGCGGCAGCGCCGGGACCGGCCTCGAGCAGCTTCGCGTGCGGCAGGTACGCCGGATGCCACGCCGCCTTCTGGCGCATCGTTCGAACGATCGAAGCCCCCGCTTCGACCGGCATCTCCGCCGCGTCCGACAGGCGCTTCCATTCGAATGCGGCCGCCAGCGCCCGCTCCCTCCGGTCCGCCCCGGCGAAGCCGATCGCCGCTTCCTCGAAGCGCCGCAGCCGCTCCTCGACGGAGAGGCCGAGCAGGAAGCCGCCTCTGCCCAGCGCGAACGAGACGTCCGGGCGGCTGTCGCCGCCGTCGTCCGGAAGCTCCGTCTCCTCCTGCAAAAATCGCAGCCCCGTCTCCGCTTCCGCGACGTCCCCCAGATGCAAGCCGACGTCGACGAGCCAGGCGATGCCCGCCCGGAGCGCTCCCGCCGCGCCCGACCGGGCGAAGCCCCGCACCGCGAAAGCGAGAAGCGGCTTCGCCTCCCCGAATCGGCCGTCCCGCGCGAGACGCCTCGCGTAGGCGGCGGCGACGGCCGGCGATTGCGCCAGCCATTCCGCAGGCGGCGGGACCGCCGCTTCCTCCGGCCAATCGCCGGCGTTGTCCGCGATGGTGCATTCCATCGCGAACAATTCGTCATAAGCCCGCAACGCGATCCTCCTCCTCTCCGGCCGCGGGAACTCGAAGCAGCAGCAGCGTCCGATCGTCGTCGTACGCCCCTTGGCCGGACGGCGGCAGCAGCTCGAGCAGACGCCGAAGCGCCCGCTCGGCGGTGTCCCCCTCCGGGATTCGCTCCAACGCCCGTTCCAGCCGGGCGAAGCCGAACAGCTCGCCGTCCTCGGCGGTCGCCTCCACGATGCCGTCCGTGTAGAGCAGCAGCGCGTCGCCCGCTTCCAGCCGCTCGACCGTCTCCGCATAGTCCTCCTCGTCATCGATCCCGAGCGGCAGCGACGGCAGCGCCTTCGCTTCCTCGGCCCGACGCCCCCGTACGAGCATCGGCGTGACGTGCCCGGCCGATGCGTACCGCCAGGTCGATGCCGCCGCATCCCAGAACCCGACGCCCATCGTGACGTACATGCGCCCCTGCAGCGTCTCCGCGATCGCCGCGTTCAGCCGCCGCAGGAGCTCCGCCGGGGAGTCCGCGGCGCGCGCTTCCTTCCGAAACAGAGCGAGCGTCGCCGTCATCAGCATCGATGCGGACACCCCCTTGCCGGACACGTCCCCGATCATGACGACGAGTCCGCCGTCCGGCCGGTCGACGAGATCGAACAGATCGCCGCCGACCTCCCGGCTCGGCTCGGACAACGCCGCCAGCTCGAGTCCGCCGCGGCTTCGCGCCGCCGCCGGCAGCAAGCTCTTCTGCACCTGATAGGCGAGACGAAGCTCCTGCCTCGTCTCCTCGTACGACCTGCCCATATGGCGCTGCAGCCGGTTGAACGCTTCGGCCAATTCCCCGAATTCGTCGCCGGACACGACCGGAATCGGACGATGCGCGAAGGCGCCTCCGCCCCGCTGCAGCGCCTTCACCTCGGCCGACGCCGTCCGGATGTCCTGGCGAATTTCCGCGACCAAGAGGTAAAACACCATCATGCCGAACGCAAGTCGAATCGCCGCCGCGACCGCGATATTGCCGATCTCGATCGGCCGGGACGACGTCCCGTACAAATACTCGAACCCTGCCGTGGACACGACGAAGAAGCAGCTGAGCGTCGCGACGCTCATCGGAAGCAGAAGGCCGGCGAGCGGAGCCGGACGCGACTCCTTCGTCCCCAGGGACAGAAGCGCCGGCCGCACCGCCCTTCGGGAGAGAGCGTACTGCAGCGTGCCGATCACGAGAGCGACCGTCATCTCGCTGACGAACGAGCCTGCCAGGTCGGCCCAATCGGATGCGGTCAGTTCCATCAACGATCCGCCTCTCCGTCGGATGCTCACGACATCGTACAATACCGACAGGGCGATCGACAGAAGCAAGAGTCCCGACAGCATCTTCCCGGGCAGCCGCATGAGCCGCAGACGAAGGTCTTCCGGATCGTCCCCTGACCCGATCCAGCGGTACGAGAAGACCGACAAGACGATCAGGATGAGGAGGTCCCCGGCAAGGATGGCCGGGATATTGAATTCGAGCAGCCGCCGGAGCGGAATATGGTTCAAGAACACGTTGTCGACCGTCAGCATCGCCGTGCCGACCGCGACGGCCAAGGCGAAGACGGCCGCGAGCTTGGCCAGCAGCCGCAGCTTCAGCTTACGCATAACGCCGTTCCTCCTTCGCCGGGACGACCACCGCCTCCGCGATCAGCAGCGCCCGGTCCGCGTCGCGATTCCCGGCCTCCGCTCCTCCGAACGCCCAGATCCGGTCCAACGATTCCTCCGGGTCGCCGCCGGCGGGGAGCGTCCGCGCGAAGTCGCGGAACGCCGCGAAGCCGTTCTCCTGTCCGTCCGCGCGAAATCGTTCCGCCACGCCGCCGTTGTAAAGGATAAGCCGTTGTCCCGGCCGCATCGTCCACTCTCCTTCGACGTATGCCGTATCCGGCAGCGCGCCGATCGGCAGTCCGCCCGACGGGACGGGCTCGATCGAGCCGCGATCCCATCGAAGGGGGGCGGTTTGCCCCGCTCCCGCGTACTTGGCCGTTCCGTCGCTCGGATCCAGAACGACGAGGCCGAGGGAGACGAGCGGATCGCCGCCGGCCGTGTCGTGCATCGAAGCGTTCAGCCTCGTCAACACTTCGCCCGGCGAACCGCCGGCGCGAAGCTCCGTCCGCAGCAGCATGACGGCCGCGGTCATCATCAGCGCGCCCGAGGCGCCCGCGCTCGACACCTCGCCGAGCGCCAACGCGATGCGCCCGTCGGGCAGCGTCATATAATCGTAGAAGGTGCCGCCGACCGCCTTCGCGGACTGCAGGCGGCACCGGATGCGAAGCCCGTCCGCCTCGCAGCGCTCCGCGGGGAGCAGCATCCGCTGCAGCGAAGCCGCCAACGCCAAGTCTTCGCGTTGCTCCTCGCGGGCTTTGGCGGCTTTCGCGTGCAGCTCGCCGATCGCTTGCGCCAGCTCCCCGATCTCGTCCCGGACCGTCGACGGCAGCGCGCGGGGACGGCGCTCGACCGCGCCCGGCAGCGCGCGCATCGATGCGGAGAGGGTGCGGAGTTCCCTGCGCAAGTAGAAGAACAGCAGAAACATGACCGCGCTGGCGATCGCCATCGCGAAGAGCGCGATTCCGATCGTCGCCAAGGCGGTCGGCTGTTCTCCCCGGAGCGTCATGTTCCGGATGAACCACAGCTGCGGAATCGCGATGAAAAACAACCCGGCCGCGAACGCCCCCGTCCAAAGGCGGACGAACGAGCGCGGGGGAGCCGTCGACGCTCGCGCTCCGCGGTAGAAGCGGAAATACGGCCGCAGCAGCCAGCGAGCGACCGACATATATACGAACGCCAGCGTCCACGCGAACGCCTGCTCGACCGCAAGATGACGAAGGACCAGTTCGTCGAACGGGCGAATGCGGAACCCGTACACCTCGAGTCCGTGGTACGCCGCGGAACCGAGCGCGCCGGCCAGCGCGACGAAGCGGAACACCTCGCCGGGGAACCTCGTCAGCCGATCGAACGCCAGCCGCGCGGCGTCCTCGCCGCGCCGCTCCCGGAACAATGTCTGCTTGACGGGCTCGAGCCGGACCGTCGTATACCGATGGAGCGCGATCGTAAACAGCAGCATCGTTCCCGAGACGAAATAGAAATCGAATCGGAAAATATGCTCCAACGACGATCGATCGATTCCGACGTTATAGCCGTTCATGCACACGACGGCAAGAATGGCGGCCGCATAGTAAAATCGAATCAGGGATCGGTTCATGAAGCGGACTCCCCTTCGCACGAACGTAATTCTTAAGAACTATATTCGCGCTATTCCGGCATATTCCTTCCATAACGAACGAAAGCGCACCTGCATCGGGCATCGCCGCTGCAGGTGCGCTTTCCATTCATTCCGCTTCTACCGTCAAAGTACCGTGACGGGATCGGAGAACACGCTCGTATTGAACATCGACTTGTAGGCGACCCGGATGACGTCGCCCGAGCTCAAGCCGCCCGGAACCGGGATCTCCGGATTGCCGATCTCGATACGGGTCGCCTCCGGCGCGGCGCCGTTTTTCGAAATATAAACGTACATAACGTTCCCGAAGGCGTTCTGAATCCGAACGCTTCCGCTGTCGACCAGCAGCTCGAATTGTCCTTCATCCGTCCCCGCCGTCGGCCCGAACGGAACGGTTGCGGATGCGTACGCGCTCTGATTCCCGTGGAGGTTCACGAGGCCCACTTTCACGACATCCCCAGGGGATAAACCGCCTTCGATCTCGATGTCCGTATTCGCATCCCGTTGCAGCGCAACCTCCCGTTCCGGCCCGTCGTTGACCGCAATGACGGCTTTGTACCCGTTCACGCTGTTCCATTCCCCTTGGCCGTTGATGATTCTCACTTTGCCTTCATGACCGAGGACGGTAAATTCTCCGTTCATCATTTCGTCGTTCGGAGGGGCGTAGGACAAGGTGCCGTCTTGCATCCAGACGGTTCCCGCCCCTTCGGAGTCCGACAGCCGATACCAGACGCCGCTTCCGAACCAATCGCCGATCCCTTCGATGACGGCCGCTCCCTTCGCGACGTTCCCGGTTACCTCGGCCGAGTATGTCTCCAGGCCGAACGCCTCGTTCGGGTCGCTATTCCCGATATACAATTCGAGCTTCGAGTAATGGTAGAAATCCGACCTCGCAATATCGGACCCTGCGACTACCGCCTTCCGCTCTTGATGAAAGCCGAGCTTGCCGAGAAGATCGGCAATAATTCGTTCGTCCGAAGGGGCGGTATTGACCGTATTGGAATGCACCGCATACGATCCTTGAATCGTGACCAGCCGGAGGAAGTACGTCTTCTCTGCGTTCAAGCCGTTCGCGACCGCCGATGCGGACGCCGCGTTCAACGGGGCCGATAGGGACGACTTGCTCCAGCTTTTCCCGCCGTCCTCCGACTGTTCCAGCTCGACGACCGCATCCTCGGGCAGGGCCGGCAACGCGAATGCAAGCTCGACCGAAGAACCGTGATTCGCCGTAACCTTCAAGTCGGTTGCGGGAGCAAGTTCCGCTCTTGCGGCCATATCCCATACGACGGTATCGTCCGGCAGCGACTGCCCGGTCAAATTCACGGCTGCCGGCTGCACGAGCACGGGGAATTCCGTTTTCGCGCCTTCTATAAATACATCTCGATGCGACCAGGGGTGCATCGGAACGACGATGTTCGGTTGCAGCGTCCGAATGGCCTGGACGACCTTATCCGCCGGAATCGGCCCGCCCATGGAATCTCCGACCGGGATCATCAAGACGTCGATCCCGCGCTCCCCTTGAAGCGCATCCACCATCGTTCGATCCGTAAACCCGTCGAACACAGGTCCCATCCCGTCGCCGAGGTGAACGATTCGCAATCCGGCGACTTCATAGATGAAAGCTGCGTTCGCGCCGATCTTGCCGAGATTCATGTCGCTTCGGAAATGAGGCACGTTCACGTTGCTGATCGCGAAGTCCCCATGATCGGCGGCTATAGGATTGAGGGCGTATTCCCACTCCCAAGGCAGTTCATCCGGATTCGATACGACGACTCCCCGGAACACTTGGTCCGCGCCGGCCGCGGTGGGCGCCGCGCCGAGGTAGTTGTGGTCCTCGTGATCGTGGCTCATCGTGATTAGCGTAATGTCCGCTTCGTTAGACAGCTCATAGACAGGCAAGTCGAACAACCGCGGCGTCCACGGATCGATCAATATCTTCTTCCCCGAAGCTTCCAACGCGAAGCTCGAATGCCCCAAATATTCCAGCGTCACGCCCTGCGCCGCGGACGGCAGCGCCTTCACGGTGACATTGAATATTTTCGTCAGCGCGGCATCCCCTTTGCTTAGACGGGCGGTCAACGAAACCAAGGCATCGCCGTTGGTCGCGACGGGCCGATAGACGCTTCCGGTTACGCCGATGACGTCGGGTCGGTCGGGCGTCCACGCGATCGCGATGCCGTTCGAACCGACGACGGGCAAGACCAACGATTTCGTCACGGACGCTTCGGAATCCCCGTCCTGGAAGCCGATGGCCAACCCGGCGCTTGCGGCCTTCAATTCCTCCAGATGCCGAAGCTTCGCTATGCCCCGTTCGATGGCGCCGGTCCAATCCCCGTCTTCGTTCATCTCCTCCGCGGCCGCGCCGAGCTGAAGCGCCGCGTTCAGCAAGCCCTTGGCCTCCGCCAGCAACGGCTCATGCTCGGGACCGATCTCCGCGATGGCAGGAAGCTTCCGCGCTGCCGCAACGACATTGTTCGCGGCCGTCCGCCGGAACCCATCCAGCGCCGCAGGCTCCAGCTTCCCGGTATCGATCCGCGCGCCGTCGCCGGCGACGATCGCCAGTTCGCCGGGATCGCCTTCGAGGACGATGTCGGCGTTCGCGACGATCGTGCCGACGGACGCTCCGCTTCGGAAAGAGAGCGTCGCCTTGGAGTGGAACTGAATCTTGTTCGCAATCGCGTCCTTGTCCAGTTGGATGACGGCCCCTTCCGCGAAGACGGCGATGTCGGCGTCGACCGTCCCCCGAACGACGACCGTTTGCTCCGATGCGCTCTCCTTCACCTCGATGCTTCCTAACGAACCGTTTTTATTTTCCAAGATGGCCTTGGAGCGGACCTCCGTCTTCGCAATCTCCGTACCTGTATTCGTCTCGATGCGAACCGGACTACTCTGTCGGGAGACGTCGACGCGAAGCGTCCCGGTTACCTTCACTCCGTTCAGTACGATCGAGTCGGAGGAGCCGGACAAGACGACCAGATTGGCCGCCGTAACGTTCCGAAGCGTCACTTCCCCCTGCGATCCGGGGTCGACGGTCAACGTCCCGGTAACCGCGACGGAGCCCGTCGCGGGTCCATACGTCCTGCCTCCATCGGTAATCGTGAAGTTGTCGAGCGTTCGGCCCGTGACGTTGATCGCCGGTTCGTGCGGAACGCCTCCTCCCCCTCCCCCTCCGGCGCTAGGAACGGGAGCGGGGGACGGTGCGGCTGCGGGTGCGGGCGCAGGCGTCGGCGTCGGCTGCGGCGTCGACGCTTCCTCCGCCGACTCGAGTTCCTTGGCTTTCTGTCGATACGCTTCGCCGTTATATTTGAACTCGAATGCCAGCCTTGCCAACGCCTGTCGCTCGGCTTTCCCTGCGGGATCGAAGCGAACGGTGCCGTCGCCGTTCTCGATGCCGTTCATAAACCCGATTCGGTAAGCAAGGGCGACATGCGGTTTCGCCCAGTCCGACACGAGGTCGAAATCGGAGAGCTCCGCGACGGCCGGCTGCGCTTCGGCTATGGATACAAGCCCCATCGCGCGGATGAAGAAGACGACCAACTGCTCTCTTGTGACCGGCTCTTCCGGGGAAAACCGAGCCGGCCCCGTCCCCTGCACGACGCCGGCGGCGGACAACGCCCCTACAAATCCGGCATACCAGCTGTCCGCCGGCACATCTTCGAAGCGCGCCGACGCCTCCCGGTCCTCTGGAAGCGCCATGCCGAGCGATAGCATCTTCGACAATTCCGCGCGGGTGATCGATCGCGTCGGACGGAACGTGCCGTCTTCATAGCCGGATAGGATCCCCTCGTCGAACAGTCGCAATATTTCGGAGCGGGCATAGGAATCGCCGAGATCCCGGAGCCCCCCCTCTCCCTCTCCCGGATCGGCGCTCCCGAACGCTTGACCGGGCAAGGTCATCCCTCCAAGCAGCAGCGCACAAACCATCACTACATGAATAAAGCCGCGCATCGTGTTCCGTATCAAAGCTCCACCCTCCAATGTCGTTGTTCGTCGGATTCCGACACCGACATTATAGAAGGAGCGTTCTTACGAATTTCTTACAAAAGAAAAAGCCGCAAGACAGGGAAGACGAACGCTTCCTTCTCGCGGCTGTAGCTTCCTGCCGATTTAATTAAATACGACCGTCTTATTCTCGTGCACGAGAATGCGATCCTCGAGATGCCACTTCACGGCGCGGGCGAGCACGGTGCGCTCGATCATGCGGCCGATGCGCTTCAGGTCCTCGACGTTGTCTCGATGCGTCACGCGCTGCACGTCCTGCTCGATGATCGGACCGCCGTCGAGCTCCTCCGTTACGTAGTGCGCGGTCGCGCCGATGATCTTCACGCCCCGGCCGTGCGCTTGACGATACGGATTGCCGCCGATGAACGCCGGCAAGAACGAATGATGGATATTGATAATTCGGTTGCGGTACACGTCGATGAACTTCGGCGAGACGATCTGCATGTACCGGGCGAGCACGATCATGTCGGCGCCGTAGCGCTCGACCGCCTCGACCTGGCGGCGTTCCGCCTCCGGCTTCGTGTCCGGCGTCACCGGAATGTGCACGTACGGAATGCCGAACGGATCGACGAGCCGCTTCATGTCGGGGTGGTTGCTGACGACGACGGCGATGTCGGCGTACAGGTCGCCCGACTGCCACGACCACAGCAGCTCGAGCAGGCAATGGTCTTCCTTCGAGACGAACACGGCGACCCGCTTCTTCACGGAAGCGAGGAAGAAGCGGCAATCCATCCGGAACTTCTCCGCGATCGGCGCGAAGTCGGATTCCAACTCGCTCAGCCGGCCGGCTAGACCTTCGAGGTCGAATTCGACGCGCATGAAAAACATGCCGCCTTCCGGATCGGCGGAATATTGGTCGGACTGCACGATATTCGCGCCGTGCTCGAACAGAAACTTCGAGACGGTGGCGACGATGCCCGGACCGTCGGGGCACGCGATCAGCATGCGCCCGCGGTCGGGACTGACGACTTTCTTCGGGGTTTGCAATGGGATCATCATAACGGCGTCTTGCTCCTTCTGTTTCTATCTGCTTCTTGTCGTCCGCGCGAGGCGGCGCATCGTTACGCCAGCTTCGCGACGTCGACGCCCGCGAGCCACGCCGTCAGGCGGTGGTTGATCTGCTCTTCGGTCAAATTCGCGAACAGCTTGTCCTCGAGAACCATATCGTACAACCGGTCCATCGGCTCGCGCGGGTCGGCTTTCTTCGCCTTCGCGTCGGACTTGAGCGTGTCCCACGTGCTGACGATGAAATTCCGATGATGCACGTCCTTCTCGCCGAAGAACGCGCCGAGCTTCTCGACGTGCTCGAGGAATTCGTCGCCGAACCGCTCGCGATGGTCGCCTCGCAAGAGCGCGATCTCGGCTTCGTACATCGGCCGCTGCGTCGCGTCGTCCTTGCCGATCCAAGGCGTCTCAAGAATCATCGGCAGATGCTGCAGCTTCTCGTGGTCGACGATTCGCTTCATCGCCTCGAAGCCGATCCAGCCCGCGCCGACCGGCGCGTGGCGGTCCTTGCCGGCGCCGCGCGGATTTTTGCTGTCGTTCAAGTGAAGGACCGCGAGCTTGTTCAGCCCGACCGTCTTGTCGAACTGCTCGAGCACGCCGTCCAGATCGTTCACGATGTCGTAGCCGGCGTCGTGCACGTGGCAGGTGTCGAAGCATACCGTCAGCCGGTCGTTATCCTCGACGGCCTCCATGATGCGCGCGATCTCCTCGAACGTGCGGCCGATTTCCGTTCCCTTGCCGGCCATCGTCTCGAGCGCGATCTTCACGTCCGTCTCGGAGGTACCCTTCAGCACCTCGTTCAGTCCTTCGGCGATGCGCGCGATGCCATAGTCAAGATCCTTTTCCGTATAAGCCCCTGGGTGTAACACGATGTTTTTCACGCCGAGCGTATGCGTGCGGCGAATTTCCTCCTGCAGGAAGTCTACCGCCAGGTCGAACGTATTCCCCTTGTAGGAGCCCAGGTTGATGATGTACGGCGCATGAACGACGATTTCGTCGATGCCGTGCGCTTGCATAATGCCTCGGCCCTCTTCGATGTGTTTCTCTTCCAGCGGCTTGCGTCGCGTGTTTTGCGGCGCCCCCGTGTAAATCATGAACGTGCTGGAGCCGTAGCTGACGGCTTCGTTCGCGGCATTGACCAACTGCTTGTCCGAAAAGGACACATGCGATCCGATCTTCTTCGCCATTTATAATAAACTCCTTTCGGCTGTTACTTCCGATAGATAGACAATCTCTACTATTGTACTTGATTTCGAGCCGCTTTGGAACCGCTTGGGAGCGGCTCCCTTGCCTCGGTTCGCGGGAGATGGTACCATTTTCGATAGAGGTGAGCGTGACATGCCCCAATGGATGGCGTGGATGATCTTTTTTTGGGTGTTTATTATGGTCGGGTTTATGGCCATTGGCGGTTTTTTTATGTTTCGAAAATTTTTGAAGGTGCTGCCGAAGCAGGACGGGAAGTCGACCCTCGACTGGCAAAACCATTGGGTCGAAGCGTCGCGCCACTTGTGGACGGAAGAGAGCAAGGCGTTCCTCTCGCAGCTCGTCGACCCGGTGCCGGCGGCGTTCCGCGACATCGCGAAGCATTCGATCGCGGCGCGCATCGGCCAGCTTGCGCTCGAGCGCGGCGCGCCGGAGGTCACGAAGGAGCTGTGCGTCGAGGGGTA
Organism: Paenibacillus antri; assembly: GCF_005765165.1. Lineage (NCBI taxonomy): Bacteria > Bacillati > Bacillota > Bacilli > Caryophanales > Paenibacillaceae > Paenibacillus > Paenibacillus antri. The sequence goes on along the minus strand of NZ_VCIW01000006.1, from coordinate 170,359 downwards.
CATCCTCGCCACGCCGCGGCGGGACTATAAATTTCTGCGCAAGTTTCTGGACGACGCGGGAATCGATTACGAGCGCTACCTCCCGATGCTGGAGGGACAAGCGGAAGCGGAAAGCCGTGCCTGAGAGGCGCGGCTTTTTTTGTTGGGTTGCGCCGGTATGCCGCCCGCCGCCTCGCTTCCCCTCTCGAATTGCACAATGGCTCAGCACTCTCCGCACAACGTCGGTTCACATACTGCACACTCGTGGTGCACTCGCCCGTCGTCCGCCGCCTCACGCCACGCTTCCTTCGCCATTTTGCACCATCACTAAGCACATTCTGCACAAGGTCGGTGCACATTTAGCACACTCGTGGTGCATTTGCCCGTCATCCGCCGCCTTCCGCCACGCTTCCTTCGCCATTTTGCACCATCACTAAGCAACATTCTGCACAAGGTCGGTGCACATACTGCACACTCGTGGTGCACTCGCCAGTCGTCCGCCGCCTTCCGCCACGCTTCCTTCGCCATTTTGCACCATCAGTAAGCACATTCTGCACAAGGTCGGTGCACATTTAGCACACTCGTGGTGCATTGCCCGCGATATGCCGCCCGCCGCCTCGCTTCCCCTCTCGAATTGCACAATGGCTCAGCATTTTCTGCACAAGGTCGGTGCACATTCAGCACACTCGTGGTGCACTCGCCCGCCGTTCGCCACCCAACCGCCTCGCTTCCACCTCCCTACTGCGTACAACGCACCCGCTTTCTTAGTAGAGGTTACTCTCTATCCGCATACTTCCTCCCTACTTGTCCGCCGACCGCCGCTGCCGATACACTCTACATGCCTGCCCCGCCGCCATCCCCGACGGACTCCGCACATTTTCCTGACTCCCCCTTGACAATGTGCCTTAAGCATGATTAACTATTTAATAGTTAGATAATTATCTAAATGTCTTACGCCAAGGGGGCCGACACCGAATGTCGCTGAACGACGCGTTCAAAGCGCTGGCCGACCCGACCCGCCGCAAGATTCTCGATTTGTTGAAGAAAGGCGACCTCGCCGCGGGCGAGATCGCCGAACACTTCGATATGACCAAGCCGAGCATCTCCAACCACTTGAATCTGTTGAAGCAGGCGGAGCTCGTCCGGGACGAACGGAGAGGCCAGCATATCGTGTATTCGCTGAATACGACGGTATTCCAAGACGTAATGAAATGGATTCTAGACCTGCAGAACGCAGGAGAAAAGGATGATCGATCATGATGATGAAACGTTGGGGAATTCCCGCGGCGGCCGCGCTGCTCGCCGTCGCCGCAAGTCTGTACTTCTACGCCGAGCTGCCGGAGAGCATGGCGATCCACTTCGGCCCGTCGGACGACCCGGACCGATATGCCAGTAAATTCGTGGGCGCATTCCTGCTGCCCGCCATCATCTTCCTCGTGGCCGCCGTCACGAACCTGAGCGGCAAGCTCGAGCGCGACGAGAGCAAGCGCAAGCGGTTCGCCGACGTCAACGACACGGTGAACGTCGTCATCACCATGCTTCTGCTCGCCGTGCATCTGTTGACGCTCGCGTTCAACCTGGGCTACGAGATCAGCCCCTCGACGTTCGCGCCGTTAGCCGTCGGCATCGTGTTCATCGCCGTCGGCAACGTGCTGCCGCGGGCGCCGCAGGGCACGCTGAAGGCGTTCCGCATGAAGGAAGAAAACTACGCGAGATACGCCCGCTTCCACGGCCGGTTCATGGTCGCCGCCGGCTTCCTGATCGTCCTCTCCGCCTTGCTGCCGGGGATGTTCGGCATGTACTTCATGTTTCTGGTCATCGCGGCGCTCGTCGTATCGGTGATCGGCGGCGCCGCTTACTTCAACCGATAACGCGACTCGAACGGCTTGCCGTCCCAGACGATGCTGGAAGCCGTGCGCCGCGAACGAATCGCTTCTTCCTCGAGCATGAGGAAGAAGTTTTTCGTCGGCAAGTACCCGAGCCCGTGCTTCTCGCTCAGCTTATCAAGGTACGGACGCATCGCGTCCTGCTTGCTCGACTGGTTGTCCCCGCCCGCGGAGGCGAACGCGTAGAGGGTGCCGGCCCGCGGCACCTTCTTCACGCGATATCCCGCTTCCACGACGCGCAGGATCCAGTCCCAATCCCAATAGTTCCGCATCTCGGGATCGAACGGACCGAGCGTATCGTGCAGATCTCTCCGGTAGAGCGAACCGGAAGCTACATATGTATTGAAGTGGCGAAGCAGCTCCGGGTCATGCTCGTAGGCGAACAAGAATCGCGCCGTCGGCAGACGCGTCCCCGCTTTCGTCGCATAGTCGAAAATTTCCACGTCCCCGTACACGAGATCCGCGTCCCGCGCCTCTTGAAGCATCGTCTCCATATGATCCGGCACGATCAAGTCGTCGTCGTCGATCGGCATGATCCACTGCCCCTTCACGTGCGGCAGCGCCGCATTCCTCGCCCAAACATGATACGAGTTCACCGGCAAGTCGATGACCTGGATCCGAAGAGACGGATACAACGCGACGACGTCGTCGATCCGCTTCCCCGCGTCGTTGACGATCAGCACCTCGAAGTCCGCGAACGTCTGACGCGATAACGCTTCCAACAGCTCCGCGACGGTATGCGGTCGATTATAGGTCGGTGAAATGACGCTGATGGTCGGCATTCGGATACGCCCCCATTTTATATTTCTTTAGGAATATAGATTCATTCTATACAATTCGATGAGGGTTGCCAACTTTTTCTAAATACGAAAAAGAACCCGAGCCAAAAGACACGGGTCCCTCCTGTCTCTTCCGTTACGCCGTAGGTCCGAGAACCTCGTACAGCTTGACCGCGACCGTCTTCCCTTTCATCATTCGATCCCCGACGTAATTGAACTCGAACCGGTCCTTCGTCAGTTCGTACGTCGCTTCGGAGACGAGAATTTGCCCTGCCGTCGTCTGCGATTCGATCCGCGCCGCCGTGTTGACGTTGTCGCCGATACAGGTGTAGTCGACGCGAAGGTAAGAGCCGATGTTGCCGACGACGACCTCCCCCGTATGCACGCCGATGCCGCAATTGACGGTGACGCCGTGGCGCGCCTGGATGCGCTCGCGCACCTCGATCATCCCCTGTTGAATGTCCCAAGCCGTCTTCACCGCATAATACGGATGGTTCTCGACGTCGAGCGGCGCATTGTAGATGAGCATCGCGGCGTCGCCGATGAACTTGTCGATCGTGCCCTTGTTTTCGAGCGCCTTGTTCGTGATCAGGTCGAACATCTCGTTCAGGAAGTCGACGACCTCCTCCGGCTTCAGCTTCTCCGACAGCGTCGTAAAGCCGCGAATGTCGAGGAACAGGATCGACAGCTCCTTGTTGATGCCGCCGAGCTTGATTTCGTGGTTCGTCGTCGCGATCTCCTTGACGAGATCCGGCGAGATGTAGCGGCCGAACTGCTTCGTGATGAAGTTTTTTTGTTTATTTTCCAAATACGACTTGACCGCGATGTTCAGAATGTACGCCAGCAGGAGCACGAGCGCCGGATAGACGACGTCGACGTACAGGCTGATTTGCTTGTAAATCAGGGATTGCGCGCCGAACAAGCCGCCTAGCGCGAGGGCGAACAAGACGACGCTGTAGGTCGTCTTGAGGCGCCACGCGGCCCACCACGTCAGCGCCAGCAGCGCCGCCATGAGCGCCAGCGTCACGTACCATTCGGACTTCGTCGTGACGGTGCCTTCGATCAGCTGATTGATGATGTTGGCGTGGGCGTAGACGAGCCTCATGTCCCGCTCGACGGTCGTGTTGCTGTGGTCGAACTCGAAGCCGACCGCGTTGATGCCGATCAGCACGATCGCGTCCTGGAACATGACCGGATCGATTTCGCCGGCGACGACGTACAGGAACGGGACGGTGATGAACTCGTCGCTCATGGCGTCGAAGTCGATGAACACCTCGCCCTTCATGCTGTCGCCTGCCATGTAGTCGTTTTCCAAATATGTATTTACGTCGTACCCGGCCATCTGCACGGCGTTAAGGCCGAGCGACGGATAGACGGTGCCGTCCGGACCTTGAATCGCGAGCGCCGTGCGGCGGATCGCTCCGTCCTCGTCGACCAGCGCGTTAATATGCGCGGTCTTGACGTGTTCGGCGAAGGGCTCGTACGGCGTGCGCACGTCGTACGCTTCCAGGTAGCCGCCCTTCTTGACCGTCACCTCTCGTCGCACGTCTTCCGTGATGCCCGTAATCGGGAAGACGACGTTGTCGTACATGGCGAGCGCTTCGGCGAAGGCGGCGTCCGCTTCCGGATCCGACGCTTCGTCGAAGCTGATATCGAAGCTGATCGAGTTCGGCTCGTAGCCGGGCTGGTTCAGCACATGGAGCAAATCCGCGTACACGCGGCGGTCCCAGGGGAATCGTCCGATCGCTTCGAGCGACTCGTCGTCGATGCCGATGACCACGATGCGCTCGTTCGGCGCGTGGGTCATGTTTTCCGTCATGTGGTAATTGAAGAGCGTGCGGTTCAGCACCTCCAATTGTCCGAATACATAAAACGTCAAAGACAACAACAACACCGCCGCGTTCGCGACCGTCAACCAAATCTTCAGCTTCCGGTTCATCCGTTTCCCCCGCCCAAGAAAGTTGTTCCTATGTACAATTTATGACGTAAACGATCATATCACAAAACCAGGCGCATCGGGGGAAAAAAGTCGCAGTCGGCGGTCGGATTCCCTCTCCTTTAGCAGGGCAAAATACCGGGGAAAGGAGCGTGTCTTCCATTGCGAAACGACTATGCGTTCGCGAGCTTGCCGGATCGCGCGGTCCGCGAGTTGAAACGACTGGAATCGAGGCTGAACGAGGAGCTCGGGGAAGAAATTACGTTGATCGCTTATGAAAAAGATCCCCCCGGCGCGGACTCCACCGCCTGCCGGGCGGATCTGAAAGGAGAGTGAATTTCGGCTTATGACGAAACAGGAGAATGCCCCGCGCGGCGACGTTCGATTCGCGCAGCCGCCGGCCAAGCTCGTCGCGGCGCGGGCGGACGACAAGGACATCGACGCCGAAAACAAAAAGCTGCAAGCGGAGCATCCGTATCCGCATTCGTGCGGGGGCTTATAAAAGTACCTTAATGCCCTTGTACACGTTCCAAATCGCCACGGCGAGCGACACGAGCGCGGCCGCGCCGAACAACAGGAACATGCCGATCAAGGCGCCCATGCCCGCCGCCTCCGCGCTCCCGCCGATCCCGAAGGCGCCGACGCCGGTGGCGATCATGCCGACGAACGCGACGATGACGGCGACGACCGGAATGCAGTGGGAGAGGAACGCCGCCTTCGCGTGATCCTTCACGTATCGATCGTCCGAGATGAAATACAGCACGGCCGGCAAAATAAAGCCCATAAAGAAAATGCTGAAATATGCCAATGCGGCTAATAGTTTACGCGTATCCATGGGACTCCTCCTCGACGTTCATTACAGCTTTATACGCTCAGGGCCGGCGAAGGATGCAACAATTTCATCGTCGGCGCGAGTAAACCTTCCGGACGCTGCGCATACTAGGTTACGACGGCGACCAAGAGAAAGGTCGTGGTGGCGTTGGACGACGTAAGGAATTCAACGAAACAAGACAGTTCGGGAGGTTCTCACTCAATATAGAGGGCGAGGGATGTGTCGGACGCTAGTTAGCGGCTTTACACGTCATCGATAACGAAGAGCGTTGTCGAATTTGCTTTCTTTGAAGATGGGACATCAACCAGCGGCGCCGTCGGAAGACCCGGGAAACCGGGTCTTTTCCATGCAAAAAAGGAAGCTTCGAGGAAGCTTCCCTTGATTGATATGTATGGTGCGGTCGAGAGGATTTGAACCTCCACGAGCTTGCGCTCACTGCCGCCTGAAGACAGCGTGTCTGCCGTTCCACCACGACCGCGTTTTTGAAGACAAGAATGATAATATCACGCCCGCGGACAAAAGTAAAGCGGTTTTGCCCAAGCCATTATTTTCCTGCAGGTTCTCCTCGGGCAAACGTCCTCGCGACGAGCAGCAGCGCGAAGCCGATCGCCGCGATCGCGGCGCACCACGCCCATGCCCGGGCGTCGTCCCCGCTCTCGACGGCGAGGTAAATCGCGGTCGGCAGCGTCAGCGTCCGCCCCGGAATGGCGCCCGCGAACATGAGCGTCGCGCCGAATTCGCCGAGCGCCCGAGCGAAGCCGAGGATGAAGCCCGCGACCAAGGCGCGCGCGGCGAGCGGCGCGGCGACGTACTGGAGCAGCTGCCACTCGCCCGCGCCGATCGAGCGCGCCGCATCGGTCAGGTCGCGGTCCACGGAGGCGAAGCCCGCTTTCGCCGTCTGGTAGACGAGCGGGAACGCGACGACGGCGGAGGCGAGCGCGGCGGCGGCGGCGGAGAAGACGATCGGCTGGCCGAAGAGCCACTCGTAGGCGGCGCCCGCCCAGCTGCGCCGGCCGAAGACGACGAGCAGGACGAAGCCGACGACGGTCGGCGGAAGCACGAGCGGCAGCAGGAAGAGCGCCTCGAGCAGCGTTCGGCCGCGAAATCGAGCGAGCTGCATGCGCCACGCCGCGAGCGTGCCGAGGACGAAGGCGAGCGCGCTCGCGACGGCGGCCGTCGCGAGCGACAGCCGCACGGGCTCGAACCACGTCAGCTCGCTCATGGGGCCCGCGCGGCCGCGCCGAAGCCGTATTCCGCGAAGACGGCCATCGCTTCGTCGCTTCTTAAGAAGTTATAGAACGCTTCCGCTTCCTCCGGGTATTCGGTCGTCGCGACGACGCCGATCGGGTACACGATCGGCGAATGCCGCTCCGGCGGCACCTCGAAGGCGACGCGCACCTTGCCGGAGGACATCGCGTCCGTCGCGTACACGAAGCCCGCGTCCGCGTTGCCGGTTTCCACCGAGGTAAGCACCTGCCGCACGTCCTTGCCGAACACAGCTTTCGCGAACGCCTTGTCCCATATGCCGACGGCCTCGAGCGCTTCCTTGGCGTAGCCTCCCGCCGGCACCGTCTCCGGCACGCCGATCGCGAGCTTCCCCCAGGCGTCGTCCGCGAGCTCTTCGAGCGCATGGAGCGCGGACGTCCGATCGGCGGGCACGACGACGACGAGCCGATTCGTCAGCAGCGTATCGTTCGACTCCGGATCGATCCACCCTTGCTCGAGCAGCTGCTCCATCGGCTTCCGTCCCGCGCCTAAGAAGAGGTCCGCCGGCAGGCCCATCTCGATCTGCTTCTGCAATCCGCCGGTAGACCCGTAATTGATCAGCACCGTCGTCTCCGGCGCCCGGTCTTTGTACATCGCCTGAAGCTCGTCGAGCGGAAGCGCGAGGCTTGCCGCCGCCGAGACGGTGAGCTCGGGCGGCGCGGCTTCGTCCGGGCTCGGCGCGCAGCCCGCGACGCTCGCTGCGGCCAGCGCCGTCGCCGCGAGCGCGGCGAGTATGCTGTTCCTCATCCGACTCCCTCCTTCCGCTCCCCTTAATTTCTGTATTCTACCATGATATACTACCATTGTTTCACAAGCGAGACGAAGGAAGGAGCGGATCTTTCATGACCGCCGCGATCGAACATATATCGTACTTCGGCGAGCCCGCCGTTAAGGTAACGACGGAGAAGCTCGAGGGCATCGTCGTCCCCGGCTGGGGGAGCAACCTGATCGGCCTGACCTGGCGCCCGACCGGCACCGCGCTGCTGCGCTCGCCGGCTTCCGCCGAAGCGTACCATGCGCGCACGACGCTGCACGGCATCCCCGTGCTGTTCCCGCCGAGCCGCATCGAGGGCGGCGCGTTCACGTTCCGCGGGCGGGAGTATCGCTTCCCCGTCGATCCCGCGAGGGGCTATCACATTCACGGCGTGCTGATGCGCACGGCCTGGAAGCTGTCCGCGGCGGAGACGTCGGACGACGGCACGGCTTGGGTCGAGACGACCGTCGTCTCCGAGGAGACGCCCGCCGTCTTCGAGGCGCTGCCGCATCGGTTCACGGTTCGGCACGGCTTCCGCTTCGCCGCCGACAGCGTCGAGCTGCGCTTTACGCTCGAGAGCCGCGACGAGGCGGCGATGCCGTGGGGGCTCGGCTACCACACGACGTTCGTGCTGCCGCTCGGGAATCCGGAGGGCGATCTATCGAAGTGCACGCTTCGGCTGCGCGCCGAAAAGACGTGGGAGCTGAACGATCGGCTGCTGCCGACGGGCGCCCTGCTGGACAACCCGCTGCGCGGCGCGTTGGCCGAGGGGCTGCCGCTCGATCGCGTCGAGTTCGACGACTGCTTCCAGGCGTCCCCGGACGCGCCGGTCGAGGCGACGCTAGAGGACCGCGGCGCGGGACTGTCCATTCGCTACGAAGCCGACAAGACGTTCACGCAATGGGTGCTCTATAACGGCAAGGGCAAGCCGGATCGCGGCTTCTTCTGCCCCGAGCCGCTGACGTGGGTGCCGAACGCGCCGAACGTCGACGCGCCCGCGGCGCTGACCGGCCTTCAGGCGCTGGAGCCCGGCGCGACGGCCGAAGCGGTGACGCGGCTGACGATCAAGGCGCTGTAGGGGCGGCATTCCGCAATGATTAGGAAACCCGCCCAATGGATGTCGGTAACTCTTTCTCCGCATCGTAGATAATTTTCTAACTTAGATAAATTTCGACGATACGCCAAAAGAGACGCCGTCCTCCCCCCGACCAAAAAAACTCGCCCTCCCCATGACTCCGAAGGTCAAAGGGAGGGCGAGCTGCGTTACTACGTTTTCGCGGCGGCGGAAGAGGCGGCGGCTTCGGCGCGGCGCTCGTTCAACAGCGCTTCGATACGCCGGCAGGCGTCCTCCGGCGTCTCCATGTTCGCCCACAGCAGATTCAATTCCTTCTGCACGAGCTCCACCTCCGACTGACGCAGCGACAAGTCGCGGAGCGACGACGCATGCGGCAGCGCTTCGAGGAAGACGTTGTAGCATTCCGGATGAATGTCCGGATCGAGCAGCCGGTTGTCCTCGGCGACCTCGCGCAGCATCGGAATCGTGCAGCCCTGCTGCTTCAGCATCGTCTGCGCCGGCTTATCGGTCAAGAAGTCGATGAAGTGCTTCGCCATCTCCGGCAGGTTCGTCTGCCGATTGATCGCGAGCCCCCCGCCGAGCAGCAGCGTGCCCTGCTTCTTCCGCGAAGGCAACGGCAGCACGTCCCAGCGAAGATCGTGACCGCGGAATTCGTTCATGAAGTAGTACGTCGTCAGAATCATCGCGACGCGCTCCTTCTTGAACAAGCTCTCCGCCAAATACGAGCTTCCGTGCGAGTAGATCGGCGACACCTTGTACTTGTACATCAAGTCGGCGCAAAACTGCAGCGCTTCGACGTTGTTCGTCTCCGACAGAACGGAAGCGGTCCCGCCTTCTTCGATGAAGCGTCCGTCGTTCTGCAGCAGGAACACCGGCCAACGGTTCGGCGACGCCGAAAAGCAGAAGCCGTACCGGTCGATGATGTCGCTGCCTTCCCGCTTCACGGTGCTTCGCTCGGCCAGCGCGAGCAGATCGGACCAATCGTCCATCGACTCGAGACGATCCGCGGCCCCGTCCGAGAGCAGCCGTTCGTTGTAACAGATGACGACCGGGGAGAAGACGAACGGCGTCGCGACGACCTCGCCGCCGACGGCGAACATGTCGAACACCTTCCGGTAGCTGTCCCGCTCGACGTCGATCCGCTCGGGCACGTAAGGCATCAAGAGATCCAGACGATCCTTCTCGATCAAATGCCGAATATGGAGCTCCGAAAGGATGAATACGTCGGGTCCGAAGCCGTATTCGATCAGATTGACGATATTGTCCACGTATTCCGTCTCCGGAAGGAGCAGCAGCTCCACCCGGACGTACGGATGCGATTCCTCGTACATGGCGATCAGCTTGCGGATAATATCGATCTCGTATGAGGTGGAAAACCAAGCGACGGTCAACGTCTCCCGCCGAATATCCTCCCCGGGAATGCGCACCCGGTTGCCCTTGCCCGCGATCTTCTCGATCAAGCCTTCGTCGACGAGCGCGGCCAGCACCTTGCGCACCGAGACGCGGCTGATTTCGTATTTCTCGCTAAGCGTATTCTCGGGCAGGATGAACTCGCCCGGACGGAGGCCGCCTGTAAGAATCTCGTTCCGCAGCTCCTGCAGCAATCGGTTATACCGATCTTCAAAGCTATTGGTTCGTTTCAACAAGTCGATCGGCTCCCGTTCCGGATTTCATTGCAAATAGACCGCATGTATACAAGTCTAAATTTGTTCGTATTGTACCACAAATTCCCACGACGGTCACCTTCCTTCCGACAGCCGGTCAGCCAAGAAGTCGTACGCCGCCTCTCGGATCGACCTCGGAAAATCATGCCCCCCGCTGCCGAACCGATACGTCAGCCGTCCCTCCTCCGCGCCGAGCAGCCGGTACAGCCGCTCGAGCTGTTCCATGGCGTCTACGGCCGGCCGCCAATGCGGGAAGATCGGGTCCGACGTGCCGTTCCAATTGAACCAAGGCGTCGGGGCGGCGAGGCCGGCGATCTCGTGAAATTCGAAAGGAACCTCGTCGTTCTCCAAATCGTCGGTTAGACGCGGCAAATGCGAAAACCAATCCCGCAGCCCCCATCGGTTCCGCTCCGGATCGCCCGCGAACGTGGCGAAGCCGCAGCTGACCGCGATCGCTCGGACCCGTTCGTCGAAGCCCGCCAGGAAAAAGGCGTTGTAGCCGCCCAAGGAGTGGCCGATCGCGCCGATGCGCGAGCCGTCCGCTTCCGGGAGCGAAGCGAGCAAATCCACGGCGTGCATATGGTCGGAGAGCATCTTGCCGACGGCCGTCCGACGCGGGAACCGCTCATAATACGGCGCGGTCCGGAACGGCTCGGCGCCCGGGTACACCCGCTCCCCCGCGGTGATCGTGTCCGGCGCCAGCACGACGAAGCCCCGCTCCGCCAGCTCCAGGCCGTAGCGCCGGTTGTCCCGTCCCGAGCGCGTCGCGACGTCGGCCTTCCCTTCGGGCGCGGTCGGGTGCAGCGCGAGAACCGCGGGCCGGGGTCGATCCGAACCGCCGCGCGGAACGAGCAGATAGGCGGGAACCTCGTCCCCGTCGCCGACGCGATAGCGAAGGTGCACGCGGACATGCGCCCCTTCGTCGACCTCCGACAGCCGCTCCCACTGCGGCGCCGCGAGCCGCTCCGGCAGCTCGCCGACGTACGCCGCCCAGACGGAACGGATCTCTTCGCGGCGGCGCGCCCATTCCTCCGGCGTCGTAACGCCTTCAAGCAGCGGCGGCACGCCGTCCTTCATGAGACTGGATAAACGATAAGGCATATCGCCTCTCCCCCTCCGGAAAATGAAAGGCGGAAAAAGGGCCCGAAGGCCCCTTTTCCCCTGTTGCAGTTTATTACGGCGCTTGATAATACGACTTCGGGTCTTTGTTCTCGATGCCGGCGTTGTATTCGGCGATGATCTGCGCGCCGCCTTGATCGAGATACTCTTGCACGAGCTTATCCCAATCGGAGAGCGGACGCTGTCCCATGACCATCTTGATTTGTTCGTTCATCACGTACGTGTCGAGCTCCGTACCCTTCGTATTTTGCGTCTCCGACTCTTGGCCGATGATCGGGTTCGCATACAGGTTAATGCGAGTATACATCTCTTCGTATTGCGCGACCAGGTCGACGAGCTGCGGCGTCTGGTACGTGTCCGCGTAGACGATGTCCGAGTCCTTCGCCGGCCACTCGACGTTGTCGACGAAGTAAGTGGACGGAGACAAGCCGTCGGACGCCCAATTGTCCTTCATCACGATCTTGCCGTCGACGACGTCGTACGCGACGCCTTCCTTGCCCTTGTACCAGTCGAACGGCTCGTTGGCGCCGTTCTGCTCGCTTGCCGGGTAGAACGTGCGGCCGAAGTCGATCATCTCGAGAATGCGCGCGATCTTATCCGGGTCGCTGGCCAGCTTCGCGGACAGCACCGTCAGATGGCCGAAGCCCTTGCCCGCGGTGAAGCCTTGCGTGCCGTCCGGCGCCGGGAACGGATCGACCGCGACGAACGTCGCGTCCGGGTGGATCGCGAGCAAGCCGTCCATATATTCCTGCGACATGCCGCGCGGCGTGCCGATGAAGATGCCGGCCTTGCCGGAGTAGAACTCGGCGTTCGTCTCCGCCCAGTTGAGCACCGCGAGGTCGCTCGTGATCGCCTTTTCCTTATACAAATCCGCGAACATCGTAACGACTTCCTTGCGCCCTTCGCCGATCAAGCCCGGGACGAAGTTGCCGGCAGCGTCCTTATGGTACCACGCTTGAGGATCCCAGTAAGGCCCCATGTTGTAGTTCGGGTTCAGCGGGTTGCCGATCGCGATGCCGTACGTGTCGTCCTTGCCGTTGCCGTCCGGATCGTTCTTCGTGAAGGCGATCGCGACTTGCTTCAGCTCTTCGTAGCTCGTCGGCACCGGAAGGCCGAGCTTGTCGAGCCAGTCCTTGCGGATGGCCGTCGTCGTCTGGAATTTCGGCGCGTACGCCGGAATCGCGTAAATTTTCCCGTTCACCCGCACCGCGTCCCAGATGAAGTCCGGCACGGCCTTCAAGGTCGGGTATTGGTCGATGTAGTCGTCAAGCGCCAGGAACGCGCCTTGCTTGGCGAATTTGTTGTACCGGCCCGTCAGGTCGCCGCTCATGAGCTGCATGAAATCCGGAATTTCGCCGGAAGCGAACGTGACGTTGACCTTCTCTTCGTAAGCGGTGTTTACGATCTGCGTGATTTTGTAATCGACGTTGAACCGTTCGTTGATCATGGCGAGGCCGGGGCCGTCGAGCGGGGCCGGATCGCCGAAGCGGAAGTCGAGCGCCGTGACGGTATGCTTCGCGCGCTCCGGCTCCGCGGGCGTCTCGGTCTTCGGCGCTTCGCTCTCCGCCGGAGCCGGCGTCTCGGCCGCGGGCGTCGGCTCCGCTCCGTCGTTGGAGCAACCTACCGCCGTAACGGCTAAAATGGCGGCGAACGATAAGGCTAATGATTTCTTCATTGCTTAGTAACCCCTCCATGAATATGTTTTTTTATCTGCACTGCCGTTGGCAGGAATGCCCTGTCGTTTCGCTTGCGTTACCCTTTGACCGAGCCGAGCATGACGCCTTTGGCGAAATGCTTCTGGAGGAACGGATACACGATCAGGATCGGCACCGTCGCCAGCAGGATCGCGGCCATCTGAATCGTCTCCGGCGGCGGCGGATTCTCGAGCAGCATGTCGCTCGTGCCGAGCGCGGCGGTCGGCTCCGCGATGACGACGATCTGACGCAGGATGACCTGGATCGTCCACTTCGCCGGGTCGTTCAAGTACAGAATGGCGTTGAAGTAGGCGTTCCAATGACCGACCGCGTAGAACAGGCTGAACGCCGCGAGCGCCGGCTTCGAGAGCGGAAGGATGATCGTCGCGAAGATGCGAAGATCGTTGGCGCCGTCGATCGTCGCCGCCTCGTTCAGCTCGTTCGGGATGTTCAGGAAAAACTGGCGGATGACGATCAAGTTGAACGGCGCGATCGCCACCGGAAGCACGAGCGCCCAGAGCGAATTGAGCAGGCCGGTTTCCTTCACGATCAGGTACGTCGGGATCATGCCGGCGCTGAACAGAATCGTGAACAATACTAAGAAAAGAAAGAATCGCTGCCCCATAATGTTCCGGGACAAGGCGTACGCCATCGTGCCGGTGAAGAACAAGTTCACGAACGTGCCCGCGACGGTGATGAACGCGGTCGTCCCGAGCGAGCGCAGGAACGGCTTCGATTCCAGGATGTACTGGTACGCGTCGAAAGACCAAGTAGAAGGCCAAAGAATGATTTCCCGCTGCAGAAAGTCGGTTAACGTCGAGAAGGATACCGAAAATATATACAGGAACGGGAACAGCATCGCGATCCCGATGGCCGCGAGCAGGATCGCGTTGAAGACGTCGAACGCTTTCTCGCCCGGGGTGCGGTGTTGCAGCAAAGCGGCTCCTCCTCTCTCCGTTGAATGTGTTGGAATCGGTTCGTTAGTAGACGCCCTCTTCGCCGAATCGCTTCGCGAGCTTGTTGGCGCCGACGACGAGGATGAGGCCGATCAAGCCCTTGAACAGCCCGACCGCCGTGGAGAAGCTGTAATCGGATTGTTGAATGCCTTTGTAGTACACGTACGTATCGAGCGTGTTGCCGACGCCCATGTTGAAGGCGTTCAGCTGCAGCCAGATTTGTTCGAAGCCGGTATCGAGCACGTCCCCGAGCCGCAAGATGAGCAAGATGACGATCGTGCTGCGGATGGCCGGGAGCGTCACGTGCCACATCTGCTTCCAGCGGCTCGCGCCGTCGATCGTCGCCGCCTCGTACAGATGCGGGTCGACCCCGGAGAGCGCGGCGAGGAAGATGATCGTGCCCCAGCCGACTTCCTTCCAGATGACCTCCGCGACGATGAACGGCCGGAACCAGCCCGGTTCGGTCAGGAAGCGGATCGGCTCCTCCGCGCCGAAGTAGATGCGGAGCACGTCGTTCACGATGCCGTCGTTGCGGAAGAAGATGAAGACGATGCCGACGACGACGACCCAGGACAAGAAGTGCGGCAGGTAGACGATCGATTGCACGATGCGCTTATACGTCTGGCTGCGCACCTCGTTAAGCAGGAGCGCCAGCACGATCGGCGCCGGGAAGGCGAAGACGATCTGCAGGAAGGAGATCGCCAGCGTGTTCCAGAGCACCTGCACGACCTCCGAGCTGCCCAGCAGCGTGCGGAAGTGCTTGAAGCCGACCCAGGGACTGTCCGCGAAGCCCAGGAACGGGCTGTAATCCTTGAAGGCGATCGTGATGCCGACCATCGGCACGTATCGATAGACGATAAAATAGAGCAATCCGGGAAGCAACAGCAGGAATAAGTACTTTTCCTTGAGCAGCCTCTTCCAAACTCTTGCGAAGGAGGAAGCCGCGGGTAAGGAGCGCGTCGGCTCGTTCGTTGTCATCGGTGGATGTTCCATACCGTCCTCCCCTCTGTGTTTTTTCTCATTATATACTTGTATTTTACATGTATTCAAGCGTTATTTTTACAATTTCCTAACATGAATGCTACATAACTCGCTGCCCGACGCGAAGTACGCTCTGCCTCCGCGGTAGGCTAGGCCGGCCGTGACCGGAACCGGGGGTTGAAGGGCCTTGAACAGCTCCAATGCGACCGGTTCGATCACGCAGACCGCCCCGGACACGGCGACGACGAACAACCCGTCGTCCGCGGCCGCGAGACCGTCCCGGACGACCTTGCCCCATGCGGACAAGTCGAGCGTACGCAGCGTCTCCCCGGTCCGCACGTCGAACGTAAACAGCAGCGCGTCGGACGTTATACCTATCACCCGATGTGAAGTATACGCTTTCAGCAACGAGATCTCTCGGGCCCCCGGAATCGGCGTCCAACGCTCGACTACGGTTCTTGTCGCCCAATCCATCGCGTACAACGCCGCTTCCTTCGCCTTGGGCTCCGCGCCGCCGGGCGTCTCGATGCTCGTGCCGCCGATCAACAGCCGTCCGCCCTCCGCTTCCGCAAGGCATAACGTGCTCTGATCCGGCACGAGCCGATCGTGAGTCAGCAGCGCGTCTTCGCCCGTTCGGAGATCGTAGACGCACAGCCCTCCGCCTACGAAGCCGTAATCCGGGAAGCCGCCATAGACGATGTGCGCCCCGTCCGAATGCGCCAGCGCGCAGCGCGGGCGGTGCACCTCCCGATGGCTGGCGACGAGTTTCGGATTGCGAGCGGACGGCTCCTCCCACTGCAGCGGCTTCGCCGTATCGATCAAGTGCAGATGCCCGCCCGCATACGCGGCCCCCGCCAAGATCGTTCCGGCGGAAGCGTACGCGCACAGGTTGCCCCCGCCGCCGAGCTCGATCGCGCGGCCGCCGTAGTTCGTCGTCTTCCCGGCGTCCGGGTCGAAGGCGAACAGCTGCAGCGGGTGATTGGACGTTCCCCAGACGCGCCCGTCCGGTCCGAGCGTCAACGGCGATACGTTCGCCCCGTCGGAACGGTAATGCAGCCGGATCGTCTTTCGTTTCCCGTTCTCCCGATTGGCGACGACGACCTCGCGTTCGGCGAGATCGACGCTCTCGACGTCCCAGGGAGCGGGCAGCGCGCCGTGCACCGTTCGAAACCCTTCGCCCGCGTAGGCGGACGGCGGCGGCGCGCCTTCGATGCGCGCGAATTCGCCGTTCGACAGCTCATGCCACAGCGGTTCGCCTTCTTCTCCTTCGCTCCAGCTTCCGAAGACGCGCCCGTCGAGCGAAGCAACGACGCGCCCCGCGCCGCGGGTACGCTCCTCCGCCGGGACGAAGCTCCTGCGTTCGCCCGTCGCCGGGCGCACCGCGACGACGTCGCGCCGCTCGGTCCCGATGCCGGCGTACACCCAGCCGTCGCGGCCGCAGGCGATGCTGCCCGCGTATTTCTGCGTCTCGTCCAGCCGCGCGACCGTCTCGATCGTTCGCTCGGCCGGGTCGTACCGCAGCAGCAAGCACCTGGGATACGTCGTCAAATAGACGCTCCCGTCCGACGCTTCCGCCAATCGGAAGCCTACGATCTCTTCCCCGCAGTCGGGCGTCAGAGCGTCCGTATATTTTCCTTCGAACGGATCGATCGCCATAAACATTCGGCCGGCGCCGATGTAGAAGGCTCCTTCCGCGCCGGCGATGCAGGCGTACGGGTATTCCTTATACTTTTCCGGAAAATAAAGCTGTCTGCTCGTCTCGCTCGCAGGGTCGACGATGACGACGTACCCTCTCGCGGCGACGACGATTCGGGCTTCGCCCTCCGGATGGATGCAGACGGCGGCGGTACGGGTTTCGTCCGCCTCCACCGGCACGCCGTGGCGAAGGAAGTCGTCATCGTTTCGAATATGCGGACGCCACCTTTCGGACCGCGGCGGCGATCGCCTCCGCGTCTTCGTCGCTGTAAAATTCGCTCACCGGAATTTGCACCGCGGTTTCTAAGATCGCCTCCGCCTCCGGACAAGAGCCTGCGTCGTAGGCGACGTCGGACAGCTCGAACGGGAAGGCGCTGTTCTTGTAGGCGCTGCGGTTCTGGAACATCGGCTGCATGTACAGCACCGACGGAATGTAGCCCGCCCGGTTCGGCACGCCTTCGGCTTCGAGCGCCCGGCAGAACTGCTCCCGGGTGCAGTCGAGCGCGGAGAGGTCCAAGCGCAGCATATAAAACCAATAGGTGCAGCGGTTGCCCGCCTCGACCCGATGCGGACGGATGCCCGGCGCGCCGGCGATGCCTTGCGTGATGCGGTCGCCGAGAACGGTCCGCCGCTCGCAGATCCGGCCGAGCTTCTTCAGCTGCGCGATGCCGACCGCCCCTTGCAGCTCCGTCATCCGGTAATTCGGCGCGAGCCCCGTAATGTCGCGCTGGACGACGGCGCCGAACCGGGAGTAGTTCTTATCCGCGAACGCGTGAGCGGTCATGTAATCCATGTCCTCTCCCGAATTGATCGTAACGATGCCGCCGTCGCCGGTCGAAATATGCTTGAAGTCGTTCGTGCTGAAGCAGCCGTAGTCGCCGATCGTACCGACGAGCTTGCCCTTATACCGCGTAAGGTACGCTTGCGCGCAATCCTCGATCACGACGAGCTTATGCCTCCGGGCGATGTCCATGATCGCGTCCATGTCGCACGGATTGCCCGCCAGATGGACGACGACGATCGCCTTCGTCCGCTTCGTGATGCGCGCTTCGATCGAAGCCGGGCTCATGTTGTACGTCTCCGGCTCGAGATCCGCGAACGCCGGAATCGCGTTCTGATACAAAATGCCGATGACGGTGCCCGCGTCGGTGATCGGGCTCGTAATGACCTCGTCGCCGACCGTGACGCCCGCGGCGCCGAGCGCCACGTGAATGGCGGCGGTGCCGGACGAGGTCGCCACGCTGTAGGTAACATCATACATGGAATTGAAGTCGGAGAGGAACGTCTTCACCTTATTGCCAAAGTGGTAAAATAAGGTATTTTGGTTCAGCGCCTCCTCCAGCTCGCGGAGCTCTTCCGCGCCGAAGCGCTTCCCCGCGCCGAACGGCGTCGTCTTCGTCTTGGCGCCTCCGAAGAGAGCCAGCTCCTCGATTCGGTTAGCCATTCGCGACCGCCTCCTCCTTATGTTCCCGCTTCGCTCGCAGCACGCGTTTCACGCAAGGCACGCCGTACCGCAGCTCCGTCGGCTCGCCGCTTCCGAACGCCGCCGTCCGCGGCACCCAGACGACCGCGTCCTGCGCGAGCGTTCCGGCCTCGGCTTCGATCGCGCCGTCCGCGCCGGCTCCGCGGATGCGCACGCTGCGCCGGCTCCGCTCCCACTCGTTGATTTGCTCGCACGTCCAGAACGCGAACCCGCGCCGCTCCGCCTCCGCCACGACCTTCGCCACCGCTTGCCGCACCGGCTCCTTATGGTGGATGTGGGTCTGGTGGAACAGGAAATGCGCCAACCCTCTCACGCCGCGAACCGTATCGAGGAACGGAACGGCTACGCTGTCGTCGGCCAGCATCGGGTGATTCAAATCTTGGGTCAGGAAGCCTACCTCGAGCACGTCGTACATTCGGTTTTCTTCGTCCGACCAGGCGATCGGGAAGTACGGATGGCATGTGCCGAACAGAAAGCCGATATTGCCCTTCTTGCTCGGGCCTCGCGTCTGATCCGCCTGAATGTCGGCCGCTTCGAGCCAGCGGAACAGCTCGCCCCAGCCTTCGAAGCGGGTGTAATGGTTTTTGTTGCTGACGATGCCTTGCCGTCCCGTCGCGCGCCGCGCCCATTCGAGCTGACGCTTGAATTCTTGGGCGCCCCAGACGCCCTTCTCTTGCTCGAGCGCATTGTAATGGAACGCCAGCTCATGCCCTTCGCGGACGGCGCGCTTATAGACCGCTTCGCCGAAGCCCGGCTCGATCATGCACCAGGTGCTCGGCACGCCGCACGCCTTCAGCACGTCGAGCGTCGTCTCCGCCGCCGCGTCCTCGTTCATGTCGCTGTCGAGCGAGATGAGCGCTACCTGCTCCACGCCGTCCGGCCAGACGTCAAGGAACGGAATCGCGAGCCCGCGCTCCGCCGCCGCGCCGAGCAGATGCCCGAGCAGCGCTTCGCGCCAGTAATCCGCGTAAGGGAAGGCGTAGTAGACGGCTCCGGTGTCCGTCGTTCTCCGGTCGAGCTCCCAATCCATCTCGCAGACGTCGTCCGCCTTCAGGATATATTCGTCCAGCGCGCCGGTGCCGTCCTTCGCCGGAACGCCGTCCTGCAGCACCGGCGCCGCCCCTTGCTGCAGCGCCACGATCGTGGACGGAATGTCGACCGCCCAGCGATGCACGCTTCCCTTCCCGACTTGGAAGGAGAGCAGCGCCGGGCCGATCGCCGGGCCGTCCGGCGTTCCGTTCCGAAGCGTCCCCTTCGCGGTAACGGCCGGCGTCGGCTCCTTCGGCGTCCACACCTCGGCTTGGAGGTACCGGATCGGCTCCGCTCGGCCGTCCAACGCCGCGTACCCCGTGCCGGTCGCCTGGGACCGCACGCAGTCCAGCCGCGCGGCCAGCTTGTTCAGCCCGCCGTAGGCGACGACCGTGCCGCCTAGCTCCGCGTACCGCCACAGCGCCTCGGCGCTCTCCTGCGTGTCCGCCGTCAGTCCCGCGACGACGACGTCCGCCTCCGACAGCCGCGCGTCGTCCGCGTCTTCAAGCATCGTATAGGAAATCCCGGCATGCCCTAACACTTCCTGGATATAAAGCTGAAACACGTTCAAGCCGTACTGCCATCGCAGCTGCGCGGCCTTCTCTTCGAAAAGCAGCGCGACCTTCGCCGTTGCCACCGTCATGATCGGATCACACCTTATGATGATTTTATTTGCGTATTGGTACATGTATTTTACATGTATTTATTGTAACGTGCCTCGACCGTTCTGCCAATAGAATGTTTCTAAAATCAGGATGAAAACTGAAAAGTACATACAAAAAGCCCGGGCGTTCCGACTGCAGGCCGGTGCCGGCTCCGCCGGGGCGAAATAGTCGGAGTTTCTCCGACTACAGGCCGGTGCCGGCTCCGCCGGAGCGGAATAGTCGGAGTTTCTCCGACTGCAGGCCGGCGCCGGCTCCGCCGGGGCGGAATAGTCGGAGTTTCTCCGACTGCAGGCCGGCGCCGGCGCCGCCGGAGCGAAATAGTCGGAGTTTCTCCGACTGCAGGCCGGTGCAGGCTCCGCCAGGGCGAAATAGTCGGAGTTTCTCCGACTGCAAGCCGGTGCCGGCGCCGCCGGGGCCGCGTCCCGCTTACTCCGCCGCTCGCCACGTCGCCCGATGCTCGCCGGCGGGCAGCTCGATCGTCGCGACGCCGTCCTCCGGGCGGAACGCGAACGGCAGCGCTTCGCCCGTGCCAAGAAGGACGCAGGACGCCGGCGCGAACGGCAGCGCGACGTCGATCGTCGCGGCTTGCGGCAGCGACGCGGCCAGCTCGGCCGCCGCCGCCTCGTACGTCGCGGCGGCGTTGGCCGGCGACGAGGCCGCGAGCAGCGTCCTCTCGCCGAGCGCAAGGCGCGTGCCGTCCGCCAGCGCGACCGCCGCCGGCCATGCGCCGTTCGCCGCGCCGCGAACGCGGCCGAGCGCGCCGTCGAGGCGGATCGTCTCCGCCGGATCGCCGCCTCCGCCGCCCGCCGCGCCGACGCGGCGCCCTGGCCCGGCGACGACGATCCGATCCGCGCCGTCGACCGCGACGAGCAGCCCGCCGTCGCGCGCCTCGACGCGCAGCTCCCGCTCGGGCGCGGCGTCGACGCCGTCCGGGCACGGCTCCAGCAGCGCGACCGCGATCGCCTCGCCCGCCGCGTCCGCGGACAGCCGGTACGTCACGTACGGCCCGTACTCCTCCGCGCCCGCGTATGCCGTGACGGCCGCGTCGGCGGGGGCGGACGTCCAGCCCGCGACGCGGACGGCCGCCCGCTCGCCGCGGAACGCGTAAGGCGCGGCGGCGTCGAGCATAGCGCCGACGGCAAGCTTCTCGCCGCCCTGCTCGATGTCCGGCGTCCCATGCAGGAGCAGCTCCGCCCGGTCGGACGGGTCGTTCAAAGCGATATCGTCGATGACGAGATAATACGACTTGTCGACATGCAGCACAGATCGCTTCCATCGGCGCAGCGAGCCCTCGTAGCTATCGGTCGCGTCCCCGCGGCCGTAATCGAAGCTCGGCGACGTCAGCCAAGCGTCCAATCGTCCGCCGCCGCGCCGCGATTGTCCTCGCCCATTGATCAGCAGCACGTTATGGCCGACCGAGCCGTCCGTGAACTCGTTCTTCGGCCCGGGGCGATAATCCTGATAGCCCGGATCGCGGATGAGCCATTCGCCGGCCACGTTCATTACGAAATGATTCTGATCCAGATGATTATGTCCTTTGGCCGACGGGCTCGACGTAAAGCCGAGCATATGGTCCTTCGCTCCCCAACCGCTGCGGAACGCGGCCCACCCGATCCGCGGGAACGCCTTCGACTCGCGCCCTCGGAAGTAATCGTCCGGCGCCGCCGGCGTCGTGCCGCGGGACAGGTTCAGCAGCAGCGGCTGCTTCGCGGGCTCGTACGTCGTCACGTACCACATGGCGGCCGCGTTCGACGCGTTCTCCGCCAGCAGCGACATGATGTACGACAAGTCCAGCTTCGGATGGCAGTCCGACAGCGTGGCGAACGTCGCCTCCCCGCCGGCCGCCTGGAAGTAGAAAAATTGCTCCGGCACGACCTCGGTCAAGAACCGATGCTCGATCAGCGACGCGTCGCCGCACGCTTTCTTCAGCGCCACGGCGGCCTGCGCGAGATGCTTCGCCGCGATATTGTTGTACATGAGACCTTCCGTCTCGTCGGAATCGACGCGTTGGTCCAAGTACGTCCTTATATAATCGTAGGTCCGCTCGATATATTTGCCGGCGGCCGGCTCCTCGTCGACGATCGCGAGCGCGGCGATCATCATCGCGACCTGCTTGGCGACGATGATGTTGTGTTGATCGTCGTTACCGAAGTCGATCGCCATGGGTCGGAGACCCTTTTCCAAAATCGCCGTTCGAACGACGCTCCGCTCCTCTTCGGACAGCGTCCCGTACACAGCGTCGTAGGCGGAGGCGACCCCGATCGTGAAATGCGCGTTGCTGAGGTTCCCCTCCGCGCCGCGCCGCGGGAACTCGTACCAGCGCTCGTACGCCGCGAGATCGAGCAGCATCGAGCGCACTTTAGCCGCATAGCGGTCGTCCTCCGTTACCCCGTATAAGGTCGAGAGCGTCACGAGCCGCTCCTCGATCCGCCGCGAGTACATCGTCCAGAACGGATAGTCGACATAACCGGCCGGATTCGGCAGCGGCGCAGGCTGGCGCAGCGGATACGAGACGTCGATCACGTCCGGCGCGTTCAGGTACGTCACCCGGAAGCCCGTCTCCCGCAAATACGCCTCGCCCTCCTCCCGCAGCTCCCGCCAGATGCGCGCGACGTCCACGCCCGGCGGCGCCGTCTCGGGCGCGGCGACCCGCGCCTTCAGGCGAAGGCGCTCCTCCTCCGTGAACAGGACGCGCGGATGCGGCGCCGTCTCTCGTCCGCTCCGGGCAGCGCCGGCGACGACTTCGATCTCGAGCCGTTCCTCGCACGTCGTTCCGTCTTCGGCCGCCGCAACGACCGTCACCGTCGCCCGACCGACGGCCGCGCCGACGAGCTCGTCGCCTTCGACGCGGAGCACCGTCGGATCGGCGCTCGTCGCCGAGACGGTCGCCGCCGCTCCCTCTATGTAGACGCCCGGCTGCCGGCAAGCGCGCACCCGCAGCTTCGCCCGTTCGCCCGGCTCTAAGTATCGTACCGTCAACACTTCGATTCCCGTCATCATCGCCGCTTCTCGCTGCATGGATGCCGCGCCTCCTAACGACTTGTAAAATACATGTATTTAACTTGTATGTATTGTTCCACAGTACCACCGTCACCGGCGAGGTGTCAACATAAAAAAAGGAAGCCGCCCGCCTTCGCGAACGACTTCCCGATCATTACTGCCCCGGCGCGCTCGGCACGTTCGGATCGGCTTGCTCCGATGCGTTGGAGACGACGAGGTTCACCTCGTTCGATTCGACCGTGACGCCGCCGAGCGTCACTCGGACGCTTACCCGCTGATTGCCGGGCTGCAGCGCCGTAACCGTGCCGTCCGCTTCGACGCGCGCGTGGTTCGGCTTGCTGAACGCGTATTCGATCGTCGCGCCGCTCAGGTTTCGCGTGGCGCGTCCCTTTTCCAACAACCCTATGATCGAAAACGGCATCCGCTCGCCGACCCGCACGAACGTCTCTTCCGTCTCGAGCTTCGCGCCCGAGAGGCCGACCAGCAGCTCCGGAATCGTATACCGGTACAGGTTCGTTCCGCTCGGCGTATATAAGTAGAAGTTGCCGAAATCGTCCTGCGCCAGCTTCCGCGCCTGGGTCGCCAGCGCCGTCACTTCCATCGTCGCCGCGTCGACTTTAAAGAACTTCCCGTCCACCGTTCCGTACACGTTCCCGTCGGTTCCGGTTTCGAACGCGCCGTCGATCCACCGGCCGGATGCGGCCGGGAACGCGTCGTGGCTGTATACGACTTGTTGGGTCGCCGGATCGAAAATGAACAACGTCCCGTTCGCGAGTCCCCAGACGTTGCCGTCCGGTCCCGCGTGCAGCGCGGTAATCGACGTCTTGCCCGGCACCGGGACGATCTCGAACGTCTTCCGCTTCGTCGCCGGGTCGAACGCGAACAGCACCGCCTCGGACGCCGTCGGCGTTCCGCCTTGGCCTCCGTGAATCGATGTGCCGCCGTACAGCATGCCGTCTTGGTAGACGAGCGACAGGATGCTCTGGTCCGGCACAAGGTCGAAGTACACGTCCGGCTCGCCGCCTCCGTCGACGTCGTAGACGGCTAGGGCGCCGCCGAGGAGGCCGTTTTCCGGGACCGTACCGACGTACAGCTCGCCCCGCTCCTCGGATCCGGCCATGCCGAACGGACGGTCCTGGAACGTGTACCCCGGGATGTTCGGGCGCGCGTTCAAGTCGAAGGCGAGCCTCGGATTGAGCAAGTCCGGATTATCGCGGTTCCACGGCTTCGCTAGATCGTATTCGTAGATTTTCGCGTCGGGGTAGGCGCCGATGTACAGCTTGCCGCCGACGGACGCCATCGCTTCGCCTTGCCCGATCCCGTTGAAATATTTGCTCGCGCCGCTGCCCGGATCGTACATGCCCAGGTTGCCGGCCAAGTAGCCGGAGGTGTAGATGTTGCCGTCCGGACCTTTCACGATGCTATGAATGTCCACCGGCTCGGCGGGCAGCATGACGTCGGTCACCTTCACGTTGCCGGTCTCGAGGTTGTACTTGAACATCTTGCCGCCGTTGCCGGACAAGCCGACCAGGCTGTAGCCCGGGAAGCCCGGTTCGTCGAGCTGGACGTATCCGTAGCCGATCGCGGCGCCGTCGATGCTGACGCCGAGCGAACGGAACGCGTCGGTCGACAGGTCGTACTCGAACAACGCTCCGGCCGCGCCCGCGAAATACAGCTTGTCGTCGATCGGCGACTTCGGCGATACGCCGCGAGAGTAGTTAATCACTTCGTCGACCCGTTCGCCGGAATCGCCGTTCGTCATGACGATTTGCTCGCCCGTGGCGGCGTCGAGCACGAACATTTCGTACGCGTCGTTCGCTTCCTTCTTTACGAACAGCTTGCCGTCGACGAGATCCAGGTCGTACACCGACGTGATGTCGGCGTATTTCGCCGGGAGGAGGTCTCGCTTCGTTTTCGTGGCGATATCGTATTCCACCAGACGCGCTTGGTTGCCGACGCCGGCGTAAATCTTATGATTTTCCTCGTCGTACACCGTGACGCGCACCCACCGCTCGCCGCTGTCCCGGTACGACATCGTGCCGAAGTCCGTAAACGCGTTCGTCGCCGGATCGTACTCGTAGACGCTGCCGGACGGGTAGTTGCCGCCGTACATTTTGCCGTCCGGACCCGCATCCATCGGATACAGCACCGAATCCTTCGTCGGCAGCGGATGCCCCAGGTTCTTCATCTCGCCCGTCGCCGGGAAGTATCGGTACAGCAAGCCGAGGTTGAAGGCGCCGAGGTACACCGTTCCGTCGCCCGACACCTTCACCGACCATGCCCCGGACGTATCCGGCAGCTGCTCGCTGTAGACGACCTCTTCCGTGTCGATGTCGATCGCCGTAAAGACGGACGGCGCCCCTTGGACGACCGTATAGATCACGTCTCGGCCGTCGCCGAACTTGCCGATATCGCCGCGCATGACGGTCGCCTTGCGAATTTGGACGCCGAGATCGACGCCGACGTTCACGATCGAGTTTTCCGGAATCGGCTCCTCTTCCACAATGTGAAGTCCCTTGGTCAACGCGACGTCGTCGATGTAATACTTATACGTCGTCCGATTGCTGCCCGCGAACATGACGGCGGCGTACGCGGCGTCCTGCGGCACGTCCGCGCGCACGTAATTCGTGAACCACGTCATGGACGGCTCGGAGAGAATGCTCCAGTTCTGCTTGCCGAGATACGCGCCGTTCGCGTCGAAGTAGCGCACGTACATCCCGGTCGAGCCGTATTCGATGAACGTCTTGGCCGCGGCCGTATACGTCGCGCCCGGCTCCACCGGAATGAGATTCCCGATGACGTTGAGGTATTTCCCAGGTTCGTTCTCGATGACGAGGCTGCGGGCGCCGCTCGCGAATCGCTCGGTCGACACGCCGAACGTATCGCCGTCGGTCGCCGCGAACTTCCGCCAGCCCGGCACCGCCGCTCCGCCTTCGGCCGCTTCCGCTTCGAAGCCGCCGTTCTCCACGGCCTTCAGGATGCTGACGTCGTCGAGGTAGAACTGGTAGCCGCGGCGGTTGCCGGAGATGACCGACACCTTCGCCTTCTTGCCGCCGGGCTGCACCGTGAATTGTCCGGAAGCCAGCACCCACTCGCCAACGGGAGACAACGTCGCGACGTACAGGTGGAAGTCCTTCCCGTCCGCGGCTTTCACGAGTCGACCCGCTTCGTCGTATACGTACACATAGAAGCCTTGGAACGCCCCCTGCTGCAGGAAAACGTTCGAGGTCAGCGAATACGTCGCGCCCTCCTCGACATCGATCAGATCGCTCTCAAGGTTAATGCCGCTCCCCGTATTCGCTACGTTGCTGACGTACAAGCTGTTGCCGCCTTCGAACGCTTGCGCCTGGCTGACCGCCGCGGATCCGGACTTCACCGTCCAGCCGGGGATGGCGCCGGTCGCCGTCGGCGGCGCCTCGAAGCCCGCGTTGGCGAGGAACCGGTTCGCCGGCGCCTCCGACGTCCACGTCAGTTCGTCGAAGTAGTACGTACCGGCGTTGCCCTTGGACGAGTACAGCAGCGCCGCCCCCGTCGTCGCGCCCGCCGGCACCTGCGCCGTCAAGGCGACGCGCTGCCACGCCGCGCCCGGCGTCGGCACCCGCTCGTTCAAGTTCGCGAGCAGCGCGCCCGTCGCGCTGAAGAAGCGCAGGTACAGCTCGGCGGTCCCGCCGCCCTCGCCGCTGACGAGCGCCGATACCGTCACCTTGTGGCCCGGCGTAACCGCGACGGCGTCGCTGATGACGCCGACCGCCTCCAGGCTCGTCGGATCGGCGAGCTTCATGCTTTGCGCGCCGGCGGCATACGCGTCCTGCGTCACCGTGACGGAGCCCGCCCCGCCCATGCCGAAAATTTGCGTCCAACCGGGCGCCGCCCCGTTCTCCGCGGCCGGCTCCTCGAAGCCGGGGTTCGCCAACGCCGCGGCTGTGCTTGCCGCGACGGCGCTCGCCGCGACCGCAGCCCCGCTCTCGCCTGCTTCCTCCGCCGCCGCCAAGCCTCCTCCCGCAGCGAATCCGAAGCCGGAGAAGACAAGCGATAAGCAAAGCGAAATAACGCCATAACGATGAAGTGCGGATCGAATCGACCGAATCATGGTTTTCCTCCTCGATTTAGATAGTCCTTGGTTGGCCCTTCCTGCTCCCCTTGCCGACGCGCCTCCTTCCCGCAAACCGATTTCCTTGCCTATGGCAAATTGTAGCACAATTTGGACTTGTGTAAATACAGGAAAAATACATGTATTCGAAAATGTAAATCAACCCGCCTGACTCCATTCCTTCGCTGCCTTCACCGCTTTTGCCGCTTTCGCTCCCTTTACATTGCTGCCGCCCCTTCCGCCCCGCCGACCACCCGTCCCCCCAATTTTGAAATTGTCCTTCACTCAGGAGATCGGAATGGCCGGGATCCCTTACCTGCTCTGGCGGAAGCCGGGTTTGGTCTTCCTGAGTTAAAGAAAAAAAGAAAAGGGGAAGGAGCCGCCCCGACGCCGGTTCGTCCCTCATCCGGCGGCGTCAACCGGCGCGGATGCTTTGAACATATTACATAGGGAACACGAAATTTCCCTATTTTCTCCGGGACGGCCTGTTTCGGCCGAATAGGGAACAGCTAAATTCCCTTTCCTGTTCTCTATTCGACCGAGCCTGACCGTCGTTGCGGAAGAGTTTTCCTTCCCAGCCCACACAAAGAAGGCGCAAGCGTGACGCCTGCGCCTTCCATCATCGTACCTTCAGTCCTCGACGATCACCGGGATCCGCTCGATGCGCGGGTCGGTGAAGATGTCGTATTCGTCGCGGCTCGTGCTGGAAAACTCCGACACGATCGCCCCGTCCGCCCCCGCCTGGAACCAATGCTTCGTCCCCGGAGGAATCGTATACTGCCGCCCCGGCAGCAGCTCCACCTCGTGAAACACGGTGTAATACGCCTCGCTGCCCTCGGGCAGGCGCGCCTGCACCCGCTCCGTCGGTTCGCCCTCGACGTATAGCAGCACCTTGCCCGACCGGCAGCGGAACGTCTCGGTCTTGCCCGGATCGTCCCCGACCGGCGGATGCAGATGCTCCGGACACGTCTGGTACGGGAACAGCACCAGCTCCTTCGCGCAATACCGGTCGTTATTCACGTACGTCACGAGCTCGAGCCCTTCTTTCTCCAAATCGCCGAGCCCGAACGTCGCCACCTCGATGCCCGCGACTTCCTCCGGCGTCATAACGATACCCGCCCGAGCGAACAGCTCCGCCGTTCTCGCCTGCGCCGCGCGCACTTCGCTGCGCTTGATCACGCCCATGCCTATACCCCTTCTCCCTCGGAAAATGTACCGCCCCCCGCGTCCCCCGGCCCCCGCCAGACGCTCGCGCCGGCCGCCGCCGTCCGGCGGAAACCGGCCGGCTTCGGCGGCCGCTGCGCCCAGCCGGCGGCGATGCGCCGCCGCACCGCGGCCCACGGCGGCACGCCGCTCACGGCGTCCGGCCGCTCCACGTTGCAGGCGCCCGTCCCGACCGCGCCGAGCAGCGCCTCCTCCGGCGCCAGACCGAGCATCCAGCCGGTCAGCAGGCCGGCGATCGTGCAGTCGCCCGCGCCGGTCGTCCCCGCGACGCGAACATCGAAGCACGGCGCGTACAGCTCACGCGACGTCCAAGCCGCCGCGTCGCGCGGCGCGTACCGGCCGGCGGACGCCAACCGCTCCGCGGAATCGCAGGTCTTCATATATAAACCGTATTCCCCAAGCTTCAACGCGACGACCGCGGCGCCCATGCCGAGCAGCTCGTCGGCGAGATCTAGCAGCAGCGCCTCGGTCGCGTACGGCAGCAGGTCCGTCGTTCCGCCGGAAGCGGCCAACGCGTCGAACTCCTCGCGCCGCAGCATAAACAAAATTTCCTCGAAGCTCGGCAGGAACAAGTCCACGCTCGGCAGCGCCCGCGACAAGATCGCCCGCCAATCGGCGCGTCCCGCTTCGGCGTCCGGGTCGGGCCGCGCGAGGTCGAGGCTGACCGTCGCCCCCGCCGCCTTCGCCTTCGCGAGCAGCGCCGCGAGCTCCGCCCCGCCGTCCGTCCACATACGGCGCATGAGCGGCGGGTAGCCGAAGTGGAACAGCCCCGCCTCCCGAAGCAGCTCCTCCCGCACGTCCGCGGCTTCGAACGTATCGTTCGCCCCCGTGCAGTGCAGGAAGATGCGGTCGATGCCCGGCGGGCTGATCACGATCGTATACGAGCTCGCCTCGCCGGCGGCGACGATCATCCCGTCGGCCAGCTCCGCGCCGTGGCCGCGCACGATGTCGACGATCGTCTCCCCGAACCGGTCGTCCCCGACCTTGCCCATGAGCCGCGCCGGGACGCCGAGCCGATGCAGCGCGAGGCCCGTATTCGAGACGGCGCCTCCGGTCGACAGCATCGCCGGGCCGATGTCGACCAGCTTGCCGGGGACGAGAATGGCGTCCACGCCGGCCTGCCGATCGTACAGCGTCGGAATGACGTCGAGGCATATATGCCCGCAGACGACCGCGGGATACGGCAAAACCAGACGTTCGGCCACAACCACCTTACTCCCCCCAGTTCAACGGAATCGTCCAACCCGTCCGTTGCGACTCGAGCGCCGCCGTAAATACGCGGTGGCTGCCGGCCGCCTCTTCCGGCGTCGCGCAGCGGAACGGCTGCGTCATCCGGTCCGGCCCGTTCGCGACCTCGTCGCAGAACGCCGCCCACATCTGCAGAATCGAATCCGAGAAGCCGAATTCGAAGATGCCGCCGGTAATCGTCCCGTACGCCGACTTGTACGGCGCGTCCGCGACGTGCCACGCCTGCGAGGCTCCTGGCGTGTAGGGCAGCGACGCGACCTGCTTCGGGTACTTCGTCGTAAACTCCGCCGACAGCTCCGTCCCTTGAATGCGCAGAAACCAAGTGTTCGCGTGCCCCGGCGCGATCCGCTTCGTCGACAGCACCATCGGGAATACCTGATCCGCCGTCTCCACGTCGCACGCGAGAATCGCGTTGTCCCACGTCTCGCACGGCGCCATACCGCCCTTGCCGTCCGGACGCTCGGGCACGATCTTCGAAAGCAGCGCGCGGACGCTCTTCGGCTTCCAGCCGTACCGGAGCGGCAGATGCAGCACATGCATGCCGAGATCGCCCATGCAGCCGTATTCGCCGTTCGTCGCGATGCGCCGTTTCCAATTGATCGGCTTATTCGGATCCAGATCGCTCGAATGCCAAAATCCGGCCTCCACCTCGATTATACGCCCGAACCGTCCTTCGCGCACCCACTCGGTGAGCTGCATCGCCCCCGGGAAAAACGGGAACTCCGACGAGCATCGCACGATGACCTCAGGACGCTCCGACAACGCTTCCATAATCGCCGCGTTCGCGGCCGCGTCGATGCCGAACGGCTTCTCCCCGAGCAGATGCTTCCCGGCTCGGATGATGTCGATGTACAGCTGCGCGTGCAGGTTGTGCGGCACCGCGCAATACACCGCGTCGACGTTCGGGTCGGCCAGCAGCTCCCGGTAATCCGTATACGACCGTTCCACGCTCGGTACGGCCTGCTCGAACCAAGCCGTCGCCGCCGGGTTCGCGTCGCACACGGCCGTAATCCGCGGCTCGAAGTCGACGTCCGCGAGGTGACACCAACGCGACGCCGCGCTCGCGAATTCCTTGCCCATCAAGCCGCAGCCGATGACGCCGAAGCGGATGATCTTTTTCGAACCTTCGCCTGCCATTACGCTTCACCCCCGAGAATCGCCAACGCGTCGGCTGCCGAGGCGCCTTCGTGCACGATGCGCATCAGCGCCTTCGTCATCCGGGCCGGATACGGATGCTGAATGACGTTCCGGCCGTAGACGATGCCCGAGGCGCCTTGCTCCATCAGCTTCACCGTCCGGTTCACGATCTCTTCGTCGGTCGCGCGTCCGCCCCCGCGCACGAGCACCGGCACACCGCCGGCGACCTCGACGACGCGATGATACTCGTCCACGTCGTCGCACGGGTCGGCTTTAATGACGTCCGCGCCGAGCTCGACCGCTTGACGGACGAGCGGCATAATTTTCGAAATATCCCCGTCCACCATGTATCCGCCCTTCGCCTCGTTCGGCAGCATGACGAGCGGCTCGACCATCAGCACCATGCCGTACTTCTCGCAGTCCGTCTTCAGCTTCATGACGTTCTTGACGCACTGATAATGCAGCTCCGGTTGATTTGGCAGCAGCAGCAGGTTCACGCACACCGCCACCGCGTCGAGGCGCACCGCGTGCTCGACCGCGCCGTCGATGATTTCGCTGAACAAGAATCGCGGCAGCGTCGATCCGTAGATGTTCGCCGCATCCGTTCGCAGCACGAGCTCCGGCTTCCGCTTGCCCGGGACGTCCTGCAGATGCTTCGCCTGCCCGACGCTCAGCTGGATGCAATCGGGACCCGCGTCGACGATCGTCCGAATCGCCGACTCCATGTTTTCGATCGAAGACAGGAACGAAACTTCATTGAAGAAGCCGTGATCGACCGCGACGTCGAAGCACTTGCCGGCCGGACTGAACATGCGGTTCATTCTCGCTTTGGGCGACATAGGGGAAAAACTCCTTTTTCGGAAAATGTAATATTAAAACAACATAATGTTCGTTTCTAACATTTATCCTAAGTCAGCCGCCGCCGTTTGTCTATAGAAAACATAAAAAAAGAACCCTGCTGCCAGGGTCCCGTTCATTATTATGTATGGTGCGGTCGGAGGGATTTGAACCCTCACGCCCAGTGGGCACTACCCCCTCAAGATAGCGTGTCTGCCGTTCCACCACGACCGCGCGTTGCAGCTGTCTCGCCGCCCTTCGAGGGAAAGCGGCGACAGAAATTAATATACCGGATCGACGGCCAAAAGTAAAGTCGGAAGGATTGGCAAATTTTCGCCGTTACGCCTCGGACCTGCGGACAGTTTTTCGAGGCGTCTTACGGGAATGCCGCCGGATCCGGCTCAACCGGCCGCCGCCGCGGCCGTATCGTTCGCCCGGAGCAGAACGACGATACCGATCATAATGATCGCCGTGCCGAACGCTTGACCTAACGACATTTTTTCCTTAAACAAAGCGACGGCCACGGCCAAGTTTAAGAGGTATGTGATCGATTGCAACGGAATAATCACGGACATCTTGTAATTGGATAGCAAATAGAAGAAGAGTACCATCGAGCAAAAGTATCCCAACCCACCTAACAGCACCTTCCAAGACATGAACGTCCCGGCGATCGAAGCGATCGACGAGAGATCCAAGGGATGCTTGGAAAATTGCCACTTCCAAAGCAAGTTGCCGACCGTGCTTAGCAAGGAGGATACAAGCACCAAGTAAACGATCTTCATTACGTGAATCGCGCCTTCTTTCCCAGCGTTCGGAATACGGTCGATTATACCACCGATACGCTTTTTCTGGAAACGAACTCCGTCTTTACGAAGCACGAGTCGCACGACTTGCCGTGCGCCGCGCACAATACCCCTTCCGTCTCCCAGCAGTTCTTATCCGTTCGCCCGAAAGCCGGGCAGGTGCGGCAGATCGTCTCCGGCACGCAGCACATCTCGCTGCAGGCGCCGAGCGCCTTCTTGGAATCGATCTGATTTCTGCGCTTGTCTTGATACCAGTCGATAAAGACGTTCACCATCTCGGCGTCAAGCTGCTGGCCGCTGGCGGAGCGAAGCGTTTGGAGCGATTGATTGAACGACATCGGATCCCGATAATTCCGACCGTTGATCTTAGCGAGGAAAGTCTGAACGACGGCGATGATGCGTGCGCCAGCCGGTATTTCCGCCCCTTTCAGCCCTGCGGGATACCCGTTCCCGTCCATTCGTTCGTGATGATGGCGAATATACGAAGCCGCCCGCTCGTTGCCGGTCGCGAACGACACGATCAAGGCGCTGACCTCGGCATGAAGCTTCATCAGCT
This sequence comes from Paenibacillus antri, assembly GCF_005765165.1. Lineage (NCBI taxonomy): Bacteria > Bacillati > Bacillota > Bacilli > Caryophanales > Paenibacillaceae > Paenibacillus > Paenibacillus antri. Next base: position 137,671 of record NZ_VCIW01000006.1, on the reverse strand, counting down.
CGAATTCGGCGTCCGTGTACTGGCCTTCCTTCTGGAACAAGTCGCTGGACAACGCGATCGTCCCGATGTGGGCAAGGTACGCGGCGATCGCCACGTCCCGGATTTCTCCCGTGGACAACCCCATCTCTCTCGCGATTACGATGCTGTACCGACTGAGCAGCTCGGAATATCCGATCGTGTTCGGACTCAAGTCGTCAAGCAATCGCGCCAGCGCTTGCAGCAGGGGGACGTAAGCGCCCGTGCCGCGAAGATAGGCCGCCTGTTCGGCGGCGAACCTGGAATAATTTTCGATCAAGGTTTCGAAATACAGGCTTATCCAACGTCTCTCTTTCTCGCCCTTGTTCCACAAGACGAAATAATGAGACCCTGTCGATACGAGCAGCACCTGATTCATGCCTTCCTCCTGGAAATACGAAGGCATCGGCTCCCGAACGTAATGCACGGCTTCCTGCTCGGACAAGGCCCTATATGCGAACAACGTCTCCGCATCCGTCTCCAGTCGATCCGCAAGATCCTTCGACGGCCCGGCCTTCCCGATCAGCCGATATTCGCCGCCCGCCGCATGCACTAAGCAGCCGCCGGAAAACTTGAGCGTGTTCACGCAGAACGGCAAGATGGTTTCAAGCGCCATGTCGACTTCCAAAGCGATCTTGCTGATGTTCACGATCGCGTTCTTCGACGCCATCGCGATATTCGATTGTTCCTTGACTTGCTCCGCCTCGATCATCTCTTCCACCATCGGTCGGACGAAGTCCATCCATCGCTTCAACCTTCGCTTCTCGCGTCGGGAGACGCGGCGGATCGGACCGATTCGGATCATCCCCTTGCCGCTGATCGGGAGAACGAGCAGAGGAACCTCCCCCTCCTTCATGACCTCGATCTTGCTCGTCAGGAATAAATTCGACGCCGTCATGGCCGGCTGATAAGCATCTCCCGGCGAGGAGATCAATGCGCTCTGCGTCGATGCGCCGGGGCCGCTCCCGGACCGAAACCGGGTCGCCCGCAGCATGAACTTATCGAACCGCTCGTCGCGGATATAGAACGCATACGTTAATGCGCTGAACTGATTGCCGAGTTCTTCCAACACGACCGTCATCTTCTGATCGAAGTTCGGCTGCGACCGAATTTTATCGAGTTGCCTCTGCACGCTTGACAGCTTCCTCATATCGACGCGAAGCTTCCGGATATAAAGCAGCACGAGCGCGCATAGCAAGACGATGCCGCCCGCGATTGTAACCGCGTAATCGATCGCGATCTCGAATGATATCCCTTGGATCGACAAGAGCCTCATGCGCCGCTCCCCCCTTACTCAAGATGAGCTTCTACCCAAACAGAATAATCGTCATGTCTCGACAAATACGTCATGCCATGGCTTCTTGCGGCTTTCCGGTCGTTCTGCGTTCCTGGACGGCCGCTCACGGCGAACAGTTCGAGACCGTTCTTCCGCAGCGATTGCAGCATCGTCAACTGGCGTTTGCCCCATGGATCGCTCGTCCATTCCGCCCTCCAGTCCTCCCACAGAAATGCGTTAACGAATCGGGAAGCGTTCCCGATGAGTTCGAACCCGCGATTTTGCATCGTCCATAAGGTCGTATGCCTGCCGCGCACCTCGGACAGCCACGCCAAGTACGCATGCATCATCTCGGCCCGATCCACAGGCGACTCTACCCGTTCCTCGATGTCTCCGACGGTGTCCAGGAACGCTCCGTCCATGCCCTTGGCAACGATTCGTTCTTCGAGCTCGTCGAACAGGACGCTCTGATAATGCTTCTCGCGAATATCCATCAGATAAGCGTCCCATTGCGGCAGACGCAGCTTCTCCCTCGCCGGCCGGTAATAGTCGGCGCTCCGCAGCGCGTCCCCGCGAGGGACGTTCCAAGCGGCCCACTCCATGACTGAAAGATAGCCGATCACTTTCGTGCCCGCTTGCTTCAGCCTGTAGACTCGATCCGCGGTCCAATGGAGCGGTTCGACGACGACAAGGTCGAAACGCGATAACGCCTCCATCTTTTCATCGTCCATATGTCCGTAATAAATCATGAACTTGTGCTCGGTGCCCGCAGGCGTCCCGCGCCAACGATCGAACCACCCGGGCGTCACGGCGCGTAATCCCCGTTGTAGCTCACTAAGGACACGTCCTTAACGCCTTCCTGCCCCGACAAGTCGTTGACGATCGTCGTCTGGGAGCCCCGAATTTTCACTTCCGCGACGACTTCGATATGATCCCGGCGAATCGTCTTGGACTTCAGTACGTGCTTGATGCCGTCCAGCGTTTTATCGACCGTCTCCGTCGCCTGCTCCGTATGATGTACGATAAGCAGGTAGGCGGAATCCTTGAACTTAATCCGCGTCAGCAGCAGCACAGTGACGGCCAGTACGACCGACCCCCCGACGCCGACCGCGTACACGCCTGCGCCGTTCGCGATCCCCGCGGAGATCGCCCAGAACATAAAGACGATATCCATCGGATCCTTGATCGCCGTACGGAACCGCACGATGCTCAAGGCGCCGACCATGCCCAGGGACAGGATAATGTTAGTGCTGATCGTCATGATAATCAAGCTCGTAATCATCGTCATCAGCACCAACGTTACGTTGAAGCTGTGATGATAGACGACCCCACGGAACGATTTCTTGTACACGAAATAAATAAATAGCCCCACGACCAACGACACCGCCAGCCCGACCCCCACGTTCATGAGAGACACCGGCGTAAACTGCCCCACATTTAAAAACGATTCCTTCACGATATCCTGGAAATTAATCGTATTCGTCATCGCGCCCGCCCTTTCCCATCCCATATCCTTGTGGACTCCGACCTTCTATCGAAGCGCCGGTTTTACGGCTTCTCTGCACAACACGTATTTGGAAATCGCCTCTCGCTGATGCGTTCGCATGCGCAGCGCCTCCGCAATATAGCCCGGCAGAAAATCGTTATACTTGACCTCCATGATCAGCCGCGGCGGCGCGAGCACCGTCGCCGTCGCCGCCTCCCGGTCGAAGATGTCGTACGTGTCGACGACGGCCGACAACGATTTATCGAACGTGACGCGAACTTCCCCGGGCTCCGCCGTATACGCTTCTCTCGTATAGTCCACGATGATGTCCGGCTTCAACCGATGTACCTGTCGAGCCGTATTCCACTGCTGCATCACCGGTTCCTTCCGATTGGCCGTAGCATCCGAATCGCCCGCCAAGATCGATCGGTATTCCTGCATCGACAATGAAGCGGATTCCTTCGATACCAACTCGCCGAATCGGCTTTTCCGCTCCAGCTTAATCATTTTGTCGCTATGATTATAAATGCGGATCCGATACTTCTTCCGTTGAATGAGGCCGAAATTTTTCTCGAGCAACGCCGTTTCTTGTTGATCGCTGAAATACAAGCTGCGAATATGATATCCCTCCGAACTTGCGGCGTTCCGGTCCAACGACATGAACGCTGCAAGCCGGCTGCGCAACGCATAATACTCGGATATGTGAATATAGTATTTGAGCTCGTGTCTCAGCTTCTTAAATTCGTGCTGCACGCCGAATCCTCCCCGTTACTCGACGGTGAACGCGTTCACGCCGAAGATGTATGCCCCGTCTTCGCCCCTTACGGAGCCATAGGAAACTTGAGTATGGCCCGCGGCGTCCTTCACCGTAACCCGAACGTAATAGGTTCCGGGAGCGGGAGGATCGATCTCATACGTCGAATCCGACAGATCGCGGACGGATACGATCGGATTCGACAGGAGCGGTTCCGCCCCGATTTCGAAATCGTAAGCGACCGCGTCCCCTTGCGCGTCGTAGGACGGATCCCATACGAATCGAAGCTTGCCGTCATTCGCCGCGGGAGACGATACGAACACCGGCATCGGCTTTTCGAGCAGCTCGTAAAATTGCTGTTTGTAAAAGCTCGGCATCCCGGCTATCCTCTTAAATTCCTCGTCGAACTGTCCGATTTCCTTCGGGAACGCCGCCGCATCCGCCCCTTGCGTCACGATCGGTCCGACCGCATCATAATACCCGTTCAAGAGCTCCCTCGTGCGTTCCTCGGTAACGATTCCCCCTAGCGCTTCGACCTTCGCCTTTAATCCTTCCAACAGCTCTGGTGTTTGAATGACCCTCTGATGCAGCTTCACGCCCCACCAGTTCGACAATCCCGCCTTCCAAGGATCCATCGGCTGCTTACTGCCGCCGAACCACTCGAAGTTACGGAACGTCCGATCGTAATCCCATGGGATGAAATACCACCGCTGCGAGTTCGAGGGACTGTAAATGAAATAGTTGAAGGTGAACGTATCGAGATTTCCGAACAGAAGGTTTACCGCCATCCAGGTGAAATAATTGTCGCGGTCGAAATATCTGTCGAAGACGCGAACGAAATCGGTCGTCGGATCGTTGACCGCCTCCAGCATCGAGATCAGCTTCCGATGATCTTGGCTTCCCTCCACCTCCAACACGGTTTCGAACGCGGCCTCGTCGTACGTCGGATCGGTGACGAGCTTCAGCTGCTCCTCGTACCGGAAGAAGCCGAACCCGACCGCTTTATATAGTTGCCCGTAGGGGTCAAGTTTTCTTGACGCTAAGAACGCTTCGTTCACTTCTTCTACATGGGTGTATAACCCGTAGTCTTCGAAGTCTCCGCCCTGGACTCCGTCGCTCTCATCCTTCACGTGCAGCTGCACGAATTGAGTCCGCAAGCTGATCAAATCCGGAATCATGGCGAAATAATCGTAGCTCAGCTTATTGCGCACGCGCGTCAGATCGCGGTAATGCTTGTTCAAATTCAACGTATCTTGCCCCGGCCACCGCTCGGAATCGTCATCCAACCGAATTTTATAAGATTTCTGTACGTCGTTCAGCGCCATGTTGCCGCGCAGCTCGAGCGTGGCGTTCGACACGATCGGTGGCTTGGAGGCTTCCTCTTCCGAAGGACCTTCGCTCGTTCCTTCCCGGATGATGATATCGAAGAGCGGATCCTTCGACAAGATGTCGCCCCGTCCCATCGCGTTCGTCTCGTCGAACGTGTAACCGTATCGTTCGCCCTTGCTCTTGTCTTGCGGAAGGACCGTTACGTACAAGTGAACGACCTCGTTCGATAAGGGGTACTCCGACTCAGGCTGGAGCACCGAACTCGGCGCGTCGTCGTACACGAGCGTGACGGAACAACCGGGAAGCGCGAGCGCGACCGCCAGGACGGCGAGTCGCAGCCAACCGTTCGAATGTGTTCGATGTTTCACTTCCTCGCACTCCCCCCTGAGCGTTCTGCCGCCTCCGTATAGACGAAGCATTGCTTGCATGACTTTCCATGCGAAGCGCATGCCTGGTTTTCGTATGTCCAACACGGCTTCTCCCGTTGTCCGTACACGGGACAAACTTCGCATAAAGACGATGGTGTACAGTGCATCTCCCAGCAGACGCCGAGCGGCTTCATCGTTTCTCCCGCGTCGGCGCGCTTACGCGAAAACCAGTTGACGAAGGTGCCGACGACTTCCGGATCCAACATCGTGCCCGCGGCGGCTTCGAGCCTGCCCAACGCTACGCCGAAGGCGAGAGGCTCGCGTTGCTTCCGGCCGTGCACCGCGGCCAGGAACGTCTGAACGACGGCAATGACGCGAGCGCCGATCGGAATCGAGGAGCCCGTCAACCCGGAAGGGTACCCTCGTCCATCCACCCGTTCATGGTGATACCGGATCGCTTCCGCGATGCGCCCTCTTTCGCCGAGCGTCAACTCCGCCATGGTCGCGCCGAGTTCCGCGTGAGTTTTCATTCGTTCGTACTCGTCTTCCGTGAACCGGCCGTCCTTCGTCATGAGACCGGTCTCGAGCGCCGCTTCCCCGATATTGGCGATCCAAGCCGCCGTCGCGATCTCCTGCACCTCTTCGTCCGGCAGACCCAGATCCCGGGCGACGACGGTCGCATATCGGCTCATCTGTTCCGCATATCCCGTCTTCCACGGGCTCATCGCATCGAACAAGGAAGCGAACCGCTTCAACAACAAGACGCGTTCCGAGCGCGTCGCGCGGTTGCCGGCCGCCGCAAGGAACGCTTCCGCCTGCAGGCAAGCCGTCCGCAAGGAATCCGCGATCCGTCGATCGTCCATGACGCAGTGTGCGGGGACCGACCGGAATGCGCGCTCCCCTACCCCCGACGGCGTCCGGTAACGGCAGACGAAAACCGCATGACCTCCGTCTTGGCGAAGGGATACGGCCGTCTCGCCTTGCGGCTCGTCGTCCGCCGCGGAAACAAACTCCGCGTCCTTCAACTCCATAACATCCATCGCGACGCGGAACGCTAGGTCCACGACGGATTCGGGCTCCGCTATGAGCAGGAGCAGCCTTCTCCAGGACGCATCGGATTTTCGGGCAGCCTCCCCGCTGCGCACCGACGCTTCGACTTGCAGCAGCCAGGACACGACGGGGGAAAACCATCCGACCGTCTCCGCGACCGTCGTCTCCAGGCGCTTCGAGCGCTTCCTAGCCGGCCCGGCTCTCAAGATGCCGTCTCCGCCTTGAAGCGAGATGTGCAGCAAGGAGACTCCTTTTTCCGCGATCCATCCCGCGCCTTCTATCCTTCCGGCATCGATAGGGAGCGACAGAGGAGGCAAATACGGCTGTTCGGGGTATGGGGTAAGTCCGCTGTATGACGGCGCCGCCCGGCCGATGTTGGGCTTACTGTGTCTCAGCGCTCTCAACGTATATTGCTTCTTCTCCGGTTGCAGCAGATAGAAGGCGTACATCGACGCTTCCACCGCATGCGAGAACGCCTCTAGCAGAACGTCCAAGTTGTTCTCCATGCCTGCGAGCGGTTGGATTCGCTCCAAAGCCCGTCTCGCGGAAATCCATTGAGCTTCCAGTCGCGCTTTCTTCCGCCTCTCCGCGACGTATAAGCCCGACATCGCAAGCACCGCCGCCGCCAGGAGCATGACGACGATCGACAGCGTCACGGACGACATCATGCTCCCCCCTTTTCCATAAAGTCGCCGTTATTCCTCTTCCTTCTCGCGTGCCTGCTCCGAGATCGAGATATGCTGCGCCAGTTGCTTCACCTTCTCGTTCAAGGCCGAGATTTGGGTCGATTGATGCAGCACCAAGAGCAGTAGGATCAGGTTGGAAAACAGAAACAGCAGGGAGGGCGGATACTGAATGCCGACCCGCAAGGCGACCCAATCCAACCATCCGGGATTGGCGGAAACGAGTAAGATCGATCCGGCCCCGAAGAACCAGACGATCGAGTTCCGCTCGTTAATTTTCCGCTTCAATAGTAAATTCAAAACGATAAAGGAGAAAACGAGCCCGGAGAAAAACACGAACAGCTTGGCGACTAGGCTCATACGGCCCTCCTGCTTCTCGTCAATTTGTCGTTCAATAAGACGATCAACACACTCAACATCACCTTCAGCATGTACATGATCGGCTTCAGCCCGCTGTGCATGCTGACGCCCATTTCCCGAGGGCGCATCCGCACCGGAATTTCTTTAATCTGGAATTGCTGCAGCAACGTCCGGATCAAAATATCGGCATCCGGGAAGTCGGACGGAAATTCCTGCTGCTTGGCGTATTGTGAGAAGAGAGCATGAGAGATCCCCTTGAACCCGGAGGTCGGGTCGGAGATTTTCTTCCCGGTCGTTCGGTAAATCAAGCCGCGGAAGAACGCGATCGCGATGGTCTTCATCGCGCCCATCTTCATTCCGTTCCCGCGATCCAGAAACCGGGAGCCGATGACGATATCGGCGTCGTCCCGCCGGACGGCTTCGATCATCCCCGGCAAGTCGGAGGCGTCATGCTGTCCGTCCGCGTCGAACTGCAAGCAGTAAGCGTAACCCCAGCGCTGCGCGTACCGGAAGCCGGTTTGCAATGCCGCGCCGTACCCCAAGTTGCACGGGTGGGAGAGGACCGTAATCGGGAACGCCGACGCGACTTCTTTCGTCCGGTCCGTCGAGCCGTCGTTCACGACGAGAATATCGGCATCCAACCGCATCGCCAGCAGTTCCTGCAAGACGCCTGCGATATTCAATTCCTCGTTATAAGCAGGGATAAGTATTAAGATCGACTTGGGATTCACGGCGACGATTCCTCCAGGTACGCATGTTCTCATTGCATTAAATTTTCCAGCAGCTTGCTAAATTCCGGCTTCGCCCATATTAACTCGTCGTTGGCTTCTTGATCGGTGCCTCGGAAGATGTAATGCACCTTGATCACATCGTCTTCATAGAAGGTCTTCAAGTCCCCGTTATATTCCTGGTATAACGCCAGCCATTGCCGAAGCTCGCGGTACTCCTGTTCCTTGCGTTCGTATTCCGGGGCGAGCGCATTGTAGATGCTTAGCCGAGGATCGTGACGATACACTTGCTTTTCCTCGATGATATAAATGTGGTATGCGATGTTGCCGTCGGGCATCGTCTCTTCGGTCCGGGTCAGCGGAAACTTCCTTGGATCGAAATCCTTGATCAGCGTGCCGATGTAATCGTGTACGCCGGTTCCGTATGTCAGCGAATACCCTTCGCTTTGCGAGTACACGACCCAGGTCATCGGCAGATGTTGCTTCGCTATCGAGACGTATTGCGCCGCCGAGCTGTCCCACATCATCTTATACGGGATAATCGGCTTCAGCCCGTTGGCGAAGCCGAGGCCGGCGACGAGCGACGCGCATAAGACGACTTGAACGGTTGCCGCGATGCGGCCCTCGTCCGACAATACCGCCTTCCAAACGGCATGCCATACGACGCCGAACGCCAGACAGGTCGCGACGGTCCAGACGCTCTCGCTTCGAGTGGCCAGGACGACGCTCTGGCTGACCGGTCCGCCGTAAGCGTATAGCAAGAAGCAGGTGAACCCGAACAACGTCGCGAACCGATAAACCATCCGTTCGCCACGCGGCGCCGCCAAGCTCCATAGAGCGAGGGCAGCGATACAAGCGAGGCCGACGTAATCCCAACCGTTCAGAGACGGGGGATCGATCTTCGCCGTCTCCGCCAAGAAGCTCGAGGACGAGCCGTGGAACGACTTACCGATGAGCAAGCCATATGCGAGCGGGATGATCGACACCATGACGCAAGCGATGCCGGCGACCGCGCCCGTCCAAAACCGTCTCCTCCCTTCCTCCCCGGCCGCCAGCCCAAGAAGCATCAAGATCCCGAGTCCTAAGCCGCCATAAGCGAACGCGATCGTGTGGGACAAGCCCATGACGGCGCAGCCCGCGGCGCCCGCCCAGAGCGCGTGTCTCGAACCGTTCTCGAAATATCGGAAGAAAAAATACAACGTCGGCAACAGGAATAAGAGCGCAAATTCCTGCGGGATCGTCGCCGCTTGCCGTTCCCAATCGCCTCCGTGCAGCGCGGTGCCGGCCAGTCCGTACACAACCGCTCCCGCAAGCGCTGCCCACCGGCCGCCGGTTAGGCGCGATACGGAGAAGTACAAGCCGAATACGACCAGCAACGTGTTGAGACCGCCCGTATACTTCAGCACGTAAATCGCATTGATCGCGGCGAATTTTTGCAGATAAGACATCATAATAAACATGCCTTGCGGGTAGACGCCGTCATGGAACAACTCGCGCATGCTAATGTATTTCGACCAAGCGAGGATGACGGCTCCGTCCGACATCGAAGGCGCGGCGCTCGTGAATGCATCGTACAGCCGTACGAAGCCAGACATGCCGAACACCGCGATCGCGAGCACGGCCGCCGCCGCAGCCGCGAAAGACGTCTTCGGTAGCTGAAGACGCTTGTCCGTAAATACGCGTCTGCCCCGTATATATTTCCATCCGAGTTTCGTACGGAACGCGATTTCGAGGAAGTCGTAGAACTTCGCGCCTAGTTCCGTCATCGCGTCGCCGCGTTTCCTTTGATGCTTCGGCAGCACGTACGATCGGAGGATCAGGAACGCAATCACGGCGAGAATCGACAGCACCTCGAACAGCTTGGTCACAACTAACACATATGCAATTACGATGTAGAGGAACGTCATTCGCATGGCATTCGAAACGATTCGTTCCAGCTTGTCCGAGGAGGACGGCGAGAAAATGAATTTCGGCACGAGAATCAGAAGCAGCCAGAAGGCGAATACGTAGTGTCCGATATGGAAAATCTGATTCAGGATGCTTCCATACATTTCGCCCTCCCCCTTCTATTCTCGCTAATTCGCCGCGTATAAGTAATAATCCAGCTTCTTGAGAACCCGAAGCATCTGAATCGTCGTTAGCGTCGCGAAGATGATGGAACCGACCAACAGCCCGAATATGGCATAATGGTAATCGAACCATCGGCTGAGCAGGAAGCCGACTACCATGTTCGCGACGACCGCCGGGATGATCGATCGATTGACCAAATCCGCTTGGGACAGGGAAAACAGAATGACCGCGTTCATCAGCGCGACAGCCAGGATCACGTAAGACGCCACGGATACGATGAAGACGAATTCCGTCACGGTATCTTCCCGAATTAACGGCTTGCCTGCAAACTCGATATATTTATCGTTGGCCATGAACAAGCCCTTCCAGACGATCGCGCCGCTCGCGACGGACGCCGTTCCGATGACGGCTATCATCTTGTAATACACTTTGCGGAAATGCCGGTTCATCGACTCCGTCTCGGATCCCCAGTAGCGCTTCTGCGCATCCTCCATATCCAGCATCAGCTTATGCACGATGACCTCGCTGACGCCGAGCGGAATCATAAGCGCCAGAAGCGCAAAGTCCAATCCCAGCTCGTATTCGCCCCGAAACCAGATAAAATAGGGCATATACCACTCATGCGCCGACCATGCGTTGATCCGATCGACGAACAAGAAGAAAAAATATAGAAAGCCATAGACGAAATACGGCATGACCGAGTAGATGGTAATGGACATTCGCGGCAATTGCGGCGCGATCCCTTTCTCCTCTTTCCGCTCCGCCAATCGAAAGTAGTGCACCGCTAAGACCATGCCGACGACGGATACGAAAAAGATCGAAATCAACTGGGAGAAGATGATATCCAACGGCGTATAACTCATCAATATATAGACGAGAATAATACCTAAAATGATTAATCCGGTGAACGTCAATTCTCTTCGTAAAATGTACATGACCGTCACGGAGAGCCAAATCGACGTGAGAAAGAAAAAATACAAGACGATATAGATGAACATGTTCGAAGGGAAGATGTTGAAAATCAAGTTAAATCCGTAAATCAAGACACAGGTAATCAAACAAGTGATATAACCGAGTCGGATAAACTTGAAGGTAACCTTCCGCCCCATGTTGTAATACCCTTGAAATAAGTAAAAGAAGCCCCTTCGAGCGATCGCCTGCGTGTACCCGCCTACTACGATAAAGCTAAGAATCGTACCGATCGCGATGCACGTCGCCAGTTCGACGCTGAGAAACTCATATGACCATAACGAGAACTTCAGCGTCAGCATCGATAACACCGAGATCGCCATCGGCAAAGCGAAGATCACGCCCCGCAGGAAGCTCTTGGACAGCTCGACGATCATGTACGTCAAATCCCGCTTCGGAGGGGGCTCGAACGGGGTGACGACGACGCGTTGTTGGATCTGCTCCCAGATCGCGTCCGCCAGTTCGAAAACGTCGTGCATCCCGAATTTTTCGCCGACCCGTCCGTCATTCCAGCCCATCGACTCCAATAAAGCGGCGATCTCGTAACGATCCTCCGGAAACATGTTACGCTTCTGCACTTCTCCAACGAGGCGATCGAACAGCTCGGCGCGCGATTCGAACTCGACGATCATACTTCCCCGCCCTCGATCGGAACGATCATATGGATAATGAGATCCGGCAGCTTCCCTTCCTTATCCGCTTCCTGTACGATGGCCGGTGTAATCCGTTGATTTTTGTTAACGATCACCCGTCCGTCATAGCCGTGCAGCGTCTCGCCGGCCAGCTTGCCGACGATGTAGCGATTTCGGATCGACAAAATTTCTTCCGTCAGCGCCGGACTTTCCCGACCTTGCTCCTCCCCGGTCGACGCCCCTCTCGGAGGCGCGGCGACGACACGATCCGGGGGAGTCGAAGACCGAGAAGAGGCTTCCGACTTGCGGGAAGGCGCTTCGACGGGCGAGGAAGGCAAGTCGAAGAAGTCGGATTTCCGCTCGAAACCGCCACCGTCGATATTCTCCTCGAGACCGCCGTCGGCCTCGACGGCGGTGTCGCCGAAGTCGTCAAGATATTCGTTAATATCGCCCCAGAAGGCCGATGGCTTCGAAGGCGACCGAGGCGCCCTGCGCATCTCGTTCTTGCGGGCGGAAGATCGCTTCGACGACGGCGCAACCGGCGAGGACGCCCCCCAGGACGACGCGGCGGCCAGCTCCATGTCCTCCCGATAGTCTTCACGGCTCGCGCGGGCGTTCTCCGTCTCCCGCTTCTCCGCGACGCCCTCCGCTTCGCGGCGTTCGAGTTCGAGCGCTTCGACCGCAGGCTCCGTCTTCGTCTGCGCTTCGCGACGATCTTCTTCCTTGGCCGCGGACTTACGTCGATCCGCCTCCGCCTCCTTCTCGCCCGCCTCCAAACCTTCCCCGTCCGTCTTCCGTTCCTCTACGATTTTGCGAAGCTTGAATTGAATCACCTTCGCGTGTCTATGGAGCGATTCCAATTCCTCCTCATGTATTTCCGTAGGAGTAGGCGCCTCATCCGTATTTTCTTCGAATACCGGAGCTCGATCGGCCTCCCGCTCCTCCAGAACCTTGGAGGCCGCAACCTCATAGAACGAGACTCCCGCCGTTTCCTCGACAGGCTGCTCGGCGCCTTGATCTTCGATCAAATCGAGCCCGCGATCCAATCGCTCGACTTTGCCGACGAGCTCGGTCAGCTCCTCGAGCAGCGATCGGAACGTCTCCTCGTAACGGCGGCTTTGCGCTTCGATACGCTCCATGCGCTTCCAATGCCGTTCTTCCTCCGCCTTCATCCGATCTCCGATCGACTTCGCCTCGGCTTCGCCCAGCGCGCGAAGCGCCTTCTTGCTCGCCGCAAGCCGGTCTTGCGCCGTTTGGTATAGCGCGTCCGTCCGGCGGCGATCCGCGAGTTCCGCCTCGAGGGCCTCCGCTTCCCGCTTCAGCGCGGCGTTCGATTTCTCTTGGGCCTCCACCTGATTACGCAGCTCCAAGAGGGACTGTTGCTGGTATTGCTTAAGCTTTCTTATATACTCAGCTGTCTTCCCGGGGTGTAGGCCGAACAGCTTGCGCTTCGTCTCCCGCTTCCATTCGCTCATGCCTCTCCCCACCCCCTCCCGACTGCGCTTTCTCCTCAAGCCACCCGCCCAGCTCCGATTTGATCCGGGACAAGGCGGACTCCTGTTTTTCCGCGACGACCGCTTCGTCCGACTTCATACGCGCCATCGAATCGTCGTACATCCTTTTCGCTTCCAGCACTTCTTCCGTTGCCGCGTAATGTTCTTCTAGCAGCTGCTTCGCCATCTCTACGCTTCGATCCGGTGCTTCCAGCTCCCGCCGCAGACGAGCGACCGCCTTCTCCCATTCCGCATGTTCCAGCCTCAATCGATCGAGCTCGCTTCGGAGCGCAGAGCACGCCGCTTCATGGTCGGCGTTCAACCGTGCCGTTGCGCGCTCTACCGAATCCGGATCGTATCCCCATAAGGATCTCTTCGTTACCTTGATCACGGCATCCCCTCCTCCCGCATGTCGCGGCTCGTTCGACCTTCTTACGCCGTCCTGCCTTCGCCTGCCACCAATTCCATGTAAGCCTCATACTTATATAGCTCTTGGAATGCACGGTCGTGATCTCCGATCCGATTGAACGCCTGCGCGATCTCTGCCAGCAAGACCGGCGCCAGCACGGAATCCGGCTGTACCCATAACGCCTTCTGGAATAACGCGATCGCCCTCTGGTCGAAACCGTGCGCCGCCAACGCGTAGCCCTTCTCCATGTAAGCTTTCTGCTCGGCAACCACAGACTTCTGCGAAGCATGCCGCTCTGCGCTTTCGCTCGCCGCAGCCGCCGGAAGCCGTTCTTCCGCTCGCGCCGCCAGTTTGACATAGCTTTTGAAGTGAAGTTCGAGCACCCGATCCAACGTAAACAAGCTCAGCGCCCGTTGGCGGGCTTCCCGCCCCAGCTCTGCGGCAAGTTCCCGATTGCGCAACAGTTTCTCGATACCGTCCGCCATAGCGCTAGGGTCCCGGGGCTGCACGAGCACGCCCGTATCCGCGAGCGCTTCCTTCACGCCCCCGACGTCCGTCGCGACGACCGGCTTGCCCGTCATCATCCCTTCGACGACGGAGTACGGGAACGCTTCGGAAATACTCGACAAGGCGATGACGTCGCCGCTCTGGTACGCCGCCGAAGTATTGCTCGTATGACCGGCGAAGATAAAGCTGTTGCCGAGCTGCAATTCTTCCTTCAGCGCCAGGCATTGATCGTAATATTGAGGGACCGATACCGAGCCGTATACGACAAACTTCGCCTCCGGCATCCGCTCCTTCAGCAGCGCCGCGGCATGCATGAAGGTCATGATATCCTTGATCGGATCGATCCGCGCGACCATGACCACGGTCGGCACGGATTGCGGAGCGCCGGGCGCTTCAGCGAACACCCGCTGATCCACGCCGTTATAAATGACGTTCACTTGGGACGGCGGAACGCCGAAGCGCGTTTCCCATCTCATGTTGTACTGGCAAACCGGCGACACTTGATCCGCGAACGCGTAGTTCAACGTCGTTACGGATTGGACCAACCGAATCAAGAAAGTGCTCAAGAACGAAGAGTATCCGTTCCTCGACAACGACAAATACTGCTCCCGTAAATACACGCCATGTTCGGTCAGCAAGTACGGCGTATTGTTGGCGAGCTTCGACAGCACGCAAGGAATGCCGCAAAACGCCGCAGCGGAAGAGTGCGTCACATGCGCCTCCGGCAACGGCGTGTTCAAAATATTTAAGAAGCGATAGATCCAACCCAGGCTTTGACTCAAGCCAAAGATGTCCGGTTGCCCCAATCGGTTATCCTTGTCGCCGGCTGCCTTGAGAATGATCTCCTTGTATACGTTCCAAGTTTGTTCCGACTTGAACGTCGCCTTGTATTCGTAATATTTGAAGTACTCATGCAGTTGCAACAACAATCTTCCGAAGTTCTCGGGATTTTTGCTTTGGGCCAGGATCTCAAGGATCAACTCCCTGAACAATGGGATGAACTTTCTCCCGATATCTTCCGGCAGCGTACTTTTCTTCAGCCTATATATATGAGAAAACGGCGTCTCCAAATGCTCCGCCGGTTCTTCCGTCCCCCACAGCGGCATCCTGATCAGAGCGTCCTGATTCAATAACTCGAACTTCTGCGTGACGAACGGGTTCATGAGAACGCTGAAGATGATGTAGTCCACGGACCGCATCTTTTGAATTAGGATGTCGCACCAAGTGCTTACGCCGCCTTGATGGAACGGATATGTCCCCTCGGTGGCCAGTAATACTTTTATTTTGTCACTCATTCTTAACCACCACAATCTCATTATAGGCAAGCCAATTGTGAAGAGTAAAGCAAAAACAGGTCTTTAGAACTAGTTTTAAGTATGAATGAATGTAGAAATTATGAATTCTGTGTCGGATTGTGTCGAAAGCGAATTCACCCTTAAATAACTATAGGTCTAATTATACAATACTCTACTATACAATTTCTGAACATGAGAAGATTCATGGAAAATGCGACGGCTCCGGTAAACGACAAATACAAAAAGCCCTTACCGATGTAATCGGTAAGGGCCTTCTGCGATATGCGGTCGGAGGGATTTGAACCCTCACGCCCAGTGGGCACTACCCCCTCAAGATAGCGTGTCTGCCGTTCCACCACGACCGCGCAAAGTAACATATATAATGAGGAAAAAAGTGAGCCATGAAGGACTCGAACCTTCGACACCCTGATTAAAAGTCAGGTGCTCTACCGACTGAGCTAATGGCTCATGCAATGGTGACCCGTAGGGGATTCGAACCCCTGTTACCTCCGTGAAAGGGAGGTGTCTTAACCCCTTGACCAACGGGCCTTGTTTTTGTGACAACAAAAATGATTATAGCAGGTGCTTGTCCGTTGCGCAAGCCCCTTTTTTCAATTTCTTTTCCCTCGACGTGAAAGCATAATAAAAGACCGCCCCGAAGGACGGCCGTTCGTCGTCGTTGGATGGCGGAGAGAGAGGGATTCGAACCCTCGCACCGTTTACACAGTCTAACCCCTTAGCAGAGGGTCCCCTTGAGCCACTTGGGTATCTCTCCAAATAAAAATGGCTCCCCGAACAGGACTCGAACCTGTGACAACTCGATTAACAGTCGAGTGCTCTACCAACTGAGCTATCAGGGAACGTTACATGCATTAATTTATCACGGGCCCCTGCTCTTCGTC
This sequence comes from Paenibacillus antri, assembly GCF_005765165.1. Lineage (NCBI taxonomy): Bacteria > Bacillati > Bacillota > Bacilli > Caryophanales > Paenibacillaceae > Paenibacillus > Paenibacillus antri. The sequence continues at coordinate 121,345 of NZ_VCIW01000006.1, read as the reverse complement.
AAGTTGCAGCTGTTGTAAACGCCCCCTGCATTTGCCACACCGATATCGTCGCGGGTCCGTCTTCCGCTTCCGAGGATACTGCATGGCGCAATCGACGCATCGCAGCACGTAGCGAATCGGCAGCCGGCGCATCGCTCCCGGCACCGCTTGGCAAAACCGGGAGCCGCCCACCTTCGCGAGCAGCCGCTTGAAATCCGCGTCCGCGTGCTTGTATCCCCGCCGCTGCAGATGCAAATGATAATGGCACAGCTCGTGTTTAATGATCTTCTCGGTTTCCTCCGGCCCGTACGTGTCGTATTGTTTGCGGTTGATTTCGATGTTATGCGTCCGCAGCAAATACCGGCCGCCCGTCGTCCGTAGCCGCGAGTTGAATGTCGCCTTGTGCCGGAACGGCCAGCCGAAGGCGTCGATCGACACCTTTTCCACCCATGCCTGCAATTGTTCGTCCGTCATGTCTCCGCCTCGCTTCTCGATCCGTCCCTTGAATTGTACCGAATGAGTAAGCTACACTGTCAAGTAGAACAATTGGGAATGCCCACTCATTCGGCGTTCACGGAGGGAGAATTCCAGGTGTCCAAGCCTACTATGCGTTACCACGTGCTGCTTTACGGGGATCGGCTCGAATTCGTCGAAATGCCCGCGTCCCACGCGTACCAGCTTACCGCGCTGCACCAGCGGCTGCACAAGGAGATCGGCAAGCTGACGGCGGAGAACGTGCCGAACCTGCCCCAAGCGATCGCGGAGTGCGACGCGTTGGAGATCGTGAGCAAGGATTACGTCGCGCTAAGCGGCTTGGAGTATATGAACCAGCTCGAGCAGGCGTTCGCCTCGGTGCAGGAGAAGAGCTATCCGCTCGTCTCGCTGCTGACGGAAATTCGCGCCCTGCAGGCGCAGCTGGAGCAGTGGTACGAAGAGGAATACGAATAAAGTTCGCGTCGGACCTGCACGCCCCCACATTCGCCTACGTATAATGGATACAAACCAGGAGAAAGGGGCTGGCGATGTTGCCGCAGTGGCTTCTGAATCAGATGATGCGCGCATACCGGAAAAAAGACCGGCGGCAAATTCGGCTGCTGAACGATTGTTGGTTCTTCTACCGCACGAAAGAAGAAGAGACACATAGATAAGCGAACGGCCGGCGCCTCTTGGCGTCGGCTTTGTGTTTGCGGGCAGCATGTCCAATACTCCTTTGCCACCCTGAGTACTTCGCTCCCCCTAATCAAACCGGCTCTCGTTATCCGCTTTCCAATCCGGGGCCAATAAAGCCTTCACTTCCTCTAAAATGATCGTTTCGTCCTTCAGGCCAAACCAGTACAGTTTAAGCGCGTTGCGTAAGGCATACAGTCGGTTGAGCGGGAACATCAGCTCCGAATGCAGGCGATACGTCGAAGCGATCTCATGATGGAGATCAAAGCGTGAAGGCCGACGATTTACGCATTCATCCCGCGCCGAATCGAAGGGAACCTTGAGTGCAGGCAAGCTGAGAGATGTATGGCGAACAAAGTCCTGCGCTTCCGGAGACGAAAGGAAATGTACGAATTGTAGCGCGGCTTCCTTCTCATTAGAAGCCCGGTTGATCGCCCACCCGGTCGTGAGCAGTAACGTTTGGTCGGATTTGCCCTGCGGAAGAGGGGCGATTTCGAAAGCAATATTATCCTTAATCAGATCATTCAGCGAAAAATAAGTCGCTAAAAGCATCGATGCCCGACCTTCCCGGAAGATTTGCATCACTTCCTCCTCCGTTTCGGAGGCAAATACGGGTATGCCGTTGCTTTTGAACAACAGGTCTCTCGAAAAACGAAAACTGTCCATCAACAAGGGCAAATCCACTTCATAGCCGCCATCGTTCTTTTGGGTAAATTGAATCCCGTTTTGCAATAAAAACACAAGCCAACGATTGATTGACAACAGATGATAAAAAAATCCGATGCGCCTTCCGCCTCCCGACAGCTTTCCTGCCGCGAATCTCAAGTCATCCCATGTCCATCCGCTGACAGGCTCATTCACACCCACCTCGCGGAAATGCTCCGGATTATAGCACAACACGACAGGCGAGTATAAAAAAGGCAGTGCGTATTGCACGCCATCCGCTTGAAAAGCTCCGTTCAGCTTATCGTATCCCCCTTCTATCGGCTGAACGGGCTCCAGCCGATCCAGACGACCGGATTCCAGCATGTCGCGAAAATCGAAATGGTTCATTAAGACGATGTCCGCCTGCCCATAATCCAGATAAGGGGTCATCCCGTCTGCAAAGGATGGGAACACGCCCGTGCGAACGAGCTGAATTCGGATAGTGGGGTATCGTGTATGAAATAAAGCCAAAAGCCGTTCGAATTCAACATCCCGGATGAGCGAGTCCCGATAAGCGACCTTAACGATCGTATTCGAAGCGACACGATTGCCGACGCGAGGCTGTTTAACGATCAGCCCTTCCTGCACCAATTGATCCAGTCCGTGACGAATCGACCGGTTGCTAAGATCGAATTGCCGGGATAACGTTTCCTCGGACGGCAAAAAGTCGCCCGGGCGGTACACCCCGCTCGCGATATCCTCTTTAAGCGCTTCGACGAATTGCTTTACCTTTGCCTGGAACGTTCTTTGATCCGTTTTCTTTGCCATCCTGCCAAAACCTCTTGTAATATCCATAATCTGTGTCTAGCTACTATTATATCGGTCCTCTAATGCAAATCCAACACGGACACATAGGAAGGAAGCGTTCGATTGCCCCCGGGGGAAAAAACACGGCGCTGCAATAGCCGCCGTGTTTATAAGCTACTTTTCTTATTTTTGATGTCCGGGGGGAACGCCGCAGCCTTCCTTCGGCCCTTTGCAAGCATTTACGGTTATTGTATAAACCGTTGTATCCTGGCTTCGGGGAGCCGCAACTTCGATCACCGCGGTCGTTTCCCCGGCTTTGACATTGATTTCCCAAGGCGTTCCCGACGGATGCGCGACGCCGTTAATCGTCAGGGCTGCATTCTCATCCTCCGTTACGGGAATGAATGCAACCTTCTTTACCGAAGGCCAGACGTTCAATTGATAATCGGAAACGGAGGGATCGAATTCCGGATGGAACTGTCCGGTATCGGCAGAAAGCGCCGCCAAGAGCGAGCTTCCCGCAGGGATGACATCGACTGACAGATGCTCCGCGGAAACGTTACCTGCGTAATCGACGGCTCTCACCGTGTAACGGCCCGGTGCGGCGGCACCGGCCGGAATACGGAAGCTAACGGCACCATTTGCGCCATCGCGCTGCATACTGCCGATTAGCGTCACCTCGTTGTCGCCTTGGAAAATCTGGAATTGCTTCATATCCGCATTGGCCGGCCATTTCAATACAAAGCTCTCGTCTTGCATCCATTCATATTGAAGAGAAGCTTCCGAACCGAACGAAGGGGCAATATCGTCGTACATATACAAATCGATTGAATTTTTCGTAGTAAATATACGCCCATATTCATCCTGGGCAAAGTAATTGCCGACTGCAAGCGTTTTATGCTCCCAGGTCGTCGGATCGAATCTGAAAATATGGTTCGCCGCTTCGCCGTACAGGTAGCCGTCATAAAAACTCAAATATCCGCCGGCCAACACGATGTCATTCCATACGAACGGATAAAGCGTTTTCGTCCGGACAATCTCTCGCGTGGCAGGGTCGAATTGGAACAGCACGCCATTCGTCAAGCCCCACAGCATTCCGTTCCCATCGAAGGCAAGCGCCGTAATCGCCCGTTCTCCCGGCACCGGATTCATTTCGAATACCTTCTGCTTCGTGGCCACACCGAAGATGAACAGCGTGCCGTCCTGCTCGACAGGCTCCGCGGCAATGCCGCCCCAAACCGTCGTTCCGCCATACAGCAGCCCGTCCTTGTAAGCAAGCGTCATCGGGCTTTCATTATCCACGATCGGATAGAAGGTCTCGGACGTCTTTGCGGCCGGATCATACAACGTCAACGCGCCGCCCAGCTTGCCTATGATCGGCACTGTTCCGACGGCAAGCTTATCGCCGGCTTCGGCGAAGGCGAACGGCCGGTCCTGAAGCTTGGAACTCATCTCGATATCCAATTCGCTCGGATTGTTCGGCATGCTCCAAGGCAAATTAGGATCATATTCAAAAATTTTCGCATTCGGATAAACGCCGTAATACATGTTTTCGCCGAATGTTCCCATACCCTCGACTTGGGACATACCGGGCAGCGTTTCCAACTGGAACGTATCAATATTAAATCTTGCCATCGACTGCGGTGACAAATATCCGCCGACATAAATGTTACCGTCCGGGCCGGCGGAGACGGAACGGAGCGTGTTCGCAGACCCGAGCGGGTCGCCGTCGATCCATATTCCTTTCTCTGTTTGAGGATTGTAAGCCATAATTCTGCCTCTTGAGGTGACCGTTACGAGACTTTCTCCCGGCATATCGGGCAAGTTCAACTGAAACCAGCCGAACCCGCGGCTTGCAAAATTCCCCGCCTCGAAGCTTGTCGGCGTCGCTTCCCGTGTCGTCACGTTGAACGCAATCAACTTTGTATTTTGTATCAGATAAACATTCCCGTCCGGGCCTACGGGAGAGACGTCCAATCCAATGGTGTTCGGAAGTTCTCCGACCCATTGCCCGACGGCGGTGTCGTAAACGAGCGTGACGTTGTTGAGCGGGCTGCTGGCATCCTGATACGTCATTCGCGCGAACAGCAAGCCGGCCGTAAAGGTTAAATCATACACCTCTTTGTGCTGGCGGAACGCTTCCGGCAGCGGAATCGCCTCTTTCGCGCCTGTTTCGGGATCAAGCTTGAACAATTGGGCTTGGTTGGCGCCCGTTCCTGCGTAAACTTTGCCATCGCCGTAGGCTATGCTTCTAACGTATTGTTCTCCTTCCGCCATAGTTCCAAAGTCGGTGTAAGCGTTCGTGGACGGGTCAAACCGGAACACTTTGCCGTTCGGATACGTACCGCCGTAAATACGCCCTTGATCGTCGGAAACGACCCGATAGAGATGCGTTTCGGAAGCAATCGCCTTTCCCAGGTTGTCCACTGTATTGGCGCTTGGACGATAGCGGTAGAGGATGCCGTTCCGTTGCGTAGCGACGTACAGGTCGCCGTTCGGAGCTACGGTGCTGCCCCAGGAGTAGCCGGCCTGACCGAGCTCGAATGAAGCGACCCGTTCACCCGTTTCCGCCCGGAGCACAGAAAGTACAGCCGGCGCGCCATTAGCCGTCGTATAAATGTAGTTTTCTCCCGTTGGTCCTTGCCCGAAAGCCGCATGCGGGATCGTTATCGAATGGATCGGCGTTCCGAGCCGAACCAACTTGTCGGTAGGGGACGGCTCCTCCTCATTGAGGCTGAGCACGACATTATCGAAAAAAGCTTTCGCCGTAGTGCTCACTCCGGAGTAGAGAAGCACGGACACATATTCCGTACCAGCCGGAGCGGTTAGGCTCGCTGTCAACGGACGCCATTCATTGACGACGGATTCCCCCATAGATTTGTGCCCGATCCGTGTTCTATTGGCATCTCCTTTATGAAATTGTAAATATATCATGGAGGTGCCTTCCAGAACATACGTGTTCGTCGTTACCGAATAAGACTTTCCGGCTTGAGCCGGCAAATAAACGCTTTGCATGCCGTAATTTCGACTATCCAGGTCCTCCACATAGAGACTCTTTTCGCCTATAAAGCTCCTGTCTTCGGTAACGGTAAATCCGCTTTTTCCGTACGTTTGCTTCCAGCCCGGAATATTCCCCTCCGCGCCATGAGGCTCCTCAAAGCTGGGATTCACCAGTTCAAGATCCACCCATTCCGCAGACGCTTTTTCCGGTCCTAACGACCCGCCGGGCACGAGACCCAGCATCATCGCGAAACAGACGGTCAGAACCACTGCCTTCGCGAATAACCGATTTTGCCTGAAAAGAGGTTGTCTTCGATGTTCCAATTGAACCAATCTCCTTTCTGTGATGTATATGTAGTTTAAATACAGTGTGAATATAGATCTTCTATTCGAGTTATGTCAATGGGTTATAAGACTTACGTCGGTCTACCCATCCGTCAGGAAGGAATCAAGGCATGATAGAAAGAAGCAGAAAAAGAAGAAGCTGTCCCAAAAGTCGTTCAAGACTTTGGGACAGCTTCTTCTCTTCCTATAACAGATAGGCCGCATCGCGAATCAGAATGTCCGCTTCCTCGACGGCGATGCGTTTTCCTCTTACAATAAAGCGCACGAACTCATCGAAGTTCGTGCGCTCCATCTTCCCTCTTTCCGTTATCCCCGCGGCTTCTTCATCGTGAGCGACACGCGCCCCTTGTTCGCGTCGACGCCGAGCACCCATACCGTCACGTTGTCGCCGACGGAGACGACGTCCATCGGGTGCTTCACGAACTTGTCCGCCAGCTGCGAGATGTGGACGAGGCCGTCGTTCTTCAGGCCGATGTCCACGAACGCGCCGAAGTCGATGACGTTCCGCACCGTGCCCTGCAGCTCCATCCCGACGCGCAGATCCTCGAGCTGCAGCACGTCGGTCTTGAAGATCGGCGGCGGCAGCTCCTCGCGCGGGTCGCGCCCCGGACGCTTCAGCGAGTCCAGGATGTCGCGCAGCGTCGGCACGCCGACGTCGAGCCGCTCGGCGACCGCCGACGGATCGACGGCGTCCAGCCGCGCGCGCAGCTCCGCGGAGCCGAGCGACGCCAGCTCCAAGCGCAGCTCGCGGAACAGCTTGTCCACGACGCCGTACGACTCGGGGTGGATCGGCGTGTTGTCGAGCGGGTGGCGCGACTCCGGCACGCGGATGAAGCCGATGCACTGCTCGTACGTCTTCGCGCCGAGCCGCGGCACCTTGGACAACTCCTTGCGCGACGTGAACTTGCCGTTCTCCTCGCGATACTTGACGATATTGCGGGCGGTCGTCGCGTTCACGCCCGCGACGTACGACAGCAGCGACGGCGACGCCGTGTTGACGTCGACGCCGACGTGGTTGACCGCCGACTCGACGACGGCGCCGAGCGACGCTTCCAGCCGCTTCGGCGATACGTCGTGCTGGTACTGCCCGACGCCGATCGCCTTCGGCTCGATCTTGACGAGCTCCGCGAGCGGATCCTGCACCCGCCGCGCGATCGAGACGGCGCTGCGCTCCGCCACGTCGAAGTCCGGGAACTCCTCCTGCGCCACCTTGGAGGCGGAATACACCGAGGCGCCCGCCTCGTTGACGATCAAATATTGCAGCTTCTTCCCGCCGTCGGCATGAATCTTCCGAATGACCTCGGCCGTGAACTGCTCCGTCTCGCGCGAGGCGGTGCCGTTGCCGATGACGATCAGGTCGACGTCATGCTTTGCGATGAGTGCCCGAAACGTCTTCTCCGCCTCGGCCGTCTTATGATGCGGCGCCGTCGGATACGTCACCGCGATGTCGAGCACCTTGCCGGTGTCGTCGACGACCGCGAGCTTGCAGCCCGTCCGGAACGCCGGATCGACGCCGAGCACGGCCTTGCCTCGAACCGGCGGCTGAAGCAGCAGGTTTCGCAAATTTTCCGCGAAGATGACGATCGCATGTTCCTCGGCCTTCTCCGTCAGCTCGTTGCGCACCTCCCGCTCCACCGCCGGCGCGATCAGACGCTTGTAAGCGTCCTCCACGGTCGTCAGCATCGCGTCCCGCACGACGCTCCGTTCCGCGACGAATCGCTTCCCGATGTACATATGAATCGCCGCCGGATCGAGCTCGAGCGACACCTTCAGCACGTCTTCCTTCTCGCCGCGGTTGATCGCCAGCGTCCGGTGCGGCGGCAGCCGCTTCACCGGCTCGCGATACGAGTAGTACATCTCGTACACCGACTCGACCGAAGCGTCCTTCGCTTCCGTCGCGATCGTCGCATACTGGAACGTATGCTTGCGCACCCACGCCCGCACGTTCGCGTCGTCGGCGATCGTCTCCGCGATAATGTCCATGGCGCCCTGCGCCGCGTCCTCCGCCGTCGGCACGCCGCGCTCCGCGTCCACGTACCGCGCCGCCTCGCCGAGCAGCGTGCCGCTCGTCGGGCCGCTCAACATCCACAGCGCCAGCGGCTCCAGCCCGCGCTCCTTCGCGACGCTCGCGCGCGTCTTCCGCTTCTGGCGGTACGGCCGATACAGGTCTTCGACCTCCTGCAGCTTCCCCGCCCGCTCGATCGCGCCGCGCAGCTCGGCCGTCAGCTTGCCTTGCTCCGCGATGAGGCGCTGCACCTCGCGCTTCCGCTCTTCCAAGCCGCGCAAATAAGACAGCCGCTCCTCGATCGCGCGCAGCGCGTTTTCGTCGAGCTCGCCCGTCATCTCCTTGCGGTACCGCGCGATGAACGGAATCGTATTGCCTTCGTCGAGCAGACCCACTGTCGTGCCGACCTGCTTCGGGCTCGTCCCCGTCTCGGCCGCGATTTGTTTGACGATGCGGTCCTTCGCCGCGCGCTCCTGCGCGTCCGTCCACGCCAGTTCCTCCGGCGCGATCGTCGCGGCGGCCGTACCATTTTCCGAAACCATATGTATTTATTCCCCTTCCTCTCCACACAAAAAAACGAGGGCTTCGCGCTCCCCCGCTCAGGCACACCTAAAAATCGATCAAGCCCACACTGATCTGCAGCGCGTCGTCGACCTTACGCATCGTTTCTTCGTCCAGGTGCGTAATTTTGTCCGTGAGCCGCTGCTTGTCGATCGTACGGATTTGCTCCAACAAGATGACGGAATCACGGTCGAACCCGTGCGATTCCGCATCGATCTCGACGTGCGTCGGGAGCTTCGCTTTCTGAATTTGCGCCGTGACGGCGGCTACGATGACGGTCGGGCTGAACCGGTTGCCGATGTCGTTCTGAATGACCAATACCGGGCGGACCCCGCCCTGTTCCGATCCCACGACCGGAGAGAGATCCGCAAAGAAAACGTCCCCGCGTTTGACGATCAAGGGCTACACCCCGCTAACTAAGCGGCCTAAAGTGTTGTCGGCTTCTTCTTCGGCCAAGAACGCTTCGGTACACATCGAGAGATTGATCTTCGCCATCTCCATATACCCGCGCTGCATAGTCTCGCGAAGGTGTCGCTTCTTCCGCTCCGTCAAATACAGCTTCATGGCCTGACGAATGAACTCGCTGCGGTTGGAGTTTTCCTTCTCGACGATGCCGTCGACCTCCTGCAGCAGGTGATCCGGTAAGCTTATCATGATTCTCTTGGTGTTGTGAACGTTGGACACCGCGTAACGCACCCCCAGAACATTCCGACCTCTACTCCCATTATGTCGTAAAGGAAGGCAAAATATACAAAACTAAGTATATGCCGCCGGTATATCAATTATGTTGCACCTTCGTAATGTGTAATTGATGGAACCTTTTCTGCGGCTTTATACATATTCGGCAAACGACGGAAAACTCCTCTAAGACCTTATGCTTTTCTCGTTGGTAAAATGCAGCAGCGGGTTATCGAACTCCGTCACCCGACCGCCCTTCACATATACGCGCGGCACGCGGTGCGACACCATACAAGTAATCTCGTAATTGATCGTCCCGAGCTTCGCCGCCAATTCCTCTACCGGAACCGTCTCCTCGCCTTGCGTTCCGAACAACACGACCTCTTCGCCGACCTCGACCTCGCCGTCGTCCACCCGGACCATGCACTGGTCCATGCAGATGTTGCCGACGACCGGCACCCGCTTGCCGCGAATGAGCGCCTCCGCCTTCCCGGTCAGCAGCCGGGAATACCCGTCCGCGTAGCCGATGGGCAGCGTGGCGATCGTCTCGCCGTCCTGCGCCGTCGCGTAATTCGCGCCGTAGCTGACGGTGCTGCCTTGCGGCAGCCGCTTCACCATCACGACGCCCGACTTCAGCGACATGACCGGCTTCAGCCGCACCCGCTCATGGTTGACCTCTTCCGACGGATACAACCCGTACATGCTCACCCCGAGGCGCAGCATATTCCGCGTGTAGTCCGGCGTGTCGATCCCCGTCGCGCTGTTGCCGGCATGCACGTACTTTAACGAAATTCCTTGCTTTTGAAAATGATCCGCGATCCGCGCAAACTTCCGATACTGCTCCGTCACATGCGTCTTGTCGCATTCGTCGGCGCACGCGTAATGCGTGAACAGCCCTTCGACCGCGACGCCGGGCGTCTTGAGCGCCTTCTCGACGAAGCGAATCGCGTCTTGCTCGTCGGTCAGGCCGATGCGGCCCATGCCGGTGTCCACCTTCACGTGGATGTTTAACGTTTTCGTCGGGTGTTGCGACGCTGCGGCTTCCAGCACGTCGTCGTCGAACACCGTAAGCGTAATGCCGCGGTTTCTCGCGACTTCGACGCCGGCCGCCGGCGTATAGCCGAGCACCAGAATCGGCGCTTCGATGCCGAAATGCCTTAGCTCGAGCGCCTCGTCCAGGAAGGCGACCGCCAAATATTCGACGCCGTGGCGGATCGCCTCTTCGGCGACCTTCACCGCGCCATGGCCGTACGCATTCGCTTTCACGACGGCCATAATCTTTATATCGGGGCCGAGGGCGATTCGGAACTGCTCCAAATTGTGGTGCAGCGCATCCAAGTCGACCTCGGCCCGCGTCCATCGGTACGTATCCACAGGGAAGTCACATCCGCAAACAAGTTTTCTCAGAACCTAAGTAGAATCTAAGGGTCTGCCACTGTACTATCTTAGAATCTAAGAATGGCCGTGTCAACGAACCGTGTCATTGGTCCCCCCTGCTTACTTCCCGCTCTGATCGAATACCGATTGCGCTACCTTCACCATCTCTTCATAAGGAAGATTGCCGGTGGAGAGGCGGTAATCGACGCCGTCGTGCGTCCACAGAAGCGTCCGCTGCTCGTTCTCGCCGATCAGGACGCCGACCGTGCGGCCGAGGTCGAGCTCGATGACCGTGCCGATCGAGCTGGACGCCATCCGCTCTTCCGCCGCCTTGGACTCGACGAGCGTGTAGTCGTATTCGCCGACGTACCGGATCATGATCGCGTCGCGCTCGCCGAGCTTGAAGTCCGCCGCCGACCGCTCCTCGACGCCTTCCGGCACGTAGCCCGGATAGATGATGCCGAAGTGTTCGTTCGCTTCCGCCGTTTGTTCGCCTTGGCCTTCGCCTTCGGTCGCCAGCACCGGCACCGACTGGATCGACACGCTCGTCATATTCCGGTTCATATCGAACCAGTTGTCCTCGAAGCTCTTGTCGAACTCGAAGGAGCTGAACGTCACCGTGACCATCTCGTTCGCGTCCGCATCCGTCACGACGACGCGCTGCGGCTTGTAGTCTTCCTTGCTCAGCCAGATTTTCTGGCGGACGAGCGAGGCGTTCTGGTAGTTGGCCAGGACGTCGAAGACGTACGCATTTTCCTCCGCGGTGAATTGGCGCTCGTCGTCGTGGATGATCGATTGCGCCAGCGTCTCGAACAAGTACGCCTGCCCTTGATTGTTCGGCCAGTCGCTCTTGAAGCGGAAGCTCTTATTGAGGTGCGGCGTCAGAACGAACACGCCTTCGTCGTTGCGCAGCACGATCTGCGTAATGTCGTTCGCCTCGTTCGTAAGCGCGATGCGGTAGTACTCCGGCTTCTGATAGCTGACGACGACGCCGTACTCTTGGGGCTCCTGCCCCGTATTCAACACCATGGTGCCTTCCGCGTGATAACTCTCCAGCTTGCCCGTCAACTTCTCGATGTCGCTTACGACACCCGCCGCATCCTTCGCGCCTCCGCACGCCGCCAACAGCAGCGCCACCGCCAACGTCAGCGCCAAGGTCATGACCCACTTGCTACGTCTCATGAGGTCCACCCCTCCGATCGATTTCTTGTACTCGATAACATGTCTATGAGGGGGGTTGGCCATTTATGCAGACTAGCATGACGAGCATGACAAGCGATGGCGGTTGGCGGCGGCGGGCGGGCTCTTCCGTCGGTTTTCCCCAGGACTTGCGCAAAAAGTCATATATTTGTTATGCGGTAGACTCGATTCAAAATCATATCGGCAAAAGTTCTTATATTCCTCCCCCTTCCCACCGGAATCCGGTGGGATTTATGAAGTTTTGCGCATATCGAGGAGATATCGACTCATTCGGATTAAAATATACGCACGATTGCGCAAAAACCCGAACAGGAGACTATCCCTCGTCCCATTGCCACAGTCCGAGCAGCCCCTGCTTCTCCTTGATGACTCGATATTCCGTCACTCGCTCCCCCTTCGCACCGTTTCGCAATGCCTCTAGCACTCCTTTCTCACAGAGCCGTTGCAAATACCGTACCGCCGTCCGATGACTAACGTCTAAGTGCGTTGCAACATCGACGCCTCGCAATACACCCGCGCAACTGAAGGCTAGGAGCATAATTTCCCTCTCGATGAGGGACGGACGAGCCCTAGACTTACGGATCGGTTGAAATCGGCTCAGCACCATGCGCAGCAACGACTGCACGACATCCGGGCGGCTCGCCACGTCGTCGTGCGGAATCGAGATGACGCGGTAGCCGAGCCCTTGCAGGAACGTCTCGCGGTTCAACTCTTCGCAATAACCTCTTCGATCCATCTCCGTCACGTGCGGTCCGAAGCCCTTCACCTCGAAGACGAGCTTCTCCCCCGATCCCGGCAGCCAGACGAAGTCCGCGAAATACGACCTCCCTCGCCAATCCGCCACCTCATACTCCGGGTGAAGCGCATCGAAGCTTCCGAACAACGGCCACCACACCTGCCGCAAGAACAACGTCTCCGCATACCTCTTCCGTGTAAGCCGCCCCCGCCGCTCTCCCGTTCGTCCCTCCAGATGCGACTGCAGCCAGCGTTCGTGCGCGCTCTCGAACGGTTCCGCCACCCCTCGCCCCTCCTCCCCCGGAAAACAAGAAAAGCGCCCCGCCGTCCCGAAAGACGAACGAGGGCGCGCTTCGCCACTCCATAGAAATCTATCGCTTGAACTTCAACATTAATAAATGCGTATTCAGCCGGGACCGCAGCCGGAAGCTGCGCTCCAACACGCCCTTGCCTATCGCGTTCTCCCGCCGGTTCCGCTCCGAGGCGGACTCCGCTTGGTCCGTCGACGACGGCGCCTCGACCGCCTTGAGCCACGCCAACCGCTCTACCGCATGTTCCAGTTCGCCCGGTTGTCCGAAGCGCGTAAGCATCGCCGTCAAAAGCAGGACACACAACATCTTGAATACCATACGCTGCATACCTACCTCCCCAAAGAGACATAGAAAAAGCCCACTCCACAGCTGCTGCTGCAAGTGAGCCGGTACGTGCTTCGTCCGTCACGATGACTGGCCCGGTTTGCGGCAGCTGGCTGGCATGCTTACTCGTAAGCGTAGCCCCTATAGCTTTGCGTCCCCACCTTTCGATGGGTTTGCCTTGAATCAACAAATCGGATATGTAGTTGGTTTCCAAATATCGTTATGCCCCTTCGATCTCGCCGGCGCCGCCCCATCCGCCGCCGAGATCGAACTTCGGCAACAAGTTGGACATATTGTAATTCGATTCGAAGGTGATGCTCAATCTCAGCTTTCCTTGCCTGACGGCGAACTCGAACTGGATCTCGCCGTGCGTCCATCCGACCTTATGGCCCAACGCTTGGATCGCCATTCGGCGGAAATCGTTCCGCTGCGACTCCGTCAACCCGCTCGTGCCTTGGAACGGCCGAGTCTTGCTCGTCTCGAACGGATCGTGCCGGATGCCGAACTTCCCGATCACGTTGCTGCGTATTTGTACGAACACAATGCCGGACGAAAGATTCGCGAGCTCCTCGCTCAGCTTCCCGAACACCATGTTTAACTGCTTCGTTAACGACTCGGTCATCTCCATACATTACATACCCCCTTTCTGTCAACAATAGTTTGCGCGTGTCAACTCTAGTGGGTCGTGTGTCCTATTATAGTAGAATCACCAGTTTGTGACAATAGTAATTTGGCGAAATTGCGAAAAAATTCTACACGATGCGACATCCCTCGGGAAAATGGACCCAGAAACGCAAACGACCGTTCCCGGATTCCCGGGAACGGTCGATCGTCTCGTTCTATTATTCCGTAATAATGACGCTTTGCGTCTCGACATCGAATTCAACGTTCGCATCGAACGCTTCGGCCAAGAAGCGCAGCGGAATGACCGTACGGCCCTCCACCGACTCCGCCGCCACGTCGAGCTTCACGGCAACGTCGTTCACGTATGCCGTGTCGCTGCCGAGCGTCAGCTTCACCGTGACGTCGCCGCGGACGACCGTCACCGTCTGCGTCGCGGCGTCGAACGACACATCGGCCTTCAGCGATGCGGCGATCGCGCGGAACGGCACGAGCGTGCGTCCGTTTTTCGCGAACGGCTTCACGTCAAATTCCGGCTGCTTGCCGTTGACGAACGCCTTGATCCCCTTGTGGCCGGCCTTGTCCAGCAGCTTCGCGAGCTTCTTCACGAGCTTCGCATCGGTCGGGTTTTGCACCGCCGCTTCCTGTTGAGCGACGACCGCCGCTTCGATCTCGCCGTCCGCCTCGAGTTCGAGCGCAAGCGCCTCGGCGTCGACGGTCCGGTCCGCGAGAATCTCGAGAATGACCTCGGCCGCCGGCTTGCCTTCGAGCTTGGAAAGCGCGTTTTCCAACCCATGGGTGTTGCCTTTCCCGTGGTTGCCGTTATTTCCGCCGCCATAGACGTCCGCCGTTACGCTCGTCTCCGCTTGCACGCTCGCCTCGGCCTTCTTCTCAGCGCCTTTGCCCTTGTTGCCATCCGCCGCGCCGACGACCGCGGAGCCGATGCTCATGCTCGCCACCACCGTCGCAAGCGCGAGCAGCGTTACCTTCTTCGAACCTGTCTTCTGATTCATAGAACCCATCCTCCTAAAAAGTATGTAGTCTTGTCTTGATGTCCATATCGTTCGGAAAGGATGGACGGTTTCAGGGGGTCGCGATTTTGGTACAATAAATCAGAACATTATCCAAGGGAGCTTGTCGACCGAAAATGACCCCCACCCTCGTAGTTATCGGCAATGTATTTTTAGATTTGAAGGGGTATGCGTCGCATGCCTACGACCCCATCGGGAAAAACGTCGGCGACGTTCGCTTCGTTCACGGCGGCGTCGGGCGGAACGTCGCCGCCAATCTCGCCGCGCTCGGCGGCGAGACGCGGCTCCTCGCAACGGTCGACGACGGCGCGCCCAGCCGGGAAATCGTCGAGCGGTTGGACGCCCTCGGCGCGGATACCCGCTTTATCCGTCCTGCGGACCGCGGCATGGGCATGTGGATGGCCATTGTGGACGCCGACGGGAATCTGGCCGGTTCGATCTCGCGGCAGCCCGACTTCGCGGGTCTCGCCCGCCTGCTCGAGGACGCCGGCGAGGAGGCGCTTCGGGATGCCACGCACCTCGTCCTGTCGGTCGATCTTACCGAAGCGATCACCCGCCGGGCGATCGAGCTGGCGAAGCGCTTCGGCATCCCCGTCTACGGACTGCCGAACAACCTGCAGGTGATCGGAGAGCATCCCGCGTTGCTCGGCGCGCTCGACTGCTTCGTCTGCAATCATGTCGAAGCCGAGCGGCTCAGCGGCCGCCCCTGGGGCTCGATCTCGAACGAGGAGCGGCTGGCGTCGCTCCGCGCCTTCGTCGACGAACGCGAGCTTCGCGCCATGGTCGTCACCTTGGGAGCCGAAGGCTCCGTGTATTACGACCGCGCCGCCGGCCGCTCCGGCTTCCAGCCCGCGTTCCCCGCGCGGCTCGTCGACTCCAGCGGCGCGGGAGACGCCTTCGCCGCCGGGACGGCGTTCGCCTTGTCGCGCGGACTGCCGCTCGATCGCGCCGTCGTCTGCGGCGCGAAGGTCGCCGGTTGGGTCGTCGAATCCGACCGGAACGAGTGCGCGGACGCGCGGGAGCGGATGGGGCGGGATGACATTTTCGAGAAAATGGGTTTGATATAAGAGGAGGAGAACGGCTTGGCTCTGCCAGGAAGGAACGACCCGTGCCCATGCGGCAGCGGGAAAAAATTCAAGAAGTGTTGCATCGACACGTATCAAGAGGAACGTCCGGAGCGACAGGAGGCGTCGGGGACGACCCGGATCACGCGGGACAAGCTGCCCGGCTGGATCGACCGCGAGCTGAAGTGGGACAACGAGCTGTACCGGCTTCAGGCGCAGCATTACGTCGAGCATGCGGATGCGGCCTTCGACCCGGAGGATTTGCGCGCATTGGTGGGATTTTGGCATGATTTCGCGCATACGACCCGGCCGGTCTTCCAGAAGTTCGGCGCGTTCAGCGCGGCGCTCGAGTACTTCACCCCGGGCGACGAAGGGCGAGGCGTGACGCAGTCTCGACTGGCCGCCAAATACGGAGTCTCTTCGGGGACCGTCTCCAAGCGGTATGCCGAGCTGGCCGAATACGCGGAGACGTTGGACGCGCCTCCCGAAACGGCCGGCGCCTCGCAGCCGAACCTGGAGCGTATGTACCGCGATATCGACCTGCTCTTGAAAGAGCGGCAGATCGAATCGATCGAAGAGGCGGAGGCGTTCGTCCGCGATTACATGGATCGGGCCATGGCCGGGAAGCCGGTGCCGACGCCTCAGGGCGTCTCCGCGCGCGAGCGGGCGCAGGACTTGCTGTTCGACGCGGCCGACGCCGCGACCTCCGCGGAGCGCGTACGTCTCGCTCGGGAAGCGATCGCGTTGTACCCGGACTCGGCGGACGCGTACGTCATCCTCGGCGAGGAAAGCTCGGACCTGGAGCAAGCGCGGGCTTACTTCCGCCAAGGCATAGAGGCCGGCGAGCGGGATCTGGGAGCGGCGTTTTTCGCGGAAAACGAAGGGCATTTCTGGGGCCTCAGCGAAACGCGGCCCTACATGCGGGCGAAATACAACTACGCCGAGTTCAGCTGGTACGCCGACGACGTCGCGGAAGCGGAGCGGCATCTCGAAGAGATGCTGCGGCTGAACGCCGGGGACAACATGGGCGCGCGGTATTTGTTGGCGGCCGCGTATTTGCGGCTCGGGAAGCTCGACGAAGCGGAGGCGTTGTTCGAACGATTCGAGGGCGAAGCGTCCGCCTCCTTCGCGTACGACCGCCTCGTATTAGAATTCTTAAAGAACGGCGCCACTTCTCGCTTGCAGCTGCTGTATCGGGCCGCGACGCAGGCGAACAAACATGTACTTACGTACTTGCTCGGGAAGGAAAAGCTGCCTAAGAGGCTTCCGGAGCACTACGTCGTCGGCGGCCCCGACGAAGCGGTGCACTACGTCACGACGCACGCCTCCCTCTGGGCGCAGCAGCCGAAGCTGCTTCATTGGCTGATGGAGCAGCAATAACGCAAACAAGGTCGTCCGGCGATGTCTCGCTCGGACGACCTTGTTTGTTTATAAGAAATCTACCCATTGCAGCATCCGCTTCAAGACGACGGCCGCCTGCGCCCGCGTGGTCGATTGCTCCCCGCCGAAGCGATCCGCCGCAACCGCGCTCATGATGCCGGCGGACGAAGCTTCCGCGACCGCGCCGCTCGCCCACTCCGGTATGCCGGCCGCATCCGAGTAACGAAGGGTCGGCCCCGACTCCGGCGCCGGCTTGTCGACGAAAGCGAGCGCCCGGGACACGATCACCGCCATCTCCTGCCTCGTGATCGTCCGGTCGGGCTGGAACGTGCCGTCCGCGTACCCGGCGATCAGAACGGCCTTCGCGGCGGCGCCGACCGCGCCGGCATGCCAATCGCCGGGGCGTACGTCGCTGAACGCCGCATGGGCCGGCGCCTCGGACAGGCTTAGCGCCTGCATCAGCATCGCGGCGAATTGCGCCCGGGTGACGGACGCTTCCGGTTCGAACGTCGACGCCGACATCCCCTTGAGGATGAACTTCGACGCGAGCAGCTCGATATCCGCCTTCGCCCAATGGTTCGTCAAATCCTCAAACGATTTCGACATCGAGGCGACGGCATACACGCTGTTGCCGGGGCGTCGCAGCGTCGCCGTCGTCGTGCCGCCTTCGCGGTCGAAGCGTGTCGGGACGAAGCGATAGGAAGCAGTCGCCTCGTCGTACCATACGCCGACCGCGTTCGCGTCGATCTCGCCTGAAGGCAGCGGTAAAGATCGTTCTACGTATTCATTGCCGAAGTCGGCGACCGGCGTCGTTATGCCGCCGGAGGCGACCGCAACCTGGAATTGTACGCCGCCGGTTAGAAGACTCGCTCCGATGCCGTCCGCCGCCTCCCGCATCGAAAGATCCTTATCTGCTTCCACGGCCTCCATCGAGAGGATCAACTCCGTATCCGCCCCGGCTCCGACGCCGAACGTCGACAGCAGGCTCAACGGCAACCGATACGACCCCAGCGGGCTTACGACGTATACGTTCCCTCGGTCGCTCCCGGACGACAGCGCTCCTAACGGCAACCGGACCTCGAGCCGGCTCTCGGCCTCCGGGACCCGCACCGTGATCGTCTCCCCTGCCTTCCGCTGCTCCGCGAACCAGTCTTTATCCACCATCACGCTTGCGGCGGCGTCCTGGCCACCTGTCTCTAGTCCTGCAGGGGGAAGCGCCCCGCCTCCCGGACCTCCCGGAGCGCCGCCCGCCCCTGGCGCAGGTCCGCCCGGTCCCGGCGCGGTCCCGCTCGCGACCGTAATCGTACGCCCTACCTCGGCGTCGGACTGGAACAAGGTCGAGTCGGAATCGGAGTACGAAGCACCCGCGGTCAAGCGGACACGAGCTTCCCCGCTTCCGGACTTCGCCTTCAGTCGAACCGTGAACAGGGGAACGTCGCCGGATACACCTTCGGATTTCCCGAGCCGTACAGCGACGACCCGCAGCTCGCCGCCGGCATCGAATTGCAGGAACGAAGCATTGGAACCGACCGTGCCGAATTCGGACCGCAGCGTCGCATCGACGACTTCCAGGCGATCGGCGTCATACGCTAGCGATGCACTGAAACCTTGTACGTCTTCCCCGCCTTGAACGCCGACGGAAACCGTCACGGTTCCGCCCGGCGCCAGTCGCTCGGCGGATACCCCCATTGTAAATCGGGCAGGTTCGGATGCGGCTGCGCCAACACTCCCGGACGCAATGGTTGCCGACGCGAGAAGGAGGCAGAACGATAACAACATTTTCCTAATAGCCATCGTCTACGATTAATTCCTTTCCTCAGTTGAATCCTCGAGGTTCGACTTGCTGCAGCACGTACACCATGTCCGACTTATCGGCGGTTCCGTCTCCATTAAAATCGACCAAAGCTCCGCCGGTCCCCCGAATAAGACTCATAGCGCTCTTGATCGAAAATTTCGGTTCGTCCGGGGATTTCGGCAGCGCCGGTCCGACCCATACCGAGGCGCTCGCTTGCGTATTTTTTTGAATCGAGCTGGACAAATAATTCATGACCGAAATGTGCTCCAATTGCACCTGCACGCGCTCCGACGTCAAGGGAACGAACGTCACCGTCATGACTCTCGAGTTCACGGGCGCGGAAGCCGTCGGCTTATCGTATAACAATGGATACGCCAACGTCCCCGTCGTTTCGTTGACCGTGCTGCCGCCGAAGAATTGGAAGCCCGACGCGAACTGCACCATCGGTTCGCCGTTCGTCCTCTTCGCAAGCTGCAGCTTCGCGGGGTCATACCGTAGCCGGAAGGAAATCCCTGCAAGATTCGCCGCATCGCTTATCGCAATATGCACGTCGAACGGTTTGCCGACGGTTTGCTGTTGCGCTGCGACGGAGATCCCGACCGTCGCCGTCGACTCGGCGGCGAGCGCCGGAGCGGCTGGCAGCGCCGCTAGACAGAGGGTGACAAGCAGCAGGATCCAATTTTTCATGAATGGAACTCCCCTCCATAAGTTACTGTAAGAAACGACAGCCCACATGCCGTTCGTCGGTGTGGGCTGTCGCAGCTGCACAAGCTATGAAATTATACCGTTTCGGGAACCGGGAACGGGACGACGCTTTCGTCCGGGCGATCCGGGTCGATCTCTCTGAAATGAGCATTAGAAATCAGCACGCGAATATGAACGAAGGTCAGATCCTTCAAGTCGACGATTCCGTCTTCATTGAAATCGAGAAGCTGTTCCGGCGTATATCCGCCGTCTTCCCCGCTTATCTCCCAATCGACGACGGTTCCGAACGCTTTCGCCACTTTCACGAGGTCGGTCACCTCGACGCCGGGATTCTGATCGACATCCGGCCATACGATCGGCACGTAGAAGTCCGCCGGTTCCGCAAGAAGGTGAACGATGCCTTCGACGTCCGTCGTTTGCGCTGCCGTAATCCCGAAGTACAACGGCAAACGCCCGCCCGGTTCGGACGTCGGCTCCGATTCGATCGAAAAACCTCCGAAATCCGGTCCGTCCGAAAATATGTCCCCGGCCTCCGCGTAGATCGTGAAAAGATTCGCCGCGCCTTGGATCGACTGTCCCTCCGCCAGCTCGCCGGAGACGATATACGTATCTCCGAACCAGAAGTAGCCGGGTTCCACATCCAAAACGAGCGAGCCGTCCAACTTCGATGCGATGTCCGCATGAGGTTTGACGCCCAACACATTCCAAAACGGCGCGACTTCGAGTTCGATCCGGAAGCTCCTGGCGTCGTGCTCGAGCGACAGCTTCGACACGGTCGCTTTCACGAATTCGCCCGGTCCGACCATCTCCTTGCTGAACTGAATGTCGAAAGCTTCGTCAATAGCCGCAACTTCGATTAGAATCGAATCCGAAACCGTGCTGATCTGATTCGAACTGACCGTCACTCGGGCCGTTCCCGGTCCGACCGCGGTCAGCCGTCCGTCGGCATCGACCGTGACGACCGATTCGTTATCGGAGGACCACGTCACGGCTTGGTTCGTCGTATCCGCCGGCGTAAACGCGTATCCTAGAGCCATACCGGCGTCACCCTGCTTCATGTTCAAGACATCGACGTTCGGTTCGATCGCGATGGTTGTCGGGAACACCGTAGGCAGTATCGTCTGTACCACGTCGCTAACAGCGACGTAGCGCGCCGACTCCGAATCCGAGAACTTCGCCTTGCCGTGCAAGAGCGCGATGTTTGTGTGCGGCTGGAACGGCTGCAACACATTAAAGTAAACGTCGACGAGCTTCACGCTCTCCCCGTTCGGCGCAAGCCCCGCTTCGGCGTCCTGCAAGGAGCCGACAACGCGGACCGTGCTCTCCGGCGTGATGATATCCATTAGGGCGATCTCCGAGGAGCCGGCTCTAAATTCCGAATTCGCCTGGACGCTCGCCAATTCCAACACGTTCTTGTCGTACGCCAGCTCGAATTCAAAGCCGTACAAGTCCGGTACGTCTTCCACGCTGACCGTCACCGAGAATTGATCTCCTGCCGCGACATGCGTCTTTGATGCTTCGATCGCCGGTGCCGCGCTCCCCGTGAACGGGACTATCGGATCATGGCGAACGTCGATTCCGTACCCCTTAAGCGTTGCGATATCGGCGACCGCTTGGCTGCCTTCCATGAGATCCAAGGGATTGTCGTACATATAAATGAGTGCATACTCCCCTTGGAACGCGCCTGCGCCGTACATATCCAACAAATCGCCAAGATCCGCGATCAGGTTGTTATCTAAATCCAACCCATTCAACGGCATGCCGACCAACGGGCTTAAATCGGAAATCGCGTTATTATACAATCGCAAGTCCGTGACGCTATACGCATACTGCATCCCTTCGAGATTTACGATTTTACTGCCTTCTCCTCCGTACATATACGCGGTCGCTGGAAGGTTCATCATATCCGCGGACGTCAATTCGCCGCTTTCCTTCCCGGTAATCATTCGAATGCGATCGATGAACGCCGGATCCGTATTATTGATCGCGACCGGCAGGTGAGCTTTGAAAATGCCCGTCGGCGCGTTCCGCGACCAATTGTTCGCGGCGTCGACCGCTTCCACCGTATATTTATGCTTCACGCCCGGCGTGGCCGCAGCATCCGTAAACTCCCGTGCCGTGCCAGGCAGCGACGCGATCGGACTGCCGTCGCGCGACACTCGGTATTCGACTACGCCGTTGAAGTCATACGCGCCTTCCCAGTGAATCGTCAGTTGATTCTCGGCGACGCCGGATACGCGAAGCGTCTGTTGATTAAAGAGAGGCGGTTCGGTATCCGCCGGCGGAGCCGGTGCGATGGCGTCGTGACGCACGTCGACGCCTCGGTCTTTCAACGTCTGGATATGATTCGCGTTTCCGGTCCCTTCCACCAAATCCAGGCCGGGAATGTTTTGAATGAATAAGACGTCTCCCGAATTCATGCCCGTATTCGTAACAAGCGGGCTCAAATCCGTGATATGCGTAGAATCCAGATCGACTCTCTCCAGCTTGTTCAAACCGGTTAATGCTTCGATGTTCGTAATCGGGTTTCCGTCCAACATCGCGCCTCTAAGCATCGTCATGCCGCTTAACGCACTGATGTCCGAAATTTCGTTATTCGAGAGATATAAGTAATCCATCGCGGTCATTCCGCTTAACGCGCCGATATCGGCGATCATGTTTCCGGATACATTCAAGGTCCGAATACTCGTCATGCCGCTCAATGAAGCTATGGAGCTTATGCCGTTCCCGCTTACGTTGAGGTCCATCAACATCGGGAAGCTCAGCGGCGTTATGGAAGAGATGTCGGTAATGTAGTTATTATCGAGCGAAAGCTGGCTGATTCGATTTTTGCTGGTCTCCGATAAACCGGTCAGCAACGCCTGCAGTCCGCTGTCCCCCATGTCCAAATCTCTTAGCATGAGGGAACCGATCGTCATCCGATTCACCGCATCGGCCACCAACGACATATCGGTCACATTCGTTCCGGTGAGCTCTAAGAGATAGGTTAAATTAGGCAAATTCCCCAGGTCTCCGGCATCGATCGGAGAACCGAAGGCGTTGAAGCTTTGCAAATTCGCCATCCCGGTCATATCCGGGAGGTCCGCTATCGGATTCGCCGATAACGAGATTGAACTTAGATTGGCAGCGTACTGAATGCCTTCAATATCCGTAATTCCTACTCCCCACGGAAGATGGAAGTTCTGGAGCGCCGATAAATCCGTTACCGTTATGTTAGCTGCCGGGTAAACGCCAATTGCGTGCAATGCGTCGCGTACCGCCGACTCCATGTTGGAGTCGGGGAACGTAACAGCGTCCATCGGCGGCTCTTCACCGGAGTTGAAAGAATGAATCGGACCGTCCGTCGATTCGAGGAACGTGCCCGCCGACGTCTCCCTATAAACCGCCTCGACGCGGTAGTCCGTCACGCCGGGGACGGGATCAGTTATGTACGCTTCTGGGAACTTGTAGAAATCAAGATAAGTCCAACTCGCTTGGTAGTTCGTAGAGTAGTACACATTGTAGCCTATCAAAATCATCCCGCTTGGATCCGCGTTCAACGTCGCGCCGTACCAATCCAAGACGACATGCAACCCCGCTTCGTCTTCGCCGGGACCCATGTTAAGCGCCGTCTCGTCCGGCCATACTTCGCCGCTGTACGTCGCGAACGTCGGCAGGAACATTACCGAGGTCGATTGCGAATACTCCGTCGCCCCATTATCCAAATGAGCCACAACGTAAATGGAGTACTCCCCCGGCTCCGGCGGGAAATAATCGAATGAAGTTTCCGTAACGGTCCCGATTACAGCCCCACTGCCGTACACCGCGTACGAAACGACCGTCGGTTCCCCGATATACGGGCCCCAAGTTACAGCCAGACGATCGCTAGTCGCATTCACGGAGACGCTGTTCTCCCACGCCCCTTCGGCGTTAGCCGCGTCGGGAGCGACCGGGATCGTAAGCCCACTAACAAGCAGCGTAAAGATCAGCATCCGATTGATCCAGTTGTACCATGTCCTTCTTCGCATCAACGTTCCTCTCGCCTCCATCAAACTATTCATATATAAGAAAATGAATAAATCCGCCACATGACCCATCTTCTAGTTCAAAAGTGGCAATTCTTAGTTATTATACATGACTATGGTTAGAAATGGGTTAAAAAAATTCGCCTGAACCGCATTTATCTGTTTCTTTTTTCGACATTTTTCCTGCTTTGAATGAATTAGTTGGAACCTATGGTCGCAACAGAAAGCGGAGCCCCGCATAGGAGCTCCGCCAAGAAAAACATTATTGTACGAAACGCGGATCGATCAGCTTCAACACGAACTCGATGTCGCTCTTATCCATGAGGCCGTCCTGGTTGACGTCGACCAAGACGCCCGTCATCAAGAACGCATACATCTTGCTCATCTCGATTCGGCCGCCGCCGGAGGCCGGGTTGATCGCTTCGATCAGCGCCGCCCGCTTCGCCGGGGTCACGACCCCCAGGCTTTCGACCGCCGGATTGCCGATCCCCGCCGAGGAGTAGACCGCACCGCTCTGAATGAACAGCGCAGCATCTGCCGACCATACGATGCTCGCGTCGTTCCCGTTCGGCGCCAGCGTCAGAACGACCGTCCGTCCGCTGTCGTCCGACGCATCGACCGTCGCCGAAGCGATCAAGGCGTTCGCCCCGCTCAAGACGAAGCCGTTCGCCGGAATCGCTCCCTCGCGATCGAGCGGCGTCGTGAAGACGACCGTTACCTTCGTTCCGCTCGCATCGACCGCGGCGTATTTCGCCCGCGGCACGAGAGCGCCCGGTACGGGCATAATGTTGCCGACGGTAACCGTTCGTACCGCCCGATTGCCGGCGGCGTCTTCCGCGTACACCGTATAGGCGCCGTTCGCCGTCACCTCGAAGTAGCTGCCGAACACCGCTTCTCCGACCGTAGGGAACGCATCGACCGTAAGCTCTCCGGGAGCCCACAATACGCTCGTGAGCATATTCCCCGAGCCGATCGCCTCCGCGGCGACGATCACCTTCACCGCCCCGTAGGTCTGTCCGTCCGGGGAGAGCGCGAGAGCGATAGACGGAGGATTTCGGAAAATGTTACCGATGCCCACCGACTGACTCATCGTATTGCCTGCAGCATCGGTCACTACGATCGTGTACATGCCGTTCTCCTGAACGACCACTTGCTGCTCCGCCACCGCCGGCAGCGCCGTGATTTGATCGCCGACGATCCATTGGATCGATTGAATCGCATTGTCCGCCCCGTACACCGATACGGTTACGCTCACCGTCACATCGCCCGATGTCGGCGCATCCGGGTTTCTAGCGATCGTAATGGTCGGCGACGTCGTGTAAATATTATCCACCGTCGTATATGCGACCGTCTCGTTCCCCGCCCGATCCTTGGCATACACCGTATACGTCCCGTTGGCGCTGACGTCGAAGGCGCGCGTCGTCAAATCGATCGAAGCGCCCGCCGCTGCGAAATGTTCCTTAGGCAGCGCCCCGTAATCCCATTTCAACGTCTCCAGCGCGTTGCCGATGTCCGTCCCGTACACGAATTCGGACACCGACAAAGTTACGCTCTGATTCGTCGGCGCTTCCGTACCCGCACTCAGCGCGAGAACCGGGGATCTCCGTTCGATGTTGCCGATCTCGATCGTCTGCACCGCCTTGTTGCCGGCCAGGTCGGACAAATACACCGTGTACGTCCCGTTCTCCGTCGCCTCGAAGTCGAAGGCGTTGTCCTCGTACGACAGCGTCTCGCCGGCCGAAGCGAAATATTCGATCGCGCGTTCGCCGTACGCCCACTTCAGCGCGCCGAGCCCGTTGCCGGAGCCGATCGCTTGGCCGACGCCGAGCACCGCGACATTGCCGTTCGTAACCGCCGTCGGCGAAACCGTGAACGATGCGGTAGGATTCTCGCGGAAGATGTTATGAATGCCGATGGTTTTAAGCGTCGCGAGTCCCGACGCGTTCGTCGCATAAATCGTATACGTGCCGTTCTCGGTCGCATCGAACGCATACGCTCCGTCCGATCCAAGCGTCAGCGTCGTGCCGCCGGTCGCGAAATCGTCGGCATTCCGGACGCCCGCGGCCCATTTCACGATCGTCTCGTCCGCAGCGGTTACTTGAATCTTCACGTTCCCATTGGTCGGGGCTAGCGTACTCGCCGTCCAAGACAGCTCCGGCGCAGTCGCCGCGACTCGGATGAGGAACGTCTCGATTGTCTCGTTCCCTACGCTGTCCGTCGCGCGGAGCCGAAGCTCGTACTCCCCGGTGGCGCTGAACGGCTGCAGCTCGTTAATCGGCTGCCAGTCTCCCCCGTTAACGGAGAAGTCCGCCATCGGAGCTGCCCCGTTGTTGTCGCTGTAGCGCATCTCCTTCAGCAGCACGGTTTGGTTCGCCAGCTGCCCAGGCGTGTAGTCGGAACCGTCGGCGGTCTTGAAGGAGACGGTCATCGTCGGTCCCGTCCGGTCGATCCGAACCCAAAATGGTATCTCGTCGACGTTGCCCGCCTCGTCAATCGCCCGGAGCGTCACGAGATGCTCGCCTTCTTCGTCGATCTCCAACGCCCCATCGAGCGGAGCCGGAACCGCACCATCGACGGAATACTCCGTCCGCACAGGCGATCCGGCGCCGCCCCCGGCGGAGGCCTCGAGCCGCACGCGCTGCGCCGTCCATTCGCCGCTCTCGTACGGCAATCCGTCTTCCGTCGTCGCCGTCGCCGTCAGCACCGGCGCGATCGTATCGATCCGCACATCGAAGGATGCGGTTTCGGTGACATTTTCCGATTGGTCGTAGGCTCTGAACTTCAACTTATATTCGCCGTCGGCGGACAAGACGATCGACGTGCGCTCCTCCCAAGTCGCCCCGTCATCCACGGACGCCTCGACGCGAGCGATCTCGCTCTCCCCGTCCGTCGGCTCGAACGTCGCTTGGACCGGATGCTTCGTCCAGGCGCCCGGACTATACCCCGTCCCTCCGCTTAGGAAAAACACCGAGTACGTCGGCGGCGTCGCGTCGACCCGGAACGCCTCCGTAACGACATGCGCCGTGTTGCCGCGGTCGTCCCTCGCCTGTAGATGCAAGTACCAGACGCCGTCCGCCGTCCGTTCGATCGTATCTCCGCTGGCGAATGCCGTCCATCCCGACGCCGGCGTCTCCGGCGATGAAGACCAAGCGTACATGAAGCTGTTGGGGGTCAGCGGTCTTCCGTACGTCGTTCGCGCGACCTCGACGATCGCGGAAGCCTTCTTCAGCCAAGCGCCACCGGAGTGATTCGTGGTCGCGGCGATGCGCGGAAGGTCGTACAAACTTGTCGTAAACCAAGCGCTATTGTCTTCCGTCGTTCCGTCATTGCCTCCGGACAACGATGCCGACAGAATGCCCGAGCCCGTCGTCAGTTCGGCCGGCACGTCGACGGAAGCGATGATTGTCTCATAAGCCTCTCCCGCTTCAATCGAATCCGAGCGGGTACAAGCATCGGCAGTACAAGTCCAGCCCTCGCCCGTAAGCGTTAGTCCTTGGAATGCCGACATCGCTTGGAAGCTCACCCGTACCTCGCCCGCCGACGGTCCGCCTTCCACGTTCGACACGGTGAACGCAATGTCTCTGCGTTGACCGGCCAGGAAGTCGCTCGGCTCGGCCGCTGCCGCCGTTATCGTAAGCTGCGGGGCGTATGCCACGTTCACCTCGGCCGCGGACGCGATTTCGAAGCCATCCATCTCCAGCGCGAACGCGAAGGGGCCTTCCTCCGCATACGACGGATTGTAAATCTCCGCCGTCTCCGGGAATTCGACGACGACTTCTTGACCGTACTCGACGTCGGTCGGCAGCAGGATCGCGACCGTACTTTCCATCGGCATGATCTCGGCGGCATAAGGAACGCCGTCCACCTTCACCGTCACGCCCGATTCCGGCGTAAGCGCGCCGGCGTAGAACTCGCTTGGGAACGTCAACCGAACGATTTCCCCTTCGCCCAAGCTGCGGCTCGGCGCGAACGCGATCGACACGCTCGTATTCGCCGATGTATACGGCGTCCCCAACGCGACGCTCATCGACTCCGCGGGCGCTTCCGGGAACGCAAGCTGGTAGGGCTCCGAGATCGTCCCGCTTCCGCCCGCGATCCGGATATTGTCCTGGAGCCGGATGACCGGCTTCGCCGCGAACGGCGTATGGAACAACTCGACCTCGCCGGATCCGTAGTTTTGTACGAAAGCATGGTACTGGTACCAGTCCGGGTTCGATTCCGGCGCGTTCGCGATCGGATTCATGAGGAACCATCGCTCGTCCCATCCCGTCACCGGATCGTCCGGATGCAGCCATCCGCCCGATTGCAGTGCCTTATACTCCGCATACGTGAGTAAGGCGACCTTTTCCCTTGCTATATACGGTTCAATCGATTCGTCGACCTCGACGACGCTTCCCGTCTTGAGCAGGTACGGCGCCTCGATGTCCATCGAGACGAGCCAATATTTCCGGTACGCTTCGCCGTCCAACAAGTTCAAGTAGTTGGTGTTCAGGCGATAGGCGAGCGACGATTCATGCGTCGAGTCGAAGCGGTAGCCGGCATCCGTCCGCGACGACGCCGCGTTATAATCGAACGCGTCATCCCACTCCGTCGGCTCCCCGTAAGGCTCCAGCGCGAGCAGCTTCCCGCTCCCGTCGCCTACCGTCATCCATTCCCGGTCCGCGAACGTAACGATCTCCCCGGCCGGAAGCGCGGCGAAGGCGTCGCCTGACACCGCCAGCTCGGGAAGGATACGAACCGAATACGTCCTCGCTTCGTCGTCGGCATTCACGACCCTTAGTTCCAACTGCGTCTCCGTCCCCGGTTCCAACGGAACCTCCAGCGGAGCCGAACCATCCTCCTGCAGCGCCCCGTTCACGTACAGCCTTGCTCGAGGGTCGTTGAGCGAAGGAAGCAGCTCCACCGTCTCCGCGTTCCTCGGCACCATGAGTACATGGTTCGGCTCTTGCGGCAGGAAGTCCGATAGGAAATACCCGACGTCGGCATGGAGCCCGCTCAACCGGTTCTCGTATTCTAAATCCATACGAAGGACGCGATGGCTGTTCTTATCCGCGACGATCAGATCTCCGGCGGCATCCGTCGCCAGACCGTAAGGATAATCCTCCGCGTCCGGCAAGAAGTGTTGCAAGCCGCCGGCATACGCGCCGTCGGGGGTGAAGGCGTGCAACGTTTGGTTTTCCGAATCTCCCACGAACACTTGCCCGGCCGCGTTCACCGCCAGCCCTGTTATGTAGTCCAATCGGTCGTACGCTCCTGGGTAAACGCCAAGCTCGTAAGCGAACGTTCCGTCCGCCGAGAACACCTGAATCGAGTTGATTCCACTGGACACATAGATGAACCCTTTGCGGTCGGCGGCGATCAGCCGCGGCTGATCCGCCTCGAACAAGTTTGTTTGTTCCAGCGAAGCCCCGCTGTATTCCACTACGTATCCGACCGGCGTCCCCACGTCGTACCGCGTCTCCGTCGCAAGCACATTGCCGTGCTTCGAGAGCGCGATGCCGTGCAGCTCGTTCGGCACCGTAATGTCCGCGTCCTTGGTGCCGTCGGCGAGAAACTTCACGATGCGTCCCGCCCACGCCTCAGCCGCGTACACGACGCCTGTCGGACTGACGGCGACGAGATCCGGGTTGAAGTTCTCGAGTCGGTATGCGGCCATCTTCGTTCCGGCGGCGTCGTACTTCTCGATCTCCCCTTGACCGGAATCGGCTACATATACATTCCCCGCGGCGTCCACGGCCACGTTCGTCGGGTAATCGAAGTAGCCTCGCGCTTCGCCGAAGGCGTTCGCCTTCACGATCGTGCCGTGACCCGTATCCGTCACGTACAGCGTCCCTTGCACGCCGTACAAGAAGTCGTCGCTGACCGCTAGTCCCGCAGGCTGATTCCCGATCCCGCTCCACTCGTCCAACAGCTCGCCGCTCGCTGGATCGAACACCTGAATCTTGTTCTTTGTCTCGTCCAGCAGCAAGAGATTTCCGCCAGCGTCGATCGCGAGGTCTCTCGGCGTCGAACTATTTTCGAAAGGATCTATCATTTCGCCTTGCCCGTCTTCGCTCGTCTCCGGCGGTGCCGGCGTCGTCGGAAACTCGGCCAAGTATTCGCCGTTCGCGCTCACCTTGTAGACGGTGCCGACGCCGATATCGCCGCCCATCATCGGGAATCGCTCGGTCACGTATACGTTGCCCGCCGCATCGACCGCCGCGCCCATCGGATCCGCAAGGGTCCCGTCATTGTCCCAAAACCACGTGCCGCCGCCCACAAGCAGCGCGACAAGTCGGTCGCTCCCGCTGTTCGCTACGTACAGGTTGCCGGCGGCGTCGATCGCGAAGCCTTCGGGCTCGTTCAGCAACCCGACGCCTCGGAATTCCAAGAACGCCCCGTCGGCTCCGAAGACCGCGATCCGGTCGTTCGCCGAGTCCGAGACATAAATCCTGCCTTCGTCGTCCACCCTCACCGCAGTCGGATAGTACAACGACTCCGTGATGCCATTGTTGTCGAACGCGCCGATGGTCAGCAGAACCTCCCCCGTCGGAGACAGCTTGACGACTCGATGACTGCCGAAATCCGCGACATACGTATTCCCGACCGCATCCACATCCATCCCGATCGGGTAATCGAGATCGTACGCGACCGCCGGAATCGACGACATCCCGTTCACGTCGAACGGCCTCCGGATCGCCTTGAGGTAATACGTATTCGCATACTCCTCGCCGATGACGTCGATCTCGATCCAGGTTTCCCCGTACCGGAGAGGTACGGTATACGGTTCTCCATCCGTCGCCTTATGCCCGTTAATTTTCAGCTTTCCGACAAATGGCACGTTCAGCTGCGGCGAAACTTCCAGCGTGTCCGCCGAGCCGGTCATCACCTCGTAGTGATACACGTAAGGGCTGAAGGAAGGCTCCCAGCTTCCATCGACATATCCCATGAGCTCAAGCTCCACGCCATCCGCTCTCACTGTCAGCCCACCGAGCAAATCGTCCCCTTCCGCCGCTTGCGCGACAGGGATGCCTGCCAGAGGGATGCACGACATCAAGGCGATCAGCCCGGCCAGCAGCCACCTGTAAGCCCCCTTGCGAAAATGCTTCCTCACATTCCCACTCTCCCGCTAGTTCTATTAAACTATGATGTTTACTAATATAGGTAATTAAGTATATGAACTGCAGGTAGATTATACCCTCCCAGCCATCTCTTGTATATATTTTTCCAACTCGAAAACGAAGAAAAAAAACCGGTCCCGGGAGTGTCCCGAAACCGGCCGAACGCCGCGGCCCAATGAACAAAAAAACGCCGAGCCGGCTTTCGCCGCGCTCAGCGCATCGGTGCTGCACCTTGAATCAAAACAACCAGAGCCACAACAGCCACAAAATAGCCGCCCACATGCTCGCCCCAAGCAAAATACCGAAGAAGATGCCGCGCCACACGGATAAATCCGTCTCCCGCAAACCTCGATGTTTGTCCCTCATGGCGTTCCCTCCTGATAACCAGTATATGCTATCAGTATGGGAAACTTGCTGAGGCGCTAAACCTGCGTCAGAAGGCGTATTTCGCCCAATAGACGAGCGTCTTCGCCCACTCCATCATCACGACCTGCTGCTTCTCGCCGTCCTTCCACCACTCGTCGAAGTCGCTTCGATCGTCCGGCGTCCCGCAATACGCCAGTTCAATGCCAGAACCCTTATACACCTTCTCGAAAATGAACCGCGACCGCTTCGCATGCCAGTCCGACGTGACGACGACCGCCGAGTCATAGCCGAGTTGCTCCATAAGCTCTCTTGTATACACGGCGTTCTCGTACGTGCTCCGGGACTTCTCCTCTTGCAGGATCGCCTCGGGCGGAACCCCCTCTTGCACCGCGAGCGCGTGCATCTCCTCGTTCGCCGTCGTCCGCCATGACATCTTCGTCCCGTCGGACAGCATCACCTTCGGCGCCACGCCCTCGCGGTACAGCTCCGCGCCCTTGCGCGTCCGCTCGCCGTTCATCTCGCCGCCGAGGACGATGATCGCGTCGCTCGCGGGCGGTGCGGTGCAGGGGAGCTTGAGATAGCCGCCCGCCGCGGACAGAAGCGGTACATGCATCGCGACAAGACATACGACGACGGCAAGTAAGAGCAACAGCAGCTTTGCTTTCCAGTTCAGCAGCTTTAACATAATGGTACTCTCTTCTCGCGAACCCAAGCCGCAAGTTCCTGAGGTTCGCATAACGACGCGTCCATAGCTTGATCGCACAGCATAAGGCCATAATCAAACTCCCACGTGACCGCTGCTTCCAGCACCCCGGGTCTTTTCCAAGCCTTCATGTCTCTCCGCTCGGAGATATACAATAGCTCTCTTTGGGCTAATCCGCCTTTACGCATAAGATTACGTATGCTCCTACTTCGGAATCTTGTGGATGTCAAAAGTGATGGATCTGATCATAATCTCGCTCACATATCTGAAATATGCCGCAGTACTAATCCAAGTCATTCAAAGGGATGCAAAAGTGGCTCACCTAATCGTTGCGCCGCTCTGGATTCGGCAGCCGACTGATCTTCGATGACATAAATAATCACTCTACAACAATCTTTACTTCAGCAGTTTTTGATCCAAAATCACGAAACCACGCAACGGATTCGATCACCAGGTCAAATTCAAGGTAATACACTCCGGGTTTGATCGGGCAAGTGAACGGAAAAATAAGTTTTGTCCCCGCACTTGGTCTAATTTTCCCTGGAATTGAAATTCTTGCGTCATTAAAGAGTACAGTCTGTTTCTTATCGTCTAACCAATGATTCCCCAGATGGAAGGGGTAATCATGTATGAACGGCCAAGAATAATTTCCGATATTCTTTATGTTAATTTCTATCGCATGCATTGATCCGGGAGGACCCGTAACCTCTACTACATCCGTTTGGATTTCCGCTTGGAATGCCGAGGCAGGTAGGTTCTCGGTCTTGGTTCGTTTTGGGTGACCTCCAAAGAAAACACCATATTTCGGTGGATGATAGCATTCCTCTGGCGTTCTTGCACTAAGTGTTTCCGTAAGGAGGTCCGTACGTACAAAAAAAGCATTAACGCCTTGCGATTCAGTACATATCAAAGAATATCCCATTTCGTTAGCTAACTTTGTGTATGATGTTAAACTAGCGCCAAAGTGATCAGTACCGTCCCATACATGATAATCATTGTATTCCATTATCCACTCTATTGGAGGAGCATACGATGCATTATACTCCACAATGACAACGCGAGGTCGATATTCCTCCAAAGATTTCCACACCCAATAGTCATTTCCGTCGATGTCAATACTTAATAAATCAATTTCAACCGGTACCTCATTCTCTTTAAATATTGAAACAATGTTATCCCTCGTAATAAAACTGTTAACTATCGAGACTGGTTTGCCCTGGTAATTAAAAAGGGCTCGTTCATACATATCTCTGTCGCCTTCAATAAGAAGGCCGTTCCAGTGGTTATAGACAGACAAATAAGCTGAGTTACACTGCATGCCGTCCTGCACCCCAAATTCAACGAAGAATTTATTCGTGGTACCTATTCTCCTAAATATCTCCTCTATTATTCCGTCCTCACCATTTTGGGAAGTGATACTTTTTTCATATAAGTTTAGATTATTTCGTTTGCTTATCAAGTCATTATAAAGGTCATTTACTTGTTTAATGAGTCTATTAATTTCAAAACTACTATATATGTTCAATGCTTAGTCCTCCTAATCCAAATCATCTTTAGAAGTATAGCAATCTTTATCTTAAATAAAAAGCGCCGAAGCGGAAGTCCCCACCCTCGACGCTTTACGAAATAATCGATTGCCGATTCCAAAACAAAAATTTAGCTTTTACCAGTAAAGACGTTAGAAATTTCCGCAGTGACTTCCTAATTTCACACTGAAATTCATTCCACAGTCATTAAGATATATTTGCGAAGTGTTCGCTAAAAAAGCCCGGAAAGTGAGTTTTATAATCAGGCTTTGAATTCGATTAATCCATCGGCCATATCAGCTGAGCATATCGGCACAAACCATGAAACAAAGCTATAACCTGCTAAAAAAGATTATAAATATAGTACTAATAAAGGAAATGTTTGGGTCGTCATTCTTAGCCTCTTTTTCCTTTTCTCATCTTCAAATAAAGTATTGATGCTAGAATCCTCTGAAATAACTTGCCGTATAGACTCCCACTTGGGTGTATAATTTCCTTAACTCGACTTATACACCAGTGCCAAGGCACTTGCCCATAATGATTTCTTAAGAGCTCGAACGCCTCTTCAAAATGAGCTTTCTGATTATTCCTTGTTTTCGTTTCATCATGGTCCCGGGAACATGCCACCGGATACTCGAAATAGGCAATATCACCTTGAGCAGCTATTCGCCACCATAGCTCGTAATCCATGCACATATGATATCTTGAGTCAACCCCCTTAACTTTCTGCCAGATATCAGCCCTTACTAAGGTAGCAGGCTGACAAATGATGCATCGCATCGCAAGCGTCTCCCTGCTGAACGGTTCAGTTGGGTATTCGCCAATCTTTTGATTAATCTCATTTGTAATATGTGCTTTCCCGTAAACAGCGACATACTGTTTATTTTTCTCAAGGAATTCGGCCATTTTCGACAAACCGTTGGTCAAAAAAGTATCGTCAGCATTCAACCAACAAACATAATCAACTCTAGGAAAGGCAGCAATCCCCTCGTTGATTGCAGCTGCCTGGCCTTCGTCTTTATGTGAGCGCCAATACTGAATAATATCAATATTTTCGCGAATTATCTCTAAGGAGTTATCCGTGGATCCTGCATCAAGAACAGCGACGTAAATGTCAATGCCCTCTTGTCTCCTGATGCTTTCTAATGCATCCAATAAATACCTTCCTTGATTTAAGTTTGGGACAGCGATTGCGATCTTCGGATTTATTTGCTTCGGTGCCATGGTTCCTGCTCCATAACTTTTTTGTAAACATCTAGGGTTTGTCGTGCTGCACGTTCCCATGAGAATTTCCCAGCCTGTTCTATCGACTTCTCCGCCATTTTCTTTCTTTGATCCTGTTGTTGTACCATTGTTATCATAGCTTTTGTTAAGCTGTCCGAACTGTTTGGATCCATTAAGATTCCCGCATCACCAATTACTTCTGGAATGCTGGTTACATTGCTTGTAATAACCGGAGCTCCAAAGCTCATCGCTTCAAGTACCGGTAATCCAAATCCCTCGTAATGGGAAGGGTAAACAAAAGCAAAACACAAATTGTATAGAACCGAAAGCTCTTCGTCTGAAACATAACCAAGAAAGTTTACTTTGTCCTGGATTCCTAGTTCCTGTACTCTAGCTTGTATGTCATTTTCCAACCAGCCCTTGCCACCTGCGATAAATAATGGACGCGTCTCAGAATATTCTCTTACTATTTTGGCATACGCCTCCAATAAAAGACGGTAATTTTTCCTTGGCTCGACAGTACCGACACCTAACCAAAAACCACTATCTTGAATATTAAATTTTTGAATAACCTTCTTTTTGACCGATTCGCTCAAGTGACTGGTTAGAGTTGGGCGACTACCTAAGTAAATAACCGAAATACGTTCTTCCGGGTAATGAGGGAAATATTTAAGAAAAGACTGTTTTGAGCTTTCCGAGATGGTAACTATATGATCAGCATAGATACTCGACTCGAAAGCCCCGTTGAAACAAACGATCCGGTTTGCTTCGGTTGAAAACTCTGGACGATCTAGATAAACCATGTCATATATCGTAACAATCTTTTTCGCTCGAACATCGATTGGGCAACAAAAATTGTTTGAATGTATAATATCCGGGTGACCGAGAAGTTCATCCCTTTGAAACTCAGAACTATCCCATAATTGGTTTAGTTTAGCCCAAGAAACTTCATGGAAATAATTCTTCGCATTTGGTCTGTCACTTTGGTAAGCCTTTTTGTATTCGGGATGTCTGTAATTGTAAAAGACAGGATAAAGCAAATACTCATTACTAGTATCTACGTCCAGGAGATGACTTATGATTTGCTTTGCAAAGAAAGCGCACCCCGCCATATCCTCTGCGGTTTGACTCACGTCAAAGCCAATTTTCATTGTCATCCCCCTCCTTTAGCTGGCTTTTTTGCCTCACGATACCAGCCGAACATATTTCGAATTTCGTTCAATGGAACTTTTTTGTTATACTTAAGAAAGCACTTCGCAGAAGTCCGGATGAGCGACTTAACGAAACGCAAATTACGTTCTACGTTTTCTCTACTTTCGCCCGACTCTTCAACGATAACATGCGCTAAATTGTATATCCACCTTGCAGGTACTGTTCCGAATTTATCGTTTAACATCGAACAAATTTCTTCATGCACTTTTCTACGGCTGCCTAATGTTTTATTTTCCGCGTAAAGACGAGACCCGGCTACCTTTTGATCAAGAAAATAAAAACCCTTCTTTTGTCCGATCCGTAACCAAAATTCATAGTCCATGCAAAATCGTAATGCAGCATTTAATACACCGTACTTCTCCAATACGCTTCGTCTAAAAAACACAGCGGGTTGGCAAATAAAGCAGATTTCTTTTAATTTTCCATAGTCCCATGATTCTGTGTAATAATCTTCAATATAACCGTCTTCTTCGTCAATGTGGTCGGCTTTTCCATATATCACGTCAACTTCTGGATACTTAGCGAATATCTCTAGAACTGCAGAAATTGAACCCGGGTAATACACATCATCCGAGTTTAACCATCCGATGACATCTCCTCTTGCTTTCAAAAAACCCTTATTAATGGCATCAGATTGACCCTTATCTTTTTCAGAAACATAAAATAGTCGGTCACCGTAGCTTTCCAAAACCTCAACCGTTTCATCCGTACTGCCTCCATCAAATACAATCATTTCTAAACCTTCAATCTCCTGATCAAAGACACTATCAATAGTTCTCTTAATAAACTTCCCTTGGTTATATGAAGGAGTTACAATTGATATTCTAGGATTCAAATATACCGCTCCTAAGGAGTTGAAATAGTATGGAAATTATTGAGGATATTATCTGTGTTTTTATCAACGACGCTTGCATTTAAAACTTGAATACCTAGGATTCTAGAATCTGGAATGCCTATATCTTGTGGAGAAAATAATGATTTCACATGAAAACCTAGCTTTGTAAGTCCTCTATCAATTTCCTCGTTAATCTGAAGTGGCACACCGCTATCAATAGTATAATTCTTTCGTTTCCTTCCGTTAGTAACTATAAGGATTGACGACTTAACTGGCGACACGGGCGGTAAAAGTAAGGATAACCGAACAATCCGCGAACAATCGCTCGGTCCGCAAGTAAACTCAAAGGTCTCCTCAGTCCAATGATCGGGATAAATTCCCCGTGATGAGTAAGCTTCTCTCGCTTGAATTCCGTAGATGGATTCTATTGCTAACGAGTACTCTTCAACCATCCGTTCGCTGTTAAATCTTTTAACGTATTCCAATCCTCTCTTTACACACGTTTGTTGTAATTCAAGGTTAGTAAGAATTTGAAACATTCGTTCTACCATCGTATCCGGCTTTTTCGGATCGAAGTATAGTGCCGCATCGCCGCCTACTTCTGGAAGACTCGTCGTTTCGCTGCAAAGTACCGGTACGCCAAGCGACATCGCTTCGGCCACTGGAATGCCAAATCCTTCAAACAAACTAGGAAAAATAACAAATGCGCTACGGGACATAACGACCGATAATTCCTCATCCGGAACGTATCCTAGGTAATGTACTTTATCTTTAAGACCAAGGACATCAATTGCATCATGCAAGACTTTTTGTTCTTTCCACAAACTCCCTGTTAGACATAAATGAAGGTCGAATTCGGGGTGGTTATGACGAAACATGGAAAGTGCGGTTAGTAACATCTTATGATTCTTATGTGCCCAAAAGTTTGCAGGGTAAAATGCATAGATTTTGCTTCTTATCCCGTACTTATCCAAGACAGCATTGGCTATATTTTCGGACTTAGCAGACATTCGATCCTGGATCGAGATATACACCACTTTTGCTTTTTCCGACGGATACCCATACTTTTCTACAATGGACTGTTTCGTAAACTCCGAAATACATACAACTGAATCAGCTACTTTACAAACCTTTTCATAGAAAGAATTACGGTGAGCCAACTCATCCTGTGAAAAGAATTGCGGGTAGTACTCATGTTGGATATCGTAAATTAAGCTCAGTGTGGGAATTCCCACCTCGGCGTAAGTAACCGCCGTCATTGGGCAAAACAATACATCGACGCCAAGGTCTGAAAGCAAAGATGAATTGGAACGACTTCCGAGATATGGCTTCAGCTTGGATTTCATTTTTGAAATTATCTTGGAAATCAGTGCGTTTGAAGTAATCGAAACATTCCGGTCGTCTGAACTTCCTTGACGAAGAACAC
Organism: Paenibacillus antri; assembly: GCF_005765165.1. Lineage (NCBI taxonomy): Bacteria > Bacillati > Bacillota > Bacilli > Caryophanales > Paenibacillaceae > Paenibacillus > Paenibacillus antri. Next base: position 83,219 of record NZ_VCIW01000006.1, on the reverse strand, counting down.
AAAACCTCTTCATCCCAAGATCTTCAAAACGTTCGAAGTATTGATGATTCCACTCAGCGGTTAAGAGTAAATATTCATGGTTACGGTTACGTCTCGCCATTCCTTGAAGGAGTTCGAGTACTAGATGGTGAGCCCCACCGTTCTCACCAGTACCCCGTATAGGAACCACATCGATTGCAACTTTCATCAAAGTTTCACCACCAAATGAGTTTCTCTTTCAGTGCTAGTTTTATTTATGTTCAGAGTTTTTCTTTTTTAGTTGTCTTTCTAACTCATGGATGAGTTCCAAACGATTGGATCGATCTTTTTCACTTTCCACAAGTTTCTTCTCAAGTTCTTGAATAATGGAAAGCCGTGCAGCTCGGTCTTCCTCACTTTCAATCAAGCGTTCCTGTATTTCTTGTATGATTCCCAATCGCGCTTGGCGATCGCCCTCGCACTCGGCAATTTGCCTCTGTAAATCATTAATTTTCGCCAAGCTAGCCTGATGGTCTTTTTCGCATACTTCAAGCTTATTTTGAAGCTCTTGAATAATTGATAATCTTGCATTCCGGTCGGATTCACTCTCTTGGAGTCGCTTCTCCAATTCTTTAATAATTCCCAACCGCGCTTCCCGATCGGACTCACTCTCAAGAAGGCGTTTCTCCAAAGCATTAATAATAACTAAACGAGCCTCTCGGTCGGTTTCGCTCTCTTTCAACCATGCTTCTAACTTCTGAACCGATTCCAGACGCAATATCGCTTCTTTTTCCGTATGGACTTGTTTCTTATACAGATCTAACATAGCTAGTACGATCCTACTGTTGGGATTTCCTTCTAAATGAGTAATCACATCATCGTCAGAATTTATCAGAGGTTCTTTCTTTGACGCGACTAGGAACATATCATAACCAAACAAAGGTTCATAAAATTTCACATACTGGAACCCAACAGAACTTATTAACCTCTCGACGCTCTCCTGAGTAAACAAAAACAGATGCTCTTGATCCTTGAATTGCTTTAAAAACATATCATTCGTTTCAAGCAATTCTTCATAACTAAAATGATTAAATCGCGGGGTCTGGATAACAACGATTCCGTTTTCCTTCAATTTATCTGCTACGACCGTCATTGTATGAACGGGATCGGTGAAATGCTCAAGGACGTCCATCATAATAATAAGATCTTGTGATTCGTCAGGGATGGTAGCATCTTCAATTTTCCCATGAATAATATTAACGCCATGGGTGGATTTCCCGTACTCAACCACCCAACGACTAAGTTCCAACCCAGTTGCGTCAAATCCGCATTGCTTCATTAGATGGACAAGCGTTCCTGGTCCACATCCAAGCTCTAAAGAACGTGTAGGAGGCATCTTATATTTTAAAATGGTGTTCAACCAGTATAGACACCTTTGCGTTAGGTCCTCTCGAGATCTTTTTCGAATATCGGGATGACCAAATGATTCTGTCTGATGCTGCAACCAATAGTTTTTTCCGTAAAAATCGTTATTATCATTCTCAACTTCAAAATACTCGGAAACGAATCGTGGACTGTTCAACAGTGTAGAGCAGCTCATACACTTCACATACTGTTCATTATACTTTTGTAAGTCTGTGGAACCACACCAACACTTATCAATCGTAATAACTTGTTTGCCCATGATACCCCTCCTTTTCATCAAGCAATTAGTTCGCTGCGGGTTTTATTAAAGAGGATTCCTCGGCATAGGTGATATTAAAGTGCGTGTCAAGCTGCGCAATGCCATGGAATTCTCGCCGTACAGGTCTCATAATTTCCAGTAGTATTGCACCCTCGATCCAATCATATACATGATTAGTTATATCTGTGTCGCAATCCGTAGCCGCAATAGCAAAAGTGTATAATCCCTGAAACAAACGCATATCGATATCGAATGTCGCCTTCATTATCTGGTTCTTCGTAGCCCTTAGTCTTAATTGATTAACCATGTAGGAATTTTGACCAAAGACTACTGTATTATGCCGATCAGTGATCTGATAACCGAATGTCAGATCTTCAACATCTTCATGAGCGACGGCATATATGTTTAACCGCAGCTTATCTCCCGTCATTGCGGTGTTGATTTCTTGTTGGTCTAAACTGACGATTTCTACACCCAATAACTCGACCTTCTTGTCCCCTCTTCGAATACCTGTTGCTTGGCTAATATTCAGTTTTGCCTGAAGTGGAATAGAGACTTTTTCCTGGACATCCCCATCGAGGATTGTAACTTCATTAGCAACAGACCTTTCTCCCGTTTTCCCCATCGAATAGAATAAGTTAACCATATCGACAGGCGATCCAGAGTGGACGATCCGACCTTTGTCGAAAATCAATACCTTATCGCAAAATTTCATTACAGTTTGCATGTCATGTGTCACTAAAATGATTCCGGTCCCTTTTTCCTTTAAGTCTTTTAAAAAAGAAAAACATTTTTGTTGGAAGAAGATATCCCCTACTGATAACGCTTCGTCAACGATATATATGTCCGGCTTTAGGTTTGCAAATAACGAAAAAGCAAGTCGGACGAACATTCCTGAAGAGTAGGTTTTCACCGGCTGCTTAATAAAATCGCCTAACTCGGCGAAATTTAAAATATCATCGATCTTCTCATTTAAATAGTGTTTATCAAATCCCAGTAACTTCCCACTGTTATATATGTTATCTAATCCAGACAACTCGGGATGAAACCCAGTTCCAAGTTCAAGAAGGGAAACCATGTTTCCCGATACTTTGATTTCCCCTGTCGTTGGCCATAACGCCTTAGACAATATTTTAAGAAGAGTACTCTTGCCGGCACCGTTATGCCCGATAATCCCCAAACATTCCCCTTTATGCAGCTCGAAACTTATGTCTTGAAGCGCCCAAAATTGCTCATGTTTACCTAATGTACCAAAGGTGGCCCATTCTATTAGTCGATGATAAGGATTTTTATAGATTTTATATTTTTTTGAAACATTATGCGCCTGAACCAACAGTTCCTCATTCATCATTTAAATAACATCCCTTATTTCGGCTCTTAATGCTCTAAGAACTAGAGCTCCCAATATAATGGAGACCAACGAACATATTACCATACTAGTCCATAACTGAAGATCGGGTACTTTGGAATACACGATAATTTCGTGAAGGGACGAAATATACCAATAAACCGGATTAATGTCCACAGCCTGTTGGAACCCTTCGGGAAGAATGTCCTTAAAGTACACGATCGGAGTCATCCACATCCAAATTTGCATGGCTGTACCGAGGATTTGACCGATATCCCTGAAAAAAACGTTGATACAACCAAACAATAAAGCTAGTCCAAAAGCAAAGGCCTGGAAGAGTAACAGCATTAACGGAAGTAGGAGCCACGTCACGCTCACTGCCCCGCCCAAAAACGTGACAACAATAAGCAAAATCGAAACAGAAACAAATAATACAATGGTTGATGCAACGACGGATTGACAAATAAAAACGTACTCAGGGACGGGCAATTTCTTCAGAAACGAAGCGTTCTCAAGGAAGGAATTGCTACCCCTTATTACAGTTTCTGAGAATATCCCCCAAGGAATCAACCCGGCGCATAAATATATCGCAAAAGCAGATGTGGACTCCAACCCTGGGATTCTCGCAACCATAATTTGCGAAAAGACGAATGTGAAAATTAATATTTGGAACAATGGCTGAAGCACATTCCACAAAACACCAAAAGAGGAACCGGCGTATCGGTTCCTGAGATCCATAATTGCGTTATTCCATATATAGCCTCGATAGCGCCAAAGCTCAAAGTTCATTGAAATTCCACCTATTTATGAGTTACATACCAATCAATTGTCTTCATCAAGCCTTCTTCGAAAGCCGTTTTCGCTTTGAATCCGAACTCTTCATAGGCCTTAGTTGTATCCAAGCATCTCCGAGGTTGACCATCGGGCTTCGTTTCATCCCATCTGATTTCCCCATCGAAACCTGTTAATTCAGCAATTTTTTCCACTAGGTGCTTGATGCTGATTTCCGTCCCCGCGCCCAAATTCACAGGCTCGCTCTTGTTATATCTTTCGGTAGCCAACAGAATCCCTTCGGCTGCATCCTCTACAAATAAAAACTCGCGAGTTGCTTGTCCTGTACCCCAAACATCAATGTAAGGTAATCCTTGCTCCTTTGCATCAACGCATTTCTTAATAAGTGCAGGAATCACATGAGAGGTTTTTGGGTCGAAATTGTCACGTGGTCCATACAAGTTTACAGGCAACAAGTAAACAGAATTATAGCCATACTGATCTCTGTAGGCTTGGGATTGAACAAGCATCATTTTCTTAGCTAATCCGTACGGAGCGTTCGTTTCTTCAGGGTACCCAATCCAGATATCAGATTCCTTAAATGGTACGGGAGTATATTTAGGGTACGCACAGATCGTACCGATGGCCACAAACTTTTCAACGTTGTGTAGTCTAGATTGCTCTATTAACTGTGTCCCCATCATTAAGTTTTCATAGAAATATTTACCTGGGTTCTCGCGATTTGCTCCAATTCCCCCGACAACCGCGGCCAAATGAATAATAACATCCGGTTTCCAATCCTTCATCATCTGTACGATGCCTTGTTCGGTTCTAAGGTCATAATCCTTACTTCTTGGAACGAAGACATATTCACAATTGCTCCGCTTTAACTTATCCACAACATGAGATCCAAGAAAACCCGCACCACCGGTTACAATAATCCTTTTATTTTTCAAGCTTTTCAAGATTGTCCCTCCAATATTGAAGAAGTTCATGCATTGTATCTTTAATTTTGTACTTCGGGAACCAGCGGGTATCACGAACTAGTGCGTCATGATTACCAACACGGACTGGTGCGTCGACTTTTCTAAGCTTCTCAGGGGCAACAAAGATCTGATGCTGTTGGATCGATGAATTCATAAACAACCAAGATATAATATTTTTTAACGAAGTACATGTTCCCGAGCAAACATTATATACTTCCCCTGGCGTCCCGCACTGCATAAGCAAGTAATAAGCATCCACTACATCACGTACATCTAAGAAGTCCCGTTCCACTTCGATATTCCCAACAGACAATGTGCTTTCTCCATTTTTTTCCATTAGGGCAATCTGCTTTGCAAAATTTGAACAAACAAAATCGACTGATTGATAAGGTCCCGTGTGGTTAAACGGCCTTGCACTAACAATTTGAATGCCGTAGGTATGGTAGAATTGTTTACTGATAATCTCAGCACAAGCTTTTGCACCCGCATAGGGATTCATAGGAACAATAGGGCTCCCCTCGTGAAGAGGGGTCCCATCGCCATGTCCGTACACGTCCGCAGAACCAACATAAAGCACTTTGCACGACAAACGATGTTTTCGGATAATCTCATAAAGATTTAGAGTCCCGTCCACTATCGTTCCATATGCAATATTCGGTTTCTCATAAGACAAGGGTATGAATGCCGGTCCTGCAAGGTGATAAACATGGTCAGGTCGTGAATCCGTAATAATCTTCTCCATCTTACCCCGATCGTTTATATCACATAGAATGTACTCGACACCCGTTGCTTTTCGTTTTGGCTCCGCTCTAGAAATCCCCAGAACGTCATACCCTTCACTTACTAACTTATTGGCCAGGTAATATCCGACAAACCCGCTTATCCCTGTAATAAATGCTTTCACGGCATCACTTCCTAGTAAGAGTTATCGCGGAAGCGTCTTCTCAACTCTCGCCAGGTCGGAATCAACCATCAGTTGTACAAGTTGTTTGAAAGACGTCTTTTGCGGGACCCACCCTAACTGTGAAATGGCTTTCGTCGGGTCGCCTAACAGAAGGTCAACTTCAGCTGCTCTATAAAATTTCGGATCGACCTTTACATAATCTTCATAGTTTAAACCAACATGTCTAAATGCAATTTCACAGAACTCTCTAACGGAGTGCGTTTCGCCTGTCGCAATGACATAATCATCCGGTTTGTCCTGCTGCAGCATCAACCACATGCATTCGACATAATCCTTAGCGTAGCCCCAATCTCGCTTCGCGTCTAAATTCCCTAAACGTAGTTCATCCATTAAGCCAAGTTTGATTCTAGCAACGGCATCTGAAATTTTCCGGGTGACGAACTCAATTCCTCGTCTTGGGGATTCGTGGTTAAATAAGATCCCCGAACAGCCAAAGAAATCGTAACTTTCTCTGTAGTTAACCGTAATCCAATGACCATAAACCTTCGCTACCCCGTAAGGACTTCGCGGGTAGAATGACGTCGTTTCCTTTTGCGGAACCTCTACAACTTTGCCGAACATTTCGCTGCTTGATGCTTGGTAAAATTTAGCCTCGGGCTTTACCAAGCGTACTGCATCCAGCATATTCGTTACGCCGATACCGGTTGCCTGCCCGGTTAAAACGGCTTGATCCCATGAAGTACCTACAAAGGATTGGGCCGCAAGGTTATATACTTCGTCTGGATTGGAGATTTTTACAGCGCGAATTAAAGAATTGACATCCAATAAATCACCGTCAATGAACTCGACTTCGTTCATAAAGTGTTGAATATTTACATAATTTGGCGTGCTCGTCCGACGCTTCAACCCAAATACCTTATATCCCTTTTCTAACAATAATTCCGCTAAGTAAGAGCCATCTTGTCCCGTAATCCCCGTTACTAATGCGTGCTTTGCCATTCCCTCTACTCCCTTATTTATAAGTATTGTTCCAATTTCTGGAGTCTTAATTCTTTAAGTAACTTTTTAACTTCCTGAGCTTTATCTTTAGCGCATATTAACGTTACATCTTCAGTATCCACGATTATTAAGTCCTCCACGCCAAGCGTTGCAATTAATTTCCCATTACTTTCAATAATGCTTCGCTTCGTATCTAAGTTCAAAATGTTACCTCTAATAACATTCCCGTTTTCATCTAATTCGTCAATTCGTTCTAATGCCGTCCAACTGCCTACATCATCCCAACCGAAAATACACGGAATGACATATATGTCGTTGGCCTTCTCCATAATCCCGTAGTCAATGGATTGGTCCGGCATCTTAGGAAATTCATTTCGAATCACTTCAGCCTGAACCTCGGTTTTAAATGCAGCTCTCATCGTTTCGAGGACATCGTCCATCTCCGGCATCAGTTCTTTAATATATTGCCGGATGACACTTGTTTTCCAAATAAAAATACCGCTATTCCAATAAAATCTGCCGCTCGCGACATATTCTTCAGCAAGCTCGTAATTCGGTTTCTCCACGAATCGATTTACCTTGTATACGGAAGCGTCCTTAACTTTCCGTACGTCTTCACCGCTCTCAATATAGCCATAACCTGTTTCTGGATACGTCGGCGAGATCCCCAAAGTGACTAAATTATTCCCTTCCGCACTTATTTGTATAGCCGCTTTCAACACATGTACGAATTCTTTCTCGTCCTTAATGATATGATCCGAGGGCAATACTACCATGGTGCTGTCCGGGAACCGTTCCTCAATAAGAATCGAAGCGACCCCGACGCAAGGCGCAGTGTTCCGTCCAACCGGTTCGATTATAATATTATCAATTGGCAAATTAGGGATTTGAGCATGAATCAGTTCTGCGTATAGTTCATTTGTAACTACGAATATCTGGTTAATATTAATGATGTGTTCAAGGCGTTGTACCGTTTGTTGAATCATCGATTTTGAACCGGAGATATTTAAGAATTGTTTCGGTAAATTGGTACGGCTTTTGGGCCAGAACCGTTCACCTTTTCCCCCAGCCATAATCACTGCTGTTAATGTCACCCCTATACCCTCCCGTTACACTGTACTGCAAGATAATACAGCATTCGACATTATCATAACTATACTATTATATCCTTAGCAAGTTGCGATGCCAACAATAAATGGAAACCAATGAAACCCTTATGTTATAATTCATAGGTAATTTTTTCGCGCTACTAAACGAAACTTAATCGAACTATAATGGTAATTATAATGGAATGAGTATGTGTTCTCTATCAGCATTTCTTCCCACGAGAGGGGTTCCTAAGGTTGCGGCCGATGTTCGTAAATTTGGGGAATTTGTCGTCCCAAACAATAGAAGTCAATCAAAAAATCGAAAAAAAGAAAAATTTGTCGTTATGGCTAGGATTCACATTTACCGCAGTAGAGATGGCATGCCTTGCCTTCATATTTTTAAGCTTATACCAATTACGAATGGCATACGAATTTCAAGCCGACTTTACACTCTTGCAATGGCACGGCCCTAGATTTTTTCAGTACGGTTTGTTTTTTATTGCTTTCGCCGTTTTCTACCTTTTCTTTGTCTACAAAAACAAAATATTCAATTTCAGGGCAAGCCTTGGGTTGATGGATGAGTTATTTAAGACACTCCAAGCCCACTCTTATGCCCTATTGATTTCAATAGGGATTAGCTTCTTATTAAATTTCGACGAGTATTCGAGACTTGTCATCGTGAGTTTTTGGGTTACGGCGCTTATGGGATCGTTTTTGTTGAGAGGATCGAAAAGAATGATCTATTTCTCGCTGGCGCGGAAAGGATATCTCACCAAAAATGTGATTATCGTCGGTGCAGGGAAAATCGGCAAATTAATTATGGACGAATTCGGGGCTCACCCTTGGTTAGGATATCGCGTACTCGGATATGTGGACGATCAAGAAACGAGTTTGTACGATTCACACCAATGTTTAGGTACCACCTCGAGCCTAAAGAGTCTCGTCACTACTAATCATGTAGATGAGATTATCATTACGATCCCTTCGCAAAGAACTCTAGTCGATAGCATCATTAAAGATCTAAGGAAAATCTCAATAAATATTAAAATCGTACCCGATATGTTCAATTTAATGTTCAGTACGGTTCAGATTGGCAATATTAATGCACTGCCTGTAATGACGCTGATACGTACTCCCATGCAAGGACTAGGGTATGCGCTAAAAAGAATATTCGATGTAGTCTTATCCTCCATCGGGTTACTCATTATGTCCCCATTGCTCGGTTTAGTCGCCATATTAATAAAGTTAGAGGATGGCGGCCCTGTTCTTTATAAACAAATACGAATCGGGAAGAACGGGAAAATGTTCGGAATGTACAAGTTTCGTTCTATGGTTCGAAATGCCGAGCAACTGTTACCCCAACTTAGCGACAAGAACGAGATGGACGGGGCCGCTTTCAAAATTAAAAACGATCCAAGGGTAACTCGTATCGGGAGAATTCTGAGAAAATATTCGATCGATGAGCTTCCGCAGTTATTGAACGTTTTGAAGGGCAACATGAGTTTAGTCGGGCCGCGCCCTCCGCTTCCGAACGAAGTCGATTTGTACGGGGATTGGGAATGGAGACGACTCGAAGTCCTTCCCGGAATCACAGGGTTATGGCAAGTCAGCGGCCGGAGCGACCTCTCGTTCCAACAATGGATTAATTTAGACATTTATTATATAGAAAACTGGAGTCTAGGCCTGGATGTCAAAATTATGTTAAAGACGATCCCCGTGGTAATCAAGGGAGAGGGAGCATACTAACCATGAACATACTGGTCGATGCGCAACCGCTCCTCGGTCCTGCTACCGGCATCGCTCGATACGTGAAGAGCATCGGTGAACTCATGCAGGAAGATCCACATATTCAAGCTACGTTTTGGATCAATCGACTGGTGAAGAGCATCCACTTAGATGCGGGATGGCCTGTGCATAACAACCGATATCCATACAAATTAATAAGAAGGTTTATGAAACCGAATTTGCTTTACGATCTTCCAGTCGATGCGTTCGCCCGAACGAAATACGATTTATTTCACGGGACGAACTTTACGATCCAGCCGATCCGGAAGCGTTGCTCCGTCGTCTCGATTCACGACTTAGCATTTTTGAGAAATCCGAATACTACAAGCGCAAAAATATACGCCCATCACTCGAAATGGGTTCCCTACTCGGCACAGCGTGCGGAACGGGTTATCGCGATTTCGGAACAAACGAAAGAGGACATTGTCGAATTGCTTCATATTCCCGAAAGCAAAGTGGATGTGATTCACCTTGCGGCCGATAAAAAATTTAAGCCTGTTCCATCGGAAGCGGTCAGGGACACAATATGCAAATATAATTTGCCTGAAAGTTACTTCTTATTCGTGGGTACTCTGGAACCGAGGAAAAACCTGCTCGGTCTCCTTCAAAGCTTTAACCAATTGAAGAAAACATTCCATTCGGAAGCGAAACTGGTTATTGTCGGAGCGAAGGGCTGGAAGTTTGATCCTATATTTCAGTACGTCCAAGAACATGGGTTGCAACAAGAAATTTGTTTTACCGGATTCATTGCCGACGAGGATCTGCCTGCGATTTACACCGGGGCTCTGGCATTCGTCTTCCCCTCATGGTATGAGGGCTTTGGGATTCCACTCCTAGAAGCCATGGGTTGCGGGGTGCCGGTGATTGCTTCCAACGCCTCGTCGATTCCGGAGGTGGTCGGCGACAACGGGATCTTATTGCCGCCCGATGCATTCGAAGAATGGGCGGATGCTATGCGCCAATTCGAAATCGATTCCCGGCATAGGGATTCATATATCGAAAAATCATTGGAGAGAGCAACGCGATTCGGCTGGGAGCAAACGTACGAAAAGACGAAAAGTACTTATCGAAAGGCATTGGGGGGAAACCGGTGAAGGTCGCGATCGTACATGATTATTTAACGCAATATGGCGGGGCCGAGCGTGTGTTGGAATGCTTTATGGATTTGTTTCCTGACGCGCCTGTCTATACACTAATATGCGACAAGACTAAGATACCTGCACGGTTACAAAACGCCGATGTCCGCACCTCCTTCCTCCAGAAGATCCCGGGAGCAAGACATCATTACAAGAAAATGCTTTCCCTTCTTCCGTTAGCGATCGAGAACTTGGATCTTGGCAACTACGACTTAATCCTAAGTACCTCCAGCGCATTCGCCAAAGGGATCATTACGAACCCAAATCAACTTCATATTTGCTATTGCCATACGCCTATGAGGTATGTTTGGGATCTGTATCACGACTATTTGAAGGAGATTGGGACAAACCCGATCTACCGTTATGTTCTCCCGTTCGTGCTGCACCGTCTTCGGTTGTGGGATCAACTCTCTTCTACGAGAGTTGATCATTACATTGCGAATTCGAACAATGTCGCGAATCGTATTCAGAAATATTACCGCAGAGCGTCCGAGGTCATTCATCCTCCCGTCAATTTCAGCCAATTTACGATTTCGGACAAGCAGGAAGATTATTACTTGATCGTCTCTAGGCTCTTACCTTACAAAAGAGTTGACATTGTCATCGAGTCGATGAATCTCTCGCGTCAGCCTCTGATCATTATCGGCGACGGATACGACCGACAACGTTTGGAAAAGCTGGCCGGTCCGACGGTTACATTCCTTGGGGCACGTTCCGACGAAGAAATTGCGGATTACTATTCCCGTTGTAAAGCCTTTATCATGCCGGGCAACGAGGATTTCGGAATTACTCCGCTCGAGGCGCAAGCCAGCGGGCGACCGGTCATCGCATTCGGGAAAGGCGGAGCCCTCGAGACGGTCAAAGAAGGGGTTACAGGTACTTTCTTTTCGGAACAAACCGCCTCAAGCCTGTCTCAAGCCGTCGAGAAGCTCGATACGATGTCTTTTGACCCGGTAGAAATTCGCAGACATGCCGAATCTTTCGCGGATTATCGTTTTAAACAAAAAATACATGAGTATGTTCGCGGACATTATGAGGCCTTTATAAAAGGAGAAAGCTATGAATTTACAAGCAAACGGTCGTAAAGCGGATGCCAATCCAGAGAAATCATCGATTATCTATTGGCTTAGTTATGGGGTTATGTTTTTATTCTTGTTTTTTATGCCCTATCAGCGAGCACTTTTCAACGGTGCAAGCTCGGAGTTCGACGTCGACATCTTCTTTTCCCAATTGATCACTTGGACGTTGCTCTTACTGTTCAGCGTTTCTCTCTTTTACAACGTGCGAAAGAGAGGGAATGATTTCATAGTTTACTTGTTTCTTTTATTTCCACCATTAGCGTATACAATTTCGCATGTTCTCGGCGTGTCCGATTACTATTCCGGGGCTAGCTTATGGATCAACGTTCAGTATAGCACTATTTTTCTTGTAGGCATGTACCTGTCCCGACCCCATTGGGGGGCTGGACTATTGGAGAAGACGTTCCTACTTTCCGGTTCGGCCATTGTCCTGTTCGGATTTGCTAACTGGTTCGGCGATGCTTCGTTCTGGGGGTTATTTCGCTGGACGAACGAAAACCCGACGCTTTATCGAGATGCCGTGATGTTTACGGAGAACGGGTATCGTCTTACTTCCGCATTCCAATATGCCAACAGCTACGCTGCCTATTTGATCGCTCTCATGATCGGTGCTCTGCTCGTAACCGTACTTTCGAATAAGAGGGCTTGGACCATCTTCAGCTCATTGTTGTTGGTTCCTGCCGCTTTATCGTTCGTATTAACTTTATCGCGCGGAGGATTTATTGTCCTGCCGTTCGTCATTATTCTCGTACTTCCTTTGCTTTCCCTAAAGAAACAGATCATATCGATCATCTTGCTCATCGTTACGTCTATCGCATCGTTCTCCATTGTCCAACCCGTTACTCGGTTGGGAACGGAACTGCAGGCACAGTTCATAGCCCTGGAAGCGACCAAGGGGTGGCTTTTCTTATTGGCTGCTTCCATTGTCGTGATGGTTATCAGCTTATCCATAAGGAAATTTCTCGAACCTAAGCTGGATGTGGTTCTTCAGCGCCTTCATGAACGCAGAAGTTCCCGCATTTATCTACCAGTTCTCGGTGTCGTCGCGGGCATGATCGGTGTGTATTTACTTTTTGGTAACTCCGGATTTTCCTCCTTGCTTCCCGAGAATATCGGAGATCGGATCGAAAACATTAATTTAAATCAACACAGCGTGTTGGAACGGGGGACATTTTACCAAAACGCAGTTTCGCTTTGGAAAGATTATCCGGCATTCGGGGCAGGCGGCGGCGCCTGGCAATCCTTATATGAAAAATATCAATCGAATCCATATGTCAGCCGTCAAGCCCACAACTTTTTCCTACAAACACTTGTGGAAGTTGGAATCGTCGGACTGATTACGGTCTTGATCCTGTTCCTAGGTGTCGTCTACTTTTTCCTCCGGTCTCACTTTAAGAAGAACGAAGAGGAACAAGGAACATATCTGATTTTTTATGTCATCGTCGTCTCGATTCTCGCGCATAGCTTTATTGATTTTAATATGAGCTATGTTTATTTAGGCGCTCTCGTTTATTTATCCCTTGGCGCAATGGTTTCCGGGAGCGATCTCCCCTCCTTCCCGGTTCAGAAAAAGCTGGCGGAAAGCAAGTGGGCTTTCTTCCTGCCCAGTGCTTTGTTAGTGTCGTCGTTACTTTTCATCGTTCTTTCATTTAATGACCTATCAGGAAATCGATTGTACGAGTCTGCTCGCGCTAATGCCTCCTCCGGAACAGGCACTCTGCAGGAAATTTTAAACCCGTTGGATATGGCCATCAATAAGACCGGTCACCCGGAATACGTGGATCTCAAGCTGGCCTTGATGAACCAACTTTACAGTCAAACGAAAGACGAGAACTTCGCTGAACAGGCCGAGAAGCTACTTTCGGAAATGAAGCAAAAAGAGCCGTTCTATAAACCTTTTGTTTTTCGCGAGCTTCAGCTTCAGTTGCTTAAAGGAAAATACGAAGACGGTATCGCATTACTGGAGGCTTCCATCCCTCACTATCCATGGGACATGAGCTTATATGAGCAACTGGCTGCGGTTCACTTTCAATATGGCGTAACTCTCTTGAACGCTCAATCCGTAACCGAAGCCCAAGCACACTGGGATGCCGTGTTCGCAGTTCGGGACCGGGTGGAAGATAAAGCGAAAGAGCTTGAACATTTGCCCGAGGCCCAGCTTCAAGGCCGCGCGTTCGGGATCACCCCGGGGTTAGCATTATCGATGGGGCAAGTATACTTGTACCGAGGCGACGATGCGCAAGCAGAGCAGTATTTAGCAACCGCTCTCGATAAAACTTTTGATCAACAAGAAGATTTCACGGCCGCTATCTATTATTTAGGTTTGTTAAAGAAACAGGGCCGAACGGACCATGAGCTATTATCCGAACTGTTGATGAGAGTCCAAGACCCGCAACAAATCAATCAACAGATCGATGACATTTCAAAACAAGCGCCTATAAACTAGAATATTAGGAAACCCTATACGGTGATCAAACTCGGACTACTACCATAATTGATGACGCTAAGCTCGGCGTACACATACAAGAAAACCCGGAATACCGATTCATCGGCATTCCGGGTTTTCTTGTATGAGGGCTTTATATTCCATATTCAGCTTTCTTATCAGCAACGAGCGCCTCGTACAGAACTATATACGTATCAACAGCGGCTGTATCGTACTGATTGTCTTGAAGCGACTTCCTTAGGTTATCCATAAGGGAGTAGAAGGAGCTATCGCAGGCTGTAAACTCTGCCTCCCCTTGCGCGCGGAGCCTATCCTTTTCGGACTGTTCCGTAGCTGCCTCATATTGATCTTTGATGGTCGTAAGTTTAGCCATACACCCAGCCTGTAAAGCGATGATTTTGCTCTCCGCCTCGGATATGATGGAATCGTAGCTCGGCTTTACGACCCCTGTGCCGCCCCCACCACCGCCTCCGCCCCCGACTACTGGCGTCGGCGTCGGTTGTGTTGGAGCTATCGCTGGCTTCTTATCGCTCGTCTCCGGCTGATTCGTGGTATCCGGCGTCTTGCTCGCCTGCGCCTTCACAGTGACCTTAATCGCGTATGTCTTCGGGTCGAATTGGACCGTCTGACCTACCGAGTCGCTGAAGAAGCGCAACGGTACATAGACTTTGTTGTTATAGATAAACCCGGATTTGTCAGCGGCAGGCGTCTTCTTCACACCGTCGAACACATAAGTAATCGGCTTGGAGAATACTCCAATGGATTGAGTAACGACCGATTCTTGCGTCGGTGCGGTCGAAGACTCTACGGCATAAGCGGCGTTCGATTTCCGGATCGCTTCTTTCTCATTCTTCGACGGCTCGGTAACGTAGACCGTCATCGTGTTGCCATCCCAGGCTACGGATTTCTCGACGGCATTGGACATGAAGCGCAGCGGCACGTAGGTCGTGCCCTCATGGATAAAACCCTCTTCCCCTTTCGCGGGGGCTAATGCTTGTCCATTGAAAGTAAAGCTGATCGGAGCCTTGGCAATGGATATCGATAATTGACCTTCTGCGGCGTCATTCGCTTGTGCGACAGCGAACGCGCTTCCCATAACGATGGCGCTGGCAAGAACCAGCACGCCTCTCTTCAGATGATTCTTCATAATCTACTCCTTCATCGGTTCTGTGCTTTCTTTTACCTCGACATAGCTCTTTCCCTGGCTTAATCCGTATTTGGCGGCGATCGCGATGAGCTCGTTATACTCCTCTTCGCTTAAACGCGATAAAAAGGTGTCTCGAGCGGCTTTCTTCTCTTCGACTGTAATGCCGCCGGCAGCGATCGACGCGAATTCTCGCAGCTCCGCCGCGCTAAAATTGTCCATCAACACGCCTGCTACGGTCAGTTTCTCCCTAGCCGTTACGTTTTCCTGTACGCTTGCCGCCTGTTCCGAGCTGATATTCGGATCATAACCGACAGCCTCCTGCGGCTTGTCATTGTCCGACTTCCCTTGGGCCGGCTCAGGAGCTTGCGTCGCCGGTGAGGCCGCACCAGCCCCCGCCTCTGACTCCGAATCAGCGACGTTACTGGACGATGCCTCCAGGGGCATATCAGACGACTCTTCTTGCGAGACAACAGAGTCCGCCGTTCCCGGCTCCTCCAATGCCCCCTCTGTTGCGATCGGATCCGAAGGGACGACAGCAGTCATCTGCTTCAACGTATACGACACGGCCATATCCATGGCAACATACGCGCCGACGCCAACAATGAGCAAGGAGCCCGAGAGGATCCACACCCATCGGAATCTGCGCTTCCTTTTCATCGCTTCCCCTCCTGATTAAGATACATTCCCATAAGTCGGGACAATCGTCTTCAACAGCGAACGGATACTCTGTTGATCCTCCCCGAGCACTTGCTCTAATCGCTTTAGCTCGAACTCCATCTCGGTGCGACTAATGTTCGCGGGCCGACCGATAAATATCCGGTTATGCTTCGTCGAAGTAAGACCCTCTTCATCGGTTAACAACTCTTCGAATAACTTCTCTCCCGGACGAATGCCCGTAAACTCGATCTTAATATCCACATGAGGCTCCAAACCGGAGAAGCGAATGAGATCCTCCGCCAACGTGACGATCTTCACCGGCTTCCCCATGTCGAGAATAAACACCTCGCCACCCTCGGCGTAAGCGCCAGCTTGGATCACCAGTTGTACAGCTTCCGGGATCGTCATGAAGTAACGAACCATATCCGGGTGCGTTACTGTGACCGGCCCGCCTGCCGCGATCTGCTCCTTAAACCTTGGGATGACGCTCCCCCGACTGCCTAACACATTCCCAAACCGTACAGCGGAAAACTTCGTCTTGCTATGTACATTCATACACTGGATGACCATCTCAGCGATCCGCTTCGTGACCCCCATGATGCTCGTCGGGTTTACGGCTTTATCGGAAGAGATAAGAACGAATCGTTCGACACTGTAGAGATCGGCATACTCCGCAACGTTCCTCGTACCGAAGACATTGTTCTTAATGGATTCCGACGGGTTGCGTTCCATTAACGGAACGTGCTTATGGGCAGCTGCATGGAAAACAACCTGTGGGCGAAATTGGTTGAAGATCGTGTCGAGTCTCTTTCGATCTTGAACGTCCGCGATGATCGTCTCAATCGGACAGGCGACTTTCAGCCGCAAGAGCTCCGACTCGATCTGATAGATGCTATTTTCCCCGTGACCAAGGAGAAGGAGCTTCTTTGGTTGGAAGAAGGCGATCTGACGGCACAACTCCGACCCGATCGAGCCCCCGGCTCCGGTAACGAGTACCGTCTTATCCCGTATATAATCCGTAATTCCTGCCAGATCCACACTGACCGGATCCCTGCCCAATAGGTCCTCGACCTGAACATCTCTAATCGAGCTTAAGCTTACCTTCCCGGCCAAAATAGCGGAGAGTGCCGGAAGCATTTTCAACCGTACTCCTGTGTTTTTACATACCTCAATGACATCGGAGATTTGAGACTTAGATATCGAAGGCATCGCAATAATAATTTCTTCGACATGATATTTCTCGACGGTTGAGACAATAAGCTCACGACCGCCTAGGACCTGAATCCCTTGGACCTGCAAGCCTTTCTTCTTCGGGTCGTCGTCAATGAAGGCAACGGGGTATACCTCAGAAGCCAGGTTATTTTTCAGCTCCTTGACGATCGATGCTCCTCCATCGCCAGCGCCTATAATGAGCGCCGGCTTCTTCATCCGCCTCTGCTTAACGAAGTATGTATCTCGAAACATCCTCCATACAAACCTCGAGCCACCGACGAGAATCAGAACCGTCTGGAACGTACGCGTCAATACAGGGAAGTCTACAACTTCATGCATCGTAACCATCGTTGCAAGATAAGCTAGCAGAATCCCTATCGCTGTTGCCTTGACAATAGAAACGATTTCCCCAATGCTAGCATATCTCCAGGCCCGGTGATAAAGCTTAAAGTAGTAAAAGGATAGTCCCAGGGCGAGTATTGCCGTCATGCTAAACCCTACGACTTCTCCCCACAATGCAATCGGAATGCTCCCGTTGTTTCGAATCAAGTAGGATGAAACTACGGAGCTCCCAACAAAAATGCAGTCCAATGCAACGAGCAGCATAACCCTTACATTGTTATTCATAGGTATTTCGCCGTCCCATCTCTCTTTATGTCCGGACTATTGTACCACAACGGGACTCATTTTTGTTAATAAATAGAAGCAAGTAAAAAAGAGCAGCCGGAGCTACTCTTCTGTTGCACCATAGTAGTAATAGTATGCATCCGCATTTTTCCGGTCCATGTTATTTAAGACGACGCCTAGAATCCGTGCCTTCGCATGTTCCAAGCTGGCCTTCGCCTTCAGTGCCAAATCTCGCTTCGTATTTCCGGAGCTCAGGACTAACAGCACACCATCCGTTAATGTAGAGATGATCTGAGCATCCGCGACCGCCAAGGTCGGAGGCGAATCGATAATGATCGTATCGTATTGACTACGCAGTTCTTCGATCAAGTGGCTCATCCGCTTGGAAGACAACAACTCCGAAGGATTCGGCGGAATCGGGCCCGACGTGAGCACTTGCAAATTCGGCGTAGAGGTATCTCGAACCACGGACTCAAACCTGCTCTGGTTTGTTAAGACACTCGTAAGCCCGCCTCGATTGCTCAACATAAAGTAGTGGTGCATCGTCGGCTTTCGAAGGTCGGCATCGATAATCAGCGTCTTCTTCTCAGCCTGCGCGTATACGACTCCCAAGTTCGATGCTGTCGTCGACTTACCGTCCCCAGGATTGGCCGAAGTCGTCATGATGACTTGGATCGGACTATCCACCGCGGACAATTCGATATTCGTTCTTAGTTTGACATAAGCTTCAGAGATCGGAGACCTCGGGTTGTGTTGGGCAATGATTTTCCGTTTACTGCTCAAGGACGGCACGTTTGTCAGTCACCTTTCGTTTAGAACTTTTCGCCCCGTGGGTGAAATCTTCGTCTGTCGTCTTCGCGATCGCGGTCAAGGTCGGCAATCCGATTACCGTCTCGACATCGCGTTCCGTCTTAATCGTATCGTCCAAATATTCTAACAAGAAGGCGATCCCTAGCATAACCATCAAGGATACTACGAACGCTATCGCGATGTTCAACTTCACGTTGGGCTTCACCGGGGAAGGCGATGCATTCGATGGCGCTTCATTCAAGATGGAGACGTTGTCCACGTTCATGATCGAGGGGATTTCTCTTTGGAACACGATCGAGATTGCATTGACAATGGCTGCCGCGCGTTCATAGGAGCCATCCTCTACAACCAGGGTCATGACCTGCGTGTTATTCACCGAGCTAACACGCACCTTGTCGCTCAACTCGCCCGCGGTAAGTCCGAACTTGGGATGCTCGGACATCACCTTATCCATGATCGCTGGCGTCTTAATGATTTCCTTATATGTATCGATCAAGCGCAAGTTTAAGTTAACGGCATTCAGATCAAGCTGCTGCATTCCGGTCGCGGCTTCGTTCGACTGATTCACGATCAGCTTCGTCGATGCTTCATACACAGGCTTCAAGACATACATGCTTACGACTCCGGCCGCGATGCTGGCCAATACAACGACCGTCAGGATAAGCCACAATCGCTTCCGTACAATCTTTACATAATCCTTCAGTTCTAACTCCAGTTCCATGATGAAATTAACTCCCTTAACAGTCTTGTCCTCTCATTTTACACGATTATCAGATGAATGGATACGGGAATGAATAGGAAAATGCAAGGCCCGTCTCTCTCCGAGAAGAAAGACGGGCCCTCATGTTGGGTTCTACTTATTGTTGCAGCAGGCGATAGATCATAACCGCCGCTTGCGCTCGAGTCGTGTGGGCGTTCGGTGCGAATTCCTCCGTCGGAAGCCCTTGAACGATACCCAGATCAGCCGCGAACGCGACTCCATCCTCGAGCGTTGCAAGGATCTGATCCGCATCCTTGAACTGCGCCAATACGTCTTCATTCGCGATGAAGCTTTGTTCGCCGCGCACTTGCTGCAGTCCGCGAGCGATCATCGTCGCCATCTCCGCACGCGTAATCGGCGCGTTCGGATCGAAGCTCGAAGGCGTTCTGCCGTTCGTAATGCCCCACTTCGAGACAGCCGCGACATACGGTTGGAACCAATCGTCTGCGGACACGTCGGAGAAGCTCTCCTTCGCGCTGCCGCCGGCGATGCCGAGCGCCTTGGAAATCATCTTCGCGAATTCGGCACGCGTCACGTTGGCGTTCGGGTCGAAGTCGCCGGCGCCGCGGCCTTCTACGATGCCCTTCGCCGCAACGACTTTGATTTCCTTACCGGCCCACGCGCCTACCGATGCCGTATCCGCAAATTCGACGTCATTCTCAATGACCGTATACGTCGACAACGTCGAGCGAGGGGCCGTCACCGTACCGTCCTCGTAGGTGCCTCCTACAATCTCAAGACCGTCTTCCGTTACCTTCGCAGCCGTCAGAAGCTCTTCGTCGAAGTCCGCTTCCGGATCCACCGACAGCGTCAGGGATACCGGACGATCGAACTCGTCGATTTCGCCACCTGCCGGGGAGACGAACGTGAACGTTACTACATCGGCAATTTCGCTGACGGAATCATCCGAGGCGTTGCTAATCGTCAGCGTCGTTCCGGCTGCGACCTCCGAAGGAGCGAAGTTGATGCCCGCACCGTTCACCGTAACGTTGATGGATGTTGCGCCTGCCCCAGTTACAGCCGTGAGAAGCGCGCCAACCAACTGAAGGCTGACTTCGTCCGCATCGACGTCGCCAAGGTCAAGCGTCAGCGCCATGTTTACGTTGGCATTGGCGTCGAGCTCCTTCAACGACGCTTTCAACGCTTCTACTTCCGATTTAATTGCGGCAAGCTGCTGCTGCAACTGCCCAACATTCACGTTGGCTGTCGCCTTGCCGTTCGTTACCGTCACCGCGTTGGACAAGGAAACCTTGCCAATCTCCTTAATTGCCTCTTTCACGTTCTTGAGGGCTTCCTTCATAATCTTGCTCTTCTCTTGCGGAGAAGCTTCCGCGAGCTTTGCCTTCGCCTCTTCTACTGCTTTCTTCGCAGCTTGAGCTTGTTCAGCCGCTTGCGGAGGAAGCCCCGTGCTCGGTGCTGGGCCGCCGCCAACCGGACCGGATTCGGAGGCTCTGCGGAGAGTAATATCACCTTTGAAAACCAACTCATCAAATAACTTATCCTTCGCGTATACCGAAGCTGTAACGTTCGTATCCGCCGGTGCGGAGCTGCTCAAGACGAACTTGCCGCCGGTAAAGCTAATAAAGCTATTTGGCGTCTCGACTCCCCAAGTAACCAAGTCCGAGATATCCTTATCAAAGATCGTAAGCCGCGGCGTCAACTCTACGCCTCCCGAGGTAGACGCAAGCTTCGCTTCGGAACGGACGATTCCCTTCAGAATCGCGGTGGTAGCCTTCGTATCGCTGTCGAACTTGTCCAAGTAATTCAGTGCAGTATCCGCAAGCGCTTCAGCCAAGGCCGTTTTCTCGCCAGGCAGGGACGTGTAGTAAGTGAGTGCTTGGGAAAGCTTCAGGCTTGTATTACCAATCACAGTTTCGTAGGCCGCTTTCAGGTCAGCCTTCAAGGCAGCCCGCTGCGTCGTCAACAGTGTCCCGTCTTTATGCGCGTTCAAGTAGGTCAGCGCTTTTGTCAACGTAAATTGGTTGGCAACAGCCGACTGAGATGCATTCAAGAAGGCTACAAAGTCGGAGACTTGGAGTTGATTCTCTCCATCCAGACTCACGCCACTGCCGGCTAAGATCTTGGAGACCCATGTGCGAACGTGTTCGCTTTCGCGGAGCCCGTTTAAGCCCTTGCTAAGCGTCTCTTGATCGCTCGAAAGCGCGATGGAGAATGCCGCGATTATTGGCAGAGTGTCCTGTGCATTAATCTCGTTCTCGCCTTCTTGCTTCGCATTAACGAAATTGATGATCGGTTCTACAAGATATTCATTCTCCGGTACTACGCTTCCACTCAGATCAATACTTAACTGCTTGACTTCCGCTTGTTCTTCCGGAGTCAGTTGGTTGTAGACACGAATCATCCGCTGCAACAATTCATTCGCTTCTACCGGGAGCGGATTTTCCGAGGTTATCGATGCACTTGCAACCGGAGTTCCGAACAGCTCTTGAATTCCCTTATTGCTCAACGGAATCCCAGCAATGGACCCGAAAACCAAGCTTGCTGCCACAGTAGTCTTTAATACTTTCTTCTTCATGGTTTCACCTCGTATGTACTTTATAAGCGACGAACAATTATACCAAATTTAGTAAGGCAGTTAGGGCTAGTCTACCACAGAAATGCTTCTTTTATCAATGATATTAATAGGTTTAAAGATTTACTTGCGCCAAAAGAATAGGGATTTTTTCTTTGTTCTCACGGTTCCCATTCTCCTAATCGGAAGATCCGACAATACATGTTTAGCGTTAGTCTCGTAGTACTGGCGATATGTATCCCCTTGTTCTCTCATAACCCATTCCATTGCTTCCCTCATTAGAAAAGGTCGTGTCGTGATGTTATGCGCATCTGTAGCGATCAGATGAACTAAATTTCTTCGGCAGAGTTCTTCAGCCGTTCTCTGGACCTTCGGACCGAAGCGACCTACAAGAGATTGGGAGGTCACTTGGGCTAGTGCCCCCCACTCGATCAGTTCTTCCATCAAATCCGGCTTCGATGCTATAGCACGATTTCGTTCCGGGTGGGCAATAATTGGAGTGATCCCTAGGATCCCAAGTTCATGAAGCGTATCCTGAATGTTTGACGGTACATCCCCTGAAGGAAACTCCAGCAGCAAATACTTTGAGTTATTGATCGTAAGCAATCGTGACCCATCATACAAATCTTCAATTAAGGACTCATAGTGACGAACTTCTTGGCCTGGAACCACCATTAATGGGATATCCGCTTGTCGAAGAGCATCATTTAATTGTTCCACGGCCTTAAGAATAGCAATTTTCTCATTCACAAAATATCCGTCTTTATGGTGAGGCGTAGCAGCAATTATCTGAATCCCATCTGATACTGCAGCCCGCGCCATCTCCAATGAACCCTCTAAGGAAGGTGATCCGTCGTCGGCGCCGGGGAGAATATGGGAGTGTATGTCAATCATGCAATCACCTCCACTTTATGGTACTCCCAGGTCTGCCAATGGAATAATACTCTACACCAGCGAGTTTCATATCTTTAAGATTGTATATATTCCTTCCATCGTACACCAATGGAGTCCTCATAAGTTTCTTATATAGTTTTGGGGAAACTGCCTTAATCTCCCCCCACTCGGTAAAGATGAAGCATACATTTGCTCCATCCAATGCCGCCTCAATGTTTCCGACGTATGTGATACTTCCTTTTCCATTTGCGCCTTGTGGGTGAACCTTAGCAAAGTTGTTTGACCCAACTGGATCAAAAGCGAAAATTTCCGCACCTTGCTCCAATAATAAAGGTACATTTTCCAACGAGGCCGCTTCGCGTAAATCATCTGTGCCCGGTTTAAAAGTTAAGCCGAGTACAGCTACCTTAAGACCGTGAAACGTAATAAGGCGCTTGCTAGCCTTCCTAAATAAAACTGTTTTTTGATCCTTATTCACATCGATCGCTGATTTTACCGTCCTTAGCTCATAACCATGTTGCTTCGCCAAATATTCCAATGCCTTCGTGTCTTTTGGAAAACAAGAGCCACCAAAACCGATGCCCGCATTCAAAAACTTGCTGCCGATGCGATCATCGAAGCTCATTCCTTTGGCTACGTCTTGAATATCCGCCCCAACAAGCTCACATAAATTAGCAATATCATTCATGTAGGAGATCTTAAGGGCAAGAAAATCATTCGAAGCATATTTTATCATCTCCGCAGACCTTCTACTTACAGAGACGATCGGCAAGTTGAATGGTTCATATATTTTTCTAAGAATCTCCTCTGCCCACTTGCTTTCCGTCCCAATAACGATACGTGCTGCGTGTAATGTATCATTGACAGCCGAGCCTTGGGCTAGAAACTCCGGGTTTGACGCCACCTCAACCCTGACGTCATGGACCAAAAAATCATGAATGAACTGCTCCACCTTATCATTCGTTCCCACAGGAACAGTCGATTTCACTACAACGAGGCAATCTTTCTCAATTGACTCCGCAATTTGCCTAGCGACTGTTGCGATGTACGAGAGGTTCGCAGAACCGTCGGGATGCTCTGGAGTACCGACACCTATAAAGATTGCATCTGCATTCCTGTAGGCTGATTGGAAATCAGTTGTATAGTCGACTCTTCCACATAAGTAATTTTTTTTCATTAACAATTCTAGATCTTTCTCGAAAATAGGCGATACACCTGACTTTAAAAGATTAATTTTATTCTCATCGACATCTACACAGGTTACGCAATGTCCCATTTCGGCAAAGCAAACACCTGCAACTAATCCAACATAGCCAGTACCTGCAACAGAGATATTCATCGCAGCATTTTCCTTATCTTTAAATGATATACTTAATTTTGCCCCTACAAAAAATATCAATTATATTTCAGTGCTTAACTAAGAGAAATTCCAACCGCTTGTTGTACTGCGAATGTACAATAATCTTACAAAAATACAAAAATAGTCAAAATTATAACCACTAATTTGTAATTCTCTTATTCAAACTTGAAGACCATAGTAGTAAAAGATCATCCTTTTTAAGGAAAAAGTATAATGAAATCATTCCAGTATAAACTAGAAATCCAATAAAATTACTTAGTTTCAAAGCAATTATTATAAAAAATACTGAAATCACTAACTCAAAAATAGTGTCTCTATTAAATTTTAATTTTAATAGCCTGCATAATAACTCTTCAGCAAGGACGCATCTGATTGCCAATAACGCTACAATAGAGAATATAGAAAAATAAAGGTTCTTAATTATTAAAGCGTTAGCTAATGTAATAATTAGTGAAGCTACAACAACAATCAAGTTTATAATCAGTATATGTTTTTCTTTCCGAAGTGCTTTAAGAAATGTAGCTATGAGCATATTCATTTTGCTCTCGTAGATGAACATCGGAAAAAGTATGGCCATGAATACTAAACTTTCCCTATATTCTGGCAACCATTGATACAATATACCCTTCAGTGGGAAATATAAAGTTAAGAATGCTGTTAATGGTATCCCTATTAATGGTCTTATTTTCCCATAAAGAGTAGGTAATGAATCATACGCTAACCGACGCAACGTTGGAAATAGAACCAATCCGATTGAATTGATGAACAAAAGCGCCATGCTAGATATACTTAAGGTAAACGAGATTTTTCCAAAGGTTTCAATGCTCCAGCTTCTTTCTATGTATAAACGTACTATCCCTATAATTAACATGCTTGCTAGATTAGCAATCATCAATTTACTTCCCGCGGAAATGTTGACTGCAATTTCCTTTACACTATTTTTAAAGGATTCATACCTTCCGAACACCAAATCCTTACAAACAACGTATGAAAACAATAGTGAGGAAATTTTACCAACGAGATCCGAATATATTAATAACTCAAACCTTTTGTTTCCTGAAGCAAGAATGATTATTATCATCGCGAAATAAACCACTTTCTCAATGATAATAATTATTGAAGATTCTTTTACCTTATTTGTTGTCTGCAACGTAAAAATCAATAATGAACGTGGAACTATTATTACACCATTAAGGCATGCAAGGAAAATTACATTCTTTTTTGAAATATCCAATGCAGAGTAGCTAATAAAAAGCATTATTAAAAACAGTGCAACAACATCAAGAGCCACCAAAAACCAGTACTGGGAAACAAACACCGGTTTATGAAGCTTATGATACTCATATCCTCCGTACCTCAAATAAGCACCGTCTGTCAAGCCAAAGGATAAGTATGCAATAAATGATGTATAAAACATATACAATTGCCAATAGCCATAATCCAATAAACCAATATAAGAGGGCACGACTAGAATTAATATTGTGGATATAAGTAATGAAATCAGATTTGCGCTAAAAGAATAGGATAAATTTTTGATGAAAACCTTGGATTTAACTTTCATTTAGATAAACCTTCTCTAGGTTTTAATAATCTCCTTCCGCTCCTTGTGACGGCGTCCAAAACACTTAATACTGTGTGTAAAAGAAGTGGTGAAACTAAATAACATAAAATTAATAATTTTAATTTTTTATTCCCACCGCTATATTGCTCCATTTTTTTACGGATTTCAAGCAATAGTCCAGGATACGACATTTCTAACTCGGCTTGAATAATCATCTTTTTACCTTTTTGGGGATCTAAATTAGATAATCCCTTTAAACTAGCAGTATAATTGTTAAGAAAATTTATAATGATATGATCGTTGGATAAGTAGTTAGCAATTTCGTTCAGGGATACTGTTTCCATATGTAAAGCGGTTCTTTCAATTGCATTAATTGCATCAAACCGGTTAATATTAAAACTGTTTGATGCTGAACCCGGCCTTCTTACATAGTTTGTAAGAATTCTTTTAGTAAAAAACACACCTTTCGCTTGAGATAATACTTTGAAAGTGAACTCTTGATCTTCTCCATTACTGCAGCCTTCAGTGTAACGTAGACCACTCATTAATAAGTACGTTCGTCTAATTGCAATATTTCCAGTACAAACCCATAGCCTTTTTTCAATAAGTATATTCTTCAAAGCTTCTGGCCCGGTCATTATTTTAACAGGTGGATTATTGTACTTATCGAAGTAGTACTGAAATACCTCTCCATCAGTTGAAACGGTATTATATCCCCAAGAAACAACATCAATCTCGCCATATTCTTTTGTTATACTATTAATACCCTCAAGAAAATTTTCTGAAACAAAATCATCACCATCTAAAAAAACAACGTACTTTCCCTTCGCCTCTTCCAAGCCTTTGTTTCTAGCAACACTTACACCTCCATTCCTAACTTTTATAATCTTATAATCGATTTTACTATTGAACATTATTTGAGAGGCTATGTTGTATGAATTATCAGACGAGCCATCATCTATTATGATTACTTCAAGATTGTATCCATTTTGGTAGATTAACGATGTTAGAGTTTTTCCCACGTATTTCTCGACATTGTACATAGGCACTATAACACTTAATAACACCTATAGTTTCCCCCTATGTTTAAATAGAATCTTTCTCTCCAGTACCTTTTCTAAAGAGCCACATCATTAACGATGTTTAAGGTACGTCTTGTAATACTTAAATAAAACCAGTAACGCAATATAAAAAGATTCGTTGTAAAGGATGGACAAAGAGTTTAACTGTATAAACATCGCAATAAATGTAACTATTAAAAACTTAGAATTTGAATTAATCCTTAGAAGTCTTACGCAACAATGTAGTATGGAGACCCAGAAAGTTAAGTATAACAAAAATCCAATTATTCCAGATTCCGACAACACCTCAAGGAAAGTGTTATGGACATACCCTTCATGGGAATAATGTTCTGTACTGTACTCGATCGTTCCATTTATGCCTATTCCAAAAAGTGGGTTGTCCCAAAAGGTCTTCAAAGCGTTTTCCCATAAGTATAACCTTCCGCTTCCGCCATCATCCTGAATTGAATTAAACCTTTGTTGTATTATCTCAACAGGATTAATATTAAGTCCATCGCTAAAATAATTCCCGGCACCTAAGACTATCGCTGTAAAACCCGAGACGAGAAATAATACTTTTACCTTTCTCTTAAGATTTCCACTAATAAAAAGAGAAACCACCAAACCAAATAATATAGCCAAATATGCCCCTCTTGAAAAGCTTAAAAGGATACAGAGCGAACTTAAAATGAACCCTAATATATTTAGCTTTGATTTAAGATTAAAGAGTGTATAGAAAAAATAGAGTGTTATAAAGTAAACAAAGATATTGGGGTCATTTGATGTAGTACCAATCAATCTTGGCAGGGACCTATCTATTCTTAATCCGTAAACGATACTATTGCCGATAAATGAACCTCCTACTGACAAAACACCTATAGAATAATACGTTAGGGAAGCTAGACATCCCACCAACCCAGAGACCGACAATATTTTCTTTAGGGATTCTATATCACACCACTCAAGTAACCCTCTAGTTATAAAATAGAAGCACAAAATTATTATAAGTGCAAAGATAAATCTTAGGTGAGCTTCTGGGTAGTTGAACTGAAGCGCTGTTGAAGAATAATAGATTATGAAAAATACCATAAACAACTCATACTGAAGGGGATTGCTAAATTTTATATACCTAAAAAATAGCAATAAATTAACAGCAGTAATTATCATGTATGGCTTCAGAGAAAACCCCACATAAAAATTGAAAACACCAAAATATAGCGATATCATTAACATCAGTAAAAAAAAATTTGAAGAAATTATTTTCTTTTGATTTAACTCCATAATTTCAACTCTTCTTCATTTAAGGTTGGGGAGAATGCAGTTGTCGGGGGCATTTTCGATTAGTTGGTGCTCCTCTTATATAAAGAGTATCCCTTCATAAAAGCTTTTAAATTATTCTCCCTTTTTAATAATAAATCTCTAGCCACAACTAGGAATCCGATGAACCAGTTAAAGTGTTTTGCATAAATTGCACCTTTAGCAATCACTCTTTCTTGTCTGTTTTCAATCCTTTTTTTCGGGTGGAATACGGTCACCTCAGGTACATAAAAAAAAGTTTTATTATTATCGAAATTTGTAATTAAAAAATCAATCTCTTCGCAACACGAGAATGTAGCCCCGAGGCCAAACTTTTCGTCAAATAAAAAAGCATCATACCCTTTCTTATAAGCAATTTCTATTGACGATTTTGACAACAAAGAATATTTACTTTTAATTTTTGTTTTTTTGTAACTATATTTTTTGTAAGGAATATCTTGGTCGAAGTCATGGATTTTTGTCAACAAGATATCCAATTCAACGTTTTTTAAAAACTCAGTTACGATAATCTCGAGTGATTTACTATGGTACCAACAATCATCATCTGATAGAAGAATTATCTCTCCGTTTGCTTGAGCAATTCCATGGTTTCTTGCGTAAGATAAACCTCTCTTATCCAATCGAAGATGAACTATTCTTAACTCCCTGAATGCTTTTAAAATTTCACTGACAATCTCGTGATTTTCTTGTGAGATAACTACTACCTCAAAATTCTTATATTGCTGCATTGTCAATGAATTGATAAGCCTTCGGATCTCATCTAACCTGTTACCGAGGGTAGGGACAACGATTGACACCTTCATATTTTGTTATACCCCCACTTTTTTTAGATAATAGTACCATATCAAATGTTATCTCAATTTAAGAACGGTAAAAATAACCCAGTAAAAAACAAGAAAACAGGACTTGAAAAAAGAGAGTTTCTCTATTTCCCTGTATACCTTCCAGTGATATGAAACTAAATCTATTTTTTTACTAGAAATAGAACCGGATCTAACCCTGTGACTTGCCAACGTTTCTTGCAGGCCGTACAACATATTTGCCCGCTTAATCACACTTAACCACATAACATAATCGTTCCTTTTTCTGATATTTGGAATAAAAAACTTTCCAATTTTAACAGCATCGTAAATGACTGTTGAATTTCCAGGACACGTCTTTAAAAGACCATCGTAATCACTACTTACTTTCGCGATAATTTCCCGGTTGAGTTTAACACCATTCTCGTCAATCTTATCGTAGCTTGTACACGTAAATGTATATTGATTCTCTCTCATGAAGTTAATTTGTTTTTCTAGTTTGTAAGTTGACCATACATCATCACTATCGAGAAATGCTATGTATTGTCCTACAGCCATCTCAATTCCCTTGTTACGTGCTTTTGCTGCACCTGAGTTTTCATGGAGTCTATAGTACTTTATTCTATTATCTACTTCAGCATATCTTCTTACTACATCACTTGTGGAATCTTGGGAACAATCATCTACAATTATTACTTCCCATTTCAAATAGGTTTGAGCAAGAATAGATCTGAGTGCATCACCAATATATGCCTCACAATTGTACGCGGGCATAATAATTGAAACTAAACCAAGTTGTTGTTCCACGGTTATTCAATCCTTCCAAAAATCAGAATATTATTATGTAAATACCAATATTAAGAGAAAACCTAACTTACTACTTTTCGGTCAAATAAATGGATTCATAAAAATCTCTGAGTTGATAGTTTTCTTTGTAGTGACTCATTCCCGGATCGTACACCAAGTCACCAAATACTTTATTGAAAATACTGATTTTTCTTATTAACACCCTAATTAAAGGGTTAAATAACCTAGTCAACAGTATTTCTCTTTTATGTGTCTTAGCTATTGAAAGGACAATATCGCATGTACGCACACTCACGCTATTTTGCGGATAAAAGAAACCTCTTTCTTCATTTGCAATAATTAATCTGATAATCTCACAAAGATTATCGATGTGGAGAATACTACGTTTGTTCTCAAATTGCGGAAAAAAAGGGATAATTCTCGCTAATTTGGATAATCTTAGATAATTTCCATTGGAGCCTTTACCATACACCATTGGTGGCCTTAAGACAACTATCTTAAAATCATTATCTTCCAGCGGCAGAATTCCGTATTCAGCTTGAAGCTTGCTGTCTCCGTAAAAATCAAGAGGTTTAGGAACCGTGTCTCTATCTATATCCAAACCTGTTATTGAGTTTCCATAAACAATAATACTACTCATGAAAATAAACTGCTTTACACCTTCAGCCTTTGCTTTTTTCGCAACGTCAATGGTTAGGTCACGATTTACCCTGTAGTATAAATCTTTAAGCCGTTCACTTGACGACGCATGCGCAATACCAGCTAAATGAAGAACAACATCATATTCGGAGAAATCTTTACTTTTCCAAGTCCCTTCCCGAAGACTAATGAAATTAATCGAAAGTTCTCCGGTGTTTTCATTAATCCACTTTTCAAAACTACGACCTATGTAACTATTTGATCCTGTGACAAGTATCTTCTTCATTAACAATCAGTCCTTTTGACTAAAGCCTAATTTTTTCTTGACTCCTAGTCCACCTTCATGAACTCCCTCGCCTTTAATTACTTTAACAATTGTGAACACAAAACACTTGAGATCAAAAAGAACACCAATTTTCGCAACATACTCCCCGTCAAACCTAGCCTTTAGTTCATTGGGAAGCTCATCACGCCCATTTATTTGCGCCCAACCTGTTAGACCTGGCAGAACATTATTTGCACAATATTTATCGCGTTCTGCAATCAAGTCATATTGATTCCACAAAGCTGGTCTCGGACCAATAATGCTCATCTGACCAACGAAAATGTTCCAAATTTGTGGAAGCTCGTCTAATGAGGTCTTCCTTAATATTCTCCCTACTTTTGTAATATATTGTTCCGGATTCTTTAACAGATGCGTCGGCGTGTCCTTAGGTGTATCGACCCTCATAGTACGAAACTTCAATATATTGAAATGAGTTTTATGTATCCCTACCCGTTTTTGCTTAAATAACACTGGGCCTCTGGACTCAAGTTTGATAGCAATGATGATAAAAAGAAAGACCGGCGATAAGACAATGAGTCCAATAAAAGAAAGAACGATATCTATTAATCTTTTTACCTTCAAATACATAATCTTTACTCCCCTTCTCCTGATAACTGCAGCCGAAGGAAACTTACAAAATCCCCGTCATTTCACCTTTCATTAATTCCCTAAGGTAAACCAACAAATCTCCTTTAAGTTTCTCACGCTGCAGCGCAAATTCTAGCGTCGTCTTAATAAACCCAAGCTTCTCGCCTACATCGTATCGAACGCCTTCGAAGTCATAGGCGTACACCGCTTCTCTCTGATTCAGCGCGGCAATCGCATCCGTCAACTGGATCTCCCCGCCGGCGCCAGGCGATTGATTGTCAAGAATTTCAAAAATTTTCGGTGTTAAAATGTAACGCCCCATGATCGCGAGATCGGATGGGGCATGTTCCTTCTTCGGCTTCTCTACTAAGTTGGTGACACTAAACAGACGGTCGTGGAGTTCCTTTCCGTCCACAATGCCGTATCTGGAAACCTCGTCGGTCGGGACGCGCTGCACCCCGATGACGGACGCCCGGTATCGTTCGTATTGCTCGATCATTTGCTTGAGGCACGGCTTCTCGGCCTTCACGATATCATCGCCCAGCAGGACGGCGAACGGCTCGTCCCCGACGAACTTTCGAGCGCACCATACCGCATGGCCGAGGCCTCTCGCTTCCTTTTGTCGTATATAATGTATATCGACCATTTTCGAGGATTTCTGAACCTCGTTGAGAAGGTCGATTTTCCCTTTTTCCAACAAGTTCTGTTCCAGCTCGAAGGAGTTGTCGAAATGATCCTCGATCGCTCGCTTCCCCTTGCCGGTGACGATGATGATGTCCTCGATCCCGGATTCGACGGCTTCTTCGACGATATATTGGATGGTCGGCTTGTCGACGATCGGCAGCATCTCTTTCGGCATCGCCTTCGTCGCCGGTAGAAATCTGGTTCCCAGTCCTGCCGCTGGAATAATCGCTTTACGTACTTTCATTTCTTTTTCTCTCCCTTAACGGACCATAGCCATCTTCTTAACTACGCGGTTATTCGCTAGATCAAGCAATTTTTCGCGCAGTTGCTCGCGATCCATGTTCGGATGGTTGATAAGCTCATGAATTTCTTCCATATATAAGGCTGCGGTTTTCCCGATATAGATCTTGGGATACACCTGCCGTTCCTGGACTTCGTTATCGTTGAGCAGCTCTTCGAACAACTTCTCTCCCGGCCGGATCCCGGTAAACCGAATGCCGATCTGCTCCTCCGTAAATCCGGATAAGCGAATGAGATTCCGAGCGAGGTCCACGATCTTCACCGGTTCGCCCATGTCCAGCACAAAAATTTCGCCGCCTCGAGCGAGCGCCCCCGCTTGGAGCACCAGTCGCGATGCTTCCGGGATCGTCATGAAGTAGCGCGTCATCTCCGGGTGGGTAACGGTCACCGGCCCGCCTTTCTCGATCTGCTGCTTGAAGAGCGGAATGACGCTGCCTCGGCTGCCGAGGACGTTGCCGAACCGGACCGCGACGAATCGTGTTCGGCTTCTCCGGCTTAGATCCTGAATGACCATCTCCGCCACCCGCTTCGTCGCTCCCATGACGTTCGTCGGGTTGACGGCCTTGTCGGAGGAAATCATGACGAACGTCTCGACCCCGCAAGCGTCGGCGGCTTCGGCCACGTTCTTCGTGCCGATGACGTTGTTCTTGACCGCTTCCTCCGGATTATGCTCCATGAGGGGAACATGCTTATGCGCAGCCGCGTGAAAGACGACCTTCGGACGGTGGAGCTCAAGGACTTGAACCATCTTGTTCCGGTCTTGAATGTCGGCGATTTCCGTGATGTACTGAATCTGATTCGGATTATCGCCATTGAGCTCCATGTGGATGGAATAGATGCTGTTCTCCCCGTGCCCTAAGAGTACCACGCTCCGAGGTGCGAACCGGGAAATTTGCCGGCAGATTTCCGAACCGATCGAACCGCCGGCCCCTGTCACTAGAACGACGCTGCCCGTTATGTATTCCGATATGGAAGCTACGTCGAGCTCCACCGGGTCTCTTCCTAATAAATCCTCTACTTGAACGTCGCGTACCGCGCTTAAAGACACCTTGCCGTTCAGGAAGTCTTCGATCATCGGGACGATCTGCGTCTTCGCCTGCGTCTTGCTGCATTCCGCTACGATGCCATTCAATTCCCGCTTGTTCAACTTAGGAATCGCGATGATGATGTTACACACGTCGTGGACTTTCACCGCTTCCTCAATCGTTCCCCTTCCGCCGAGAACCGGGAGTCCCAGCACTTCGAGGTGGTGTTTCGCCGGATCGTCGTCGATGAAGCCGACCGGCCACAATTCCTGCTCGGGGTTGAGTCGAAGCTGCTTCGCGACCATCATGCCTGCCGCGCCGGCGCCGACGATCAGCGTGCGTTTCTTCTCCGAAGCGTTCCCCTTCGGCTTCCCGTGGTAGGAATCCCGGTATAACCTCCAGGCGAAGCGCGTGCCGCCGATGAGGAGAATATGCATCATCCAGGTGACCGTTAACGTCGGGAACAGAACATCATGGATGGCGACGAGTTGAACGACCGCCGTAAATCCAATGGACAAGGAAACCGCTCTGACGATGGAGACTAATTCCCCGACACTCGCGTACTTCCATACTTGTTGATAGAGTCTAAAAAAATAGGCTAATGCGTGGTGACTGACAAGCAGCGCCGCTGAACTTAACAGGATGGCGGCATAGAAAGGATTTTTCGCCGGCATTAAGATAAAGTTACAGATGAAAATGGATGCAAGCACGATGATCGAATCAATTAGAATGAGATAGGCAATTCTCTTGCGGTACGTCAACTTCTACTCCCCCAAGAAACATCGAAACTTTCTAACTATCCAAAGGTTAAAACCTATAATTTTAAAAATCAGTAATTATTTTACATCAACGCAAATCTTACATCAATTATCATTTTATTCTACCAATCGACACACGATCTGTATACAAATATTAGGATTAGGAGACTATTGGAGGGAAGACATTTGGAACGCGTAAAAAAACGATAGGTCCAGACTACTAGGTATTGACATTTCCATTCATGTCTTTCCCATAAATGCGTTCCTAATAACCATTCTCTTTGCCTATTCCAGTCGTTAAAGCGGCATTTCATTAGTTCGTTATGCCTACAAATCGAAAAAAGTCTAGATTTTCAAACTTTTGTTAATATTTTTTATTCAAACTACATATTTTGACAACGTTTTCTGTTTTTCTTTGCTATAATCGGCTGAAGAAGAACATTCTGGGAGGGTGAACGGAGTGCCTTACTATCATTTCGAGGAGAAATGGACGCCATTAAAGTTGATCGGGATACGCAAATTCGTCGATGATGAAGGCAGACTCTGGATTAAAGTGTGGGGTTTCAAGAGAAGAAGAATCGGATGAAACCGGGGCGCTGATGCGCCCCGTTCTTTCTGCTAGATTACCCTTCGTAGCCATTCGGATTTTGGCTTTGCCAACGCCATGAATCGCGGCACATGTCGTCGATCCCCTTTTCCGCGCGCCAACCGAGGGCTTCTTCCGCCTTCGACGAATCCGCGTAACAGGCGGCGACGTCTCCCGGCCTGCGATCGACGATGCGATACGGCACCCGGACCCCTGAAGCCTTCTCGAAGGCGCTAACCAGCTCAAGGACGCTGTACCCACGGCCGGTTCCGAGATTGAACGCTTCGACGCCGGACGCCTCCATCACATAGCGAAGCGCCGCAAGGTGCCCGCGCGCCAAGTCCACGACATGAATGTAATCCCGCACGCCGGTGCCGTCGACGGTTTCGTAATCGTCGCCGTACACCTGCAGCTCCGCGCGTCTCCCTACGGCCACTTGCGTAATGTAAGGCATCAAGTTGTTCGGAATGCCCTTCGGGTCCTCGCCGATCGTCCCGCTCTCGTGCGCCCCGATCGGGTTGAAATACCGCAGCAGCGCGATGCTCCATTGCGGATCGGACCCATGGATATCGCGCAGCACCTGCTCCAGCATCAGCTTCGTCTGCCCGTACGGATTCGTCGCGCTGAGCGGCATATCCTCGGTGATCGGAATCCGCTCCGGCACGCCGTACACGGTCGCGGAGGAACTGAAGACGAATCGCTTGATGCCGCGCCCGCGCATCACATCGCATAAAATCAAGGTTCCGGTAATGTTGTTATGATAGTAAGCGATCGGCATGGCGACCGATTCGCCCACTGACTTCAGCCCGGCCAGGTGGATGACCGCTTCGATCGAATGCTCCTCGAACACGGCCTCGACGGCAGGTCGATCCAACAAATCGACGCGATATGCGATGAGCGGCTTACCGGCGATCCGTTCGATCCGCCTTAATACTTCTTCCCGGCTGTTGGAATAATTGTCGATCACGACGACCTCGTAGCCGGCCGCCAGCAACTCTACGCATACATGGGCGCCGATATATCCGGCTCCTCCCGTGACAAGTATCGCCATGATCCCGTCTCCTTCTGTTTAAGGCTGCGTTTGCTTCTTCGCCAGTTCGATGACGGCCAGCCGCTTCAGGGCTTCGAATTCCTCCGGCGAAATCTTCTCGAGTACTTTCGTCTTGATCTCCTGTTTCTCCTCCGCCGTTAACCCGCCGCCGGCCATCGAGGCGAAGCCGTTCAGTTCCGACATGGAAAACCGGGTAAGCAAAAATTTCGTCGCCTCTTCCCTCGAACCGAAGGTCGCCTTGCTTCCTTCATCGCTCGTCTTGGCGTCAGGTGCCGACTCCGCAGGCGATGTTACCTCGGACACCGCTTCAGCCCCCGCATCGGCTTCCTCGTTAGGCGCCGCCGCCACCGGAACGACCGGGGCTTCCTTGAGCTGCTCCGCCACGATTCGCTGAATCTCAGGCTCCTGAAGAAGATTATTCACTTCCTCCGCCGTTAGCAGCTTATCCGACACCTGTTCCATCACGAGAGAAGATATATAATTCATAGCAGGTTTATATGCGATCATACCCGCAACGGCGAGGAGGAACACCGTGGCGATCGTTCTTCTGGCCCATCTCGGGACGGGAAACCGTCGAATGTCCGAATCGCGGAAGCGGTAATGCAGTACGCCGTTATCGGAACGGTACAAACTGATGATTTTCGTAGACAGAGTTTTCTTTAATTTCGGCATGAACATTCCCCTCCACATTTGCCTTCATTATATATAAATCTCTCTACCCCCACAAACCATTTTGCACTAGCGAAAATTATATGGAAGGAGGTGGATGCCGCGGAAGATCACTGGGATTCAACAGAACACATAGAGACGCCGGCCATCCGGCAAAGGAGATGTAATAAAGGGAAAATCAAGGAGGGAACCTGCACTTGAAACGGATGAAGTTCCATTGGACGGCCAAGCTGTCCGGCGCTACGGCATTGCTGCTCGCGGTTTCCATGGCATTGCCGCTGCTCGCGTTCGCGCAATCGTATATTTATAAAGTTTCGTACAACAAGTCGACCGGGACGGTGACCGCCAGCGTCTACACGGACGAGACGGTGACCGGTAACGTCTATCTGGACATCATGGACGAGCACTCGACCGTCATCGACAGCGTCTATCTGGACAAGCGGAGCGGCACCTATACGGTGGGCGACAGCGTCTACGACCGATATGACTTTACGTACACGGTGACGGCCAACGTCTATGATCGCCTGAAGCTCGCGAGCTGGTATATGGATGCGGAAGACACCGTCACCAGCGACGTGTATGACGTCGAGAGCACAGCGGCGGTAACGCCTCCACCGGTCTACGGCGGCGGCGGCGGCGGGTACGTCCCGACGCCTCCGACGAGCGACGACGCGATTCAAGCGCAGGCGGACGGAACGGTCCCGGCGGACGAGCTGAAGGAGAAGCTGGCCGAGCAGGACGTCGTTAGAATCGTATTCGCAAGCGATATCGCCCTGCTTCCCGCGTCAGTACTAGCGGAAGTATCGAACAAGAAGAAGACGCTCATTCTCGAAAAGGACGGCATCACCCTAGAACTCCCTCTGTCCGTTCTGAACCTGGGGCGACTCGCGGAGCAGTTGGACACCGAACTCGAAGCTCTCGTCATCAAAGCGGAAATCGCGCCGCTTAAGGGTGAAGCGCTCGAAGCCGTCAAGCAAGCCGCGAGCCGCATCGGAGCGGAGCTCCGATCCGACGCCGTCTCGTTCGAACTGACGGCGATCGGCGAGGACGACCGAACGGCACCGATCGACGACTTCGGCGGCGTCTATGTATCCCGCACGCTGCCGGTAGACGCGACGGCCAATCCGTCGTTGCTTACGGGCGCGACGTTCGAGCCGGCGAACGGGACGTTCTCGTTCGCGCCGATGCAGCTTGCGTTCAACGAAGAGAACGGCGACGTCGAAGCCGCCGTCCTCAAGCGACCTAGCAACAGCGTCTACGTCGTGATGGAGCGCTCGAAGTCGTTCGCGGACATCGTCGACCATTGGGCGCAGGCGGACATCGAGAAGATGGCGGGCAAGCTCATCGTCGAGGGCGTTTCGGCGCAGGCGTTCGAGCCGGAGCGATCGATCACGCGCGCGGAGTTCGCTGCGTTGCTGGTGAGAGCTTTAGGCCTCCCAACGAAGGAGCGGAGCGCGGCTGACTTTACCGATGTGGCATCGAGCGATTGGTTCGCGGACGTCGTAGCCACGGCGGCCGAAGCCGAGCTCATCGAAGGTTACCCGGACGGCGCGTTCCGTCCGAACGATACCGTAACGCGCGCGGAGATGGCGGCGATGCTCGTGCGGGCGACCGCCTTCGCGACGGGAACGACGCCGCAGATGACGATCACCCCGGGTCAGATCGAAGCGGCTCTCTCGGGCTTCGCGGATAAGCATCTGCTCGCTTGGGAGAAGACGTACATGGCGATCGTCGTGAAGAACGGCATCGTGGAAGGGATGACGGAGACGACGTTAGCGCCGGACGGCCTGGCCACCCGCGCCCAAGCCGCCGTCATGCTGAAGCGATGGCTGACGAGCGTCGGCTTCTCCTCGTAAGGCAATCCAAAAAAGGGCTCTTCCTTAGAACTTAGGGAAGGGCCCTCTTTTTGCTATTAGCGATCCCCGCGCGCACGGCTTGTACCGCCAGCAAGACGAGTACCGCGGCTCCGGTGCCGGCGCAGTCCACGACGACGTCGAGCGCCCGGCCGCCGCGGGAAAACAACGGCTGCGCAAGCTCCGTCAGCAGCGCCAACGAGACGGCTGCGCCGACGGAAGCGGACCACCTTTTCCAATAATAAAAGAACAATATCTGCAGCACCCCGAAGCCGATGAAATGTCCGACCTTCCTAAGAAACATCTCCCCGAAGAGCGAGTACCCGTTGAAGAAAGCCGTCCAATCGGGCGCCGTCGCCCAAACCGGCGGAGACAACCGCGAGGAGTCCGTAAGCTCCGTCAAATCCCAGATACATGTACATACCACGAGCAGGCATGCCCAACCGAAACACAGAAATCCTCGCATGCCATCCCCCCAATTTATTTCCCCGACCCCATCGCCCACCATCGCGCGACACAAGCGAGCGCCGCGCCGTGGCGCAGCTCGCCGCTCGCGACCATCTCGCGGAACGTCTCCATCGGCACCTCGACTACGTCGAGCTCCTCCCCCGCTTCCAGCCGCTGCTGACCCGAGCGCAAGCCTTCGGCGACGAACAGGTGGATCAGCTGATCCGTAGAGCCGAAGGACGGGTAGAACGACCCAAGCGACGTCCACGCAGCCGCCGAGTAGCCGGTCTCCTCCTCGAGCTCCCTCTTCGCCATCTCGAGCGGCTCCACGCCCGCATCCACCCCGCCGGCCGGCAGCTCCCACTGCCAGGAGCGGATCGCATGCCGGTACTGCCGGATGCACGCGACGGCACGGCCGCCGTCCAGCAGCGGCAGCACGCACACGCCTTCGGGCATGCGGGCGTACTCCATCTCGACGGTGCGGCCTTGGAACGTCTTCACTTCTTCCTGTACAATCTCGAAAAATCGATAACGCGTGCGGCGGCTGCCCAGCACGGTCCAGTTCTCATCGCGTGTCATCGGTACGCTTCCTTCCGCTCATGGAATGAATGTACCTATTGTAACGATTAGACGCCCGAGTTACAAAAATTGTTTCCAATCTGATTCTATCGATTCGTTGATGATTAATATGCCTTATTTTATAATATGCATATCAACATTTTCCATACTGACAGGAGGGTAATAATGTTAACGTATAACGTGCGAGACGCGTTCCAAGTGCTGAAGGAGCGCGGTATCGCCCGAGACAAACAAGAGGTTCGCAAATGGCTCAACGAGGGCTATATCGAAGCGGAACCGCCGGAAAATCGGAGGATCGGTTGGAAGATTCGAGCCGATGCGCTTCAGCGATTCATCGAACGCTATGAGGTCGGCGATTTCCAAGGGCTGATGCAGCGGCGGAAGACGACGATCCCCGCGTTATCGCTCGAAGCGCGCCCGTTGTCGGAAGGAGAGCCTAAGGGCTCGGAGTCGCAGCTGTTTCGGCTCGAGGAGGAGATGACCTCGCTTCGCCAGCAAGTCCGGGCGCTGCGACGGGAGATGAACGACTTGAAGAAGGTGCTCGGCTTCCCCGTGCTGGCGGCGGCGCAGACGAGCGACGAGAAAGCCGCGGATTCCTGACATTCGGATTCATTTTTGACTTTATGGGGTGAAAATGAGTAAACTTATGTAACGGCTATATTTTCTAAGGCAAAGGGGCTATCCGTATTGAGAACAAAGCTTGTGATCGATAACGTCGCGCTGTCGGATCATAACGAGGAGCTCGGCCTGTACCAGTTCATCGTTACGTTCACGGACCGCTCGAAGGCTCGCGTATTTATGCGTCGGGACCCGGAGTGGAAGGTGTCCAGCGTGAACCGGCTCTTGAACATTCCGTGCACGATCTGCCGGAAGGATTACTATTGCAAGTGCTTCGAGAAGCACGCGCCGGACATCGAGAACCAGTTGGTGGAAGGCGAGCATATCCAAGGAGCGTTGGCATCGAAAGCGCAATAACATACGGAATCGAACGGAAGCCCCTCGGATCGAGCGATCCTTGGGGCTTCTTCTTTCGATGTATTAGGGAACGGGATTACGATTCGGACGCTTCCTCCTCGTCATCCTCCGTTGCTTCCTCCGCCGCCTCCTCCTGCGTAATGACGGCCGGTTCCCCGTCCTTCACCTCGATGACGACGACGGGAGAACCGTTGTTTCGGTCCATCGTGATTTTGTTCCCTTCCACGTCGATCGCGGCCCCAGGATTGCAGAGACCTAACAATAGTACGATGAGCGCAATCTTACCCACGCAATTCACATCCTCCTCTATGTATTTCCGCGGTGCGGAGTACATTATATGAGGCGAATGACGAGCGTATACGAATTATTTCTTATACAGCTCCGATTCGAATAACCAGCTCGAACTGCCGTCCGCCCAGGCGCCCCAGCTGGAGAGCAGGCGAATCTTCCCGTTCTGTCCCGGAGCGACCGCCCAATCGTAGTCGCCCGACCCTTGTTGAAGCACGATGGCGAGGATGCGCTCCCCGTTGATTTCCGCCGGGAACGAGAGTCTCCATTCCCCTTCCGCATCGCCCCAGAGCGCATGCTGCATTGCGAACGTTCCGTCGGCGTTGATGGTGACGGTGCCTTGCTCCGCGCCCGCATCGTATATATGGGTCGCATAGTTACCCGTATCCGTATAATACAAGTTCGTCGCGCCGCCCGGCGTCCAGAGATGCCAAGTGCCGTACAGCTGCTCGAAGTCGGTGATGGGCTCTTGGACATGGGCCGCAGGAGCAGACGGTTCATTCCCTGCGCTACCGCCGCCTGTCGGCGAATTCCCGATTTCGATCGTATTCGTCGACGCCGTATGCGTGACCGACAGGTCCAGATTTTCCGCGATGAACCGCAGCGGGACGAGCGTCCGGCCCCCGGAGATGACAGGCGGGGCATCCATCGGTACCGTCCGGCCGTTCACCAAGGCGGAAGACTGGTTCATCTTCAGGACGACGGTGTTGTCCCGCAGCGACAGCGTAATCTGCTCCTTCGCCGCATCCCAGTCGACGGTAGCCCGAAGAGCTTCCCCTAGAAAACGAAACGGCACCATCGTTCGCCCATTGACGGCGGTCGGGGGGGCGTCGAGCGTTACATTTTCGTTCTGGATGACGGCTTGCTTGCTGTCGAGCTTGAGACGAATGTAGATCGAGTCGTCCGACGACTTCGGCGCGGCGGCGGGCGCAGGCGCGGCCTCTTTCGCAGGCGCAGGCGTCGGCGCCTTCTCCTCCGGCTCCACGCTCCATTGCTCCGTATACGTCGGCGACGACCACTGCTCGGTATACGTCGGCGACGTCCATACTTCCGTTGCGCCGGCCGTTGCGGAGCTAACCAATGCGAGCGCAGGAACCGCAAAGAAAACCTTCCTCCAGTGATCCTTCCTCATCATCCCGCTTCCTCTCCCTCTCTGGAAAATTACTCGTCGACTCGGATGCCGAGCGAGTATTCGAACCAAATCTTCAACTCGCCCGTATAGCCATAGTGATATCTGACGCTGACGAGACCGTCCGGCTTCGGGATCAACACCCAATCGACGCCGGTAGGGCCGTCCTCCAAGATCAGCGCATGGTCCTGACCG
The DNA here is from genome assembly GCF_005765165.1 of Paenibacillus antri. Lineage (NCBI taxonomy): Bacteria > Bacillati > Bacillota > Bacilli > Caryophanales > Paenibacillaceae > Paenibacillus > Paenibacillus antri. The sequence goes on along the minus strand of NZ_VCIW01000006.1, from coordinate 41,398 downwards.
ATCACTTCGTCTTTCGCGGCCCATCGCCACGTCCCCGTAACGACGCCGTTCCCGGCGCTGGCGATCCCGTAGACGCCGTCCTCGCTCACGATCAGCTTCCCCATCGCGATCCCCTTATCGCGTCCTTCCGCTCGAAGCTCCCATGTACCGAAATAATCGAAGCCGATATCTCCGGGCTTCGGCTTCGGCTGCTCCGGATCGGGCGCCGGCTCAGGCGCGGGCTTCGTCGGGTCGACGATCGTGATCTTCTCGGTCGCGCCGTCGTACTCCACCCGATAACCGAAAAATTCGCCCACGAACCGCAGCGGCACTAACGTCGTCCCGTTCAGCACCATCGGCGGAAAATCCAATGCGGCCGTCTTGCCGTCCAAGATCGCCTCCGTCCGGTTGACCCAAAGCTGCGCCTTCTTCCCTTGCAGCTCGAGGGTAACCTTCTGCTCCGCCTCCGACCAAGCGACATCGGCTTGCAGCGCCTCGCCGATGAAGCGCAGCGGAATCATCGCGCGTCCGTTGATCGTGAACGGAGGGACGCTCAGCGCCGTCTCCTTGCCTCGGACGATCGCCGTCGAAGAACCGATCTGCATCGTAATCGTATTCGAGACGTCCGATGGCGCCGGTTGCGGCGGTTCCGCAGGGTCCGGCTTCTCTTCGGGCTCCGCAGGCCGTTGAGGCTCAGGCGCCGGCGCCGGCTTCGGTTCAGGCACCGGCTTCGGGTCGGGCGCCGTCGGCGAAGGCTCGCGCGGCCAGCTCCCGGCGGGCGGCTCCGACCAGAGATCGTCGGACCAGAGCCCCGATCCCGAAGGACTTCCTCCCGCGGGGCCTCCTCCGGGCGATTCTTCCGTCTCCTCCGACCATAACTCCGTAGACCACAGCTCAGCGGCAGATGCCCCGGAGGCAAAGAACAATGACCCCGCAAGCAATACGTTACTCATCGCGAATCCTTTTCCGAAGCGCATACCTTTCCCCTTCCCTACGTGGCGATCCGATAATTCGATCTAACCACGCGGGCCTTACAGAAAACTTACAAAATGCAAGCTTCATGCCTCTTGTTATTGCCTGTTCTTTCTAACCTGATGTCTTTTGCTCAGACGGAAGAGTTGCTCCTGAGCAGAGGAAATCAAATTAGAATAGGCCTGCCGATGAATGCTGTAGAGAATAAAAATCCAACGTAAAGACATATTAAGCAGTAATAGTAAGCTAAATCGAATAAGGAAGGAACCGGCCGACGATGTGGTATCCATATGCATGTATGGGGGTTCTACTCCTGATCTTGTTAGTTATGCCGAAACACCTTACGGCTAAAGAAATGTATTATAGCGCCGGAATCATCGGATTCGGCACTTGGGTTGGAGACGTATTGGTCGGAGACGTGTTCAAAGCCTTTCAAATCGGTCCATCCCCGAAGACGTATCTGATCGACCTTATTTTCGTTTCCATCGTTCCGCCGGCGATCGGTTTAGTGTACCTCAACTTTCTGGCCGTAAAAAAGACCCTCTTATATCGATGGATATGGGTTGTTGTCGCTTTTCTTGGCGAATGGGGAGCAGTTGCATCGGGCTATATGGAAAACAAAGGATGGAGGACATGGTACTCCATCCCTGTATTTATTTTCGTATTCGTCGTCTTTCTACCGTGGCACTTAAGGCTGATGAGAAACGAGCAAGGATAATCCCCCGTCTCGCGGCGAAAGCTAAACGGGATAACTTGCACTCGGAGAGGAGGAAGGAAATCAATGAGCAATCGACTTGAAACGCTGAAGGCCGATCAAGCGAACTTTCTCGACAAGACGGAAGACGAAGTAAAAACCGTAGCTTCGACTGTAAGTTCCGAAGCCATGAACGAGAATCCAGATCTGGAAGCGGTGGCGGCCTTTACGGCTCACGTCAATAAATACGACGTACGCGAGGAAGACGAAGCTTCGCCTGAATGAAACCAGGCTAGCGTGGACACGAAAAAAACCCTTGATTTCTCACGAAATCAGGGGTTTTCTGTCATTTAAGAGAAGGAAGTTTCGCCAACAGCCTCATGCTGTTCAGGATCACAAGGATTGCCGCCCCGGTGTCGCTTAGTACGGCAAGCCACAGCGTGAGCCAACCCGGGAAGATCAATGCGAGCGCAATGAATTTAATGAACAGCGAAAACACGATGTTTTGCTTGATAATGGTCATCGCCTGCCGACTCAGACGAATCGTATGCGGAAGCTTCTCCAGATTATCGGCCATAAGGACAATGTCGGCGGTTTCCATGGCGGTATCGGTGCCCGCCCCTCCCATCGCGATCCCAAGATCTGCCGTTGCAAGCGCGGGAGCATCGTTAATCCCGTCGCCGACCATTGCGATCTTATAGCCTTCCTGCTGCATTTGCTTTACGGCATCCACCTTTTGCTCCGGGAGCAAATCGGCGAAGTACCGGGTAACCCCGGCCTGCCCGGAAATTTTCTTTGCAGTCCCTTCATTATCGCCGGTAAGCATAATGAGCTCCCGGACGCCCGCCCCTTTCAGCTTCGTAACCGCGTTTACCGCAACGTCGCGAATGGTATCCGCAACGGCGATCATACCGAGCAGCGAATCGCGCGTACCGACCAGCACAATCGAATTGCCGTCGGTCTGCAGCTGAGCTGCTTTCTGTTGTATGGACTGGATCTGTACATTCATGTCTTGAAACAACTTCAGGTTGCCGGCGAAATATTCCTTCCCTTCGATCGTAGCTTGCACGCCCTTCCCGACGATGGCTCGAAAACCTTCTCCTTCCCGAAGGGGAACGTTCTTCTCGGCTGCATACTTTACGACCGCTTGCGCGATCGGGTGCTTCGATTCTTCCTCCAGCGTCCGAGCGATCGACATAACCGTTTCCACAGGCGCGCCGTACGCTTCGACGAAGGTCACTTTCGGCTTCCCTTCCGTTAAGGTGCCTGTTTTATCGAACGCGATCGCATCGATCTTGCCTGCAATCTCCAAGAAGGCGCCGCCTTTGATCAATACGCCGTTCCTCGCGGCGTTGCCGATCGCCGACACGATCGCTACAGGCGTAGAAATCACGAGAGCGCATGGGCAGGCAACGACCAGAAGCTCCAAGCCCCGATAAAACCATTCCGCCCACGTCCCCCAACCGATCAATGGAGGAAACACGATGACGAGCAGCGCGACGATAAAGACGACGGGAGTATAGATTCTCGCAAACCGATCGACGAACGCCTCCGTAGGCGCCTTCTTCTCTTGCGCCTCTTCGACAAGCCGAATGATCTTCGCGACCGTCGTATCCTCGACCAGCTTCGTCACTCTGATTTCTAAGGAACCCTCTTCGTTGATCGTACCGGCATACACGGGGTCGCCAGGTTCCTTATCGACAGGAACGGACTCCCCTGTAATCGGCGCCTGGTTTACGGTTGAAGTTCCTTTCCGAACTTCTCCATCCAACGGAATTCTCTCGCCCGGCTTCACGACGACCGCGTGGCCGATGACGACTTCCTCCACCGGGACGCGAACCAACCCTTCCGGCTTGACCAACCAAGCCTCCGGCGGCGTCAAATCCATCAACTTTCGGATGGAGTCCCTTGTTTTATCGATCGATCGGTTTTGCAATACATTCCCGATTGCGAATAACCATACGACCGTAGCGCCCTCGAACCATTCTCCAATCAGCGCCGCCCCGATCGCCGCGGCGCTCATCAAGACGTTCATATCCAAGGATCGGCTCTTCAGCGCATAATAAGCGCTCTTTACCGGCTTATATCCGCCTGCGATCATTGAAACAATATACAGGAATGTCGTAAGGCCGGAGGATACGCCGGTTAGAGATCCGACGAAACCCAAGAGAAGCGTGACGCCAGACCATGCGACCAACCAATTCCCGGATAAACCCGGCGTGTCGGCTTCCGCCGCCGTTTTCCGCTTCCTAGAGGCGGGCGCTGCCTTATAACCGACTTTCGCAACTTCGTTTACGATATCCTCCACCGAATTATCGTGTTCGATGCGCATCTTCCCCGTCGAAAAGTTGACCTCGACTCGTTTTACGTCCGGCAGCTTCTTCAGATGATTCTCGATGGTGAGCGCGCAAGAGCCGCAGTCCATCCCTTCAATCTCGTAGGTCTTCAATGTCGATCCCTGAATACCGGACGAAGACGCCAGCGGATGCTCCGCCTTGCTTCCCGCGTCGCCTGAACAGCAAGACTCCGTCTCTTGTTTCTCTACAGCGCAGCAGGAGCCCTCCCCGGTTTCATCCGAGCAACAAGATGATGCCTGCTTCGCGGACGCATCTTGGGATTGAGAAACCATTGTAAAATCCAAACTTTTATATTTAGGTTTGCTGCTTGCTTCCTTACTCGGAGCGCTGCAGCAATGATCTATCCGATCTTCGCGACTCATTGGACACCGCTCCTTTTACGCAAGCGCTTTTCTCTCTTTACTATGCTCTAAAGCCATCGAAATCAGCTGTTTTATAGGCTCGTCATCCATAGAGTAAAAAACGAGTTTGCCTTCCTTTCGGTATTTCGCTAATCCAAGATTCCGCAGCAATCGTAAATGATGCGATGCATTCGGAATCGTTGTTCCGATGACGTTCGCAACATCGCAAACGCACAGTTCATCCGTTCGACAAAGCATAAGTGCAATTTTCGCGCGCGTATCATCCGCTAAAGCCTTAAAGATCTTCGTCATACTTACCGTATCGTAGGAGGCGAGTTCCAGCTTCAGCTTCGAAACCTTCTCTTCGTCGTAACAAAACACATCGCAAATATCGCTCATGCTTGGCACCACTCATTCTCATATTGATTTGAATATAGGATAGCATACCCCTATACATTATTCAAATATGTATTTAAATGTTCAAACGAAAGAGCTTTCTTATTAAGCGCATTTCTAATGCTTAATAAGAAAGCTCCCATAAAGAAGAGACCTCTCAGCTCAGAGAGGTCTCTTCTTCGCATATGTGGAAACCCATGATGTAATAAGGGCTAGTCGCCCTTATTACATCATGCCGCCCATACCGCCCATGCCGCCCATGTCCGGCATGCCGCCGCCAGCGCCCTTCGGCTCCGGCTTGTCGGCGACGACCGCTTCGGTCGTCAGGAACATTGCTGCAACGGAGGCTGCGTTTTGCAATGCCGAACGCGTAACCTTCGTCGGGTCGACGATGCCGGCTTCGAACATGTTGACCCACTCGCCCGTAGCGGCGTTGAAGCCTACGCCGAGCGCTTCCTTCTTCAGACGCTCGACGATAACGGAGCCTTCGAGGCCCGCGTTGAACGCGATCGTGCGAACCGGCTCTTCCAACGCGCGAAGCACGATGTTGACGCCCGTTTGCTCGTCGACGTTGTCGCCCTTAACGGCTGCTACTGCGTTGTATACGTTCACGAGCGCCGTACCGCCGCCGGACACGATGCCTTCTTCTACCGCTGCGCGAGTAGAGTTCAGGGCGTCCTCGATGCGGAGCTTACGCTCTTTCAATTCGGTTTCCGTCGCCGCGCCGACTTTGATGACGGCTACGCCGCCGGCGAGCTTCGCGAGACGCTCTTGGAGCTTCTCCTTGTCGAACTCGGAAGTCGTCTCTTCCAGTTGCGCGCGGATTTGGTTCACGCGAGCTTGGATGTCGCTCTTGTCGCCTGCGCCGTCGACGATGATCGTGTTTTCCTTGGACACGCGAACTTGACGAGCGGAGCCGAGCTGATCGACGCGAGTGGACTTCAGGTCGAGACCGAGCTCTTCCGTGATCACTTGCGCGCCCGTCAGAGCGGCGATGTCTTGCAGCATCGCCTTGCGGCGGTCGCCGAAGCCAGGCGCCTTAACGGCTACGCAAGTGAACGTACCGCGGAGCTTGTTGACGATGAGCGTCGCTTGCGCTTCGCCTTCGACGTCTTCCGCGATGATGAGCAATTGCTTGCCGGATTGAACGACCTTCTCGAGCACCGGAAGGATCTCTTGGATGTTGGAGATCTTCTTGTCGGTGATCAAGATGTACGGGTTGTCGAGCACGGATTCCATCTTGTCCGTATCCGTGATCATGTACGGCGAGACGTAGCCGCGGTCGAACTGCATGCCTTCTACGACTTCAAGCTCCGTCGTGAAGCCCTTGGACTCTTCGACCGTGATGACGCCGTCGTTGCCGACCTTCTCCATCGCGTCCGCGATCAATTGGCCGACTTCTTCGTCCGCCGAGGAGATCGCCGCGACTTGCGCGATCGATTGCTTGCCTTCGACGCCCTTGGAGATCGCCTTCAACTCTTCTACGGCCGCGCGTACGGCCTTCTCGATGCCCTTGCGAACGACCATCGGGTTTGCGCCCGCGGTAACGTTCTTCAGACCTTCGCGGATCATCGCTTGCGCGAGAACCGTCGCCGTCGTCGTACCGTCGCCCGCGACGTCGTTCGTCTTCGTAGCGACTTCCTTCACGAGCTGCGCGCCCATGTTCTCGAATGCGTCTTCGAGCTCGATTTCCTTCGCGATCGACACGCCGTCGTTCGTGATGAGCGGGCTGCCGAACTTCTTCTCGAGCACGACGTTGCGGCCCTTCGGTCCGAGCGTGACTTTCACTGCGTTCGCAAGCGCGTCCACGCCGCGGAGCATCGAGCGGCGGGCTTCTTCGCTAAACTTGATTTCCTTAGCCATCGTAAATTCTACCTCCTAGATTGTCTTGAAAATGCTTGTCCGTGCGTATGTGTAAACTGCGATCAGCCGAGGACGGCGAGAATGTCGCTCTCCCGCATGATCAACAATTCGCGGCCTTCGAATTTCACTTCCGTGCCTGCGTATTTCGAGAAAATCACACGGTCGCCTTCCTTCACGTCGAGCGGAATGCGCTCGCCGTCTTTGTAGGCGCCAGCGCCGACGGCGACGACTTTGCCTTCTTGCGGCTTCTCTTTCGCCGTCTCCGGCAATACGATTCCGCTAGCCGTCGTCTCTTCTTTCGCGATGGCTTCGATGACTACGCGATCTCCCAAAGGTTTGATCATGACAAAATGGCCTCCTTCAAATATGGTTCTCCAAGGTTTCCCTTTTTGTTAGCACTCGCATGTGGTTAGTGCTAACACTCACGATTCAAATTTTACTCATTTCCCGGACCGATTTCAAGGGGACAGAGCAAAATTTTTTCCCGTCTTTTGACACCTTCACCATTGTATCCTTCCGTTCTATGCTTTAGTCCCGATCGGAAGGACAATCCGGCGGCAGCATCGGCACTTGATTGCGGTCGCTGATGCTGAGCTTCGCGAAAATATTGCTGATATGATTTTTCACCGTGTTTTCGCTGATCGCGAGCTCCGTCGCGATCTCCTTGTTGCTCATCCCGTAGTTGATGAGCCGGATGACTTCCTTTTCCCGCTTCGTCATCTTCGCCGCTTGATCGTCCGCCGCCTCTCCGTCATCTCCCTCCTTCTCGCCGTTCTCCGCCGCGCCTCGGCCGAGGCTGGTCGCATCGATCGAGATGCCGAATACGCCCATCACCTCCGCGCCCTCGACCGCGGGGAAATTCGTCACCTGGAGCGGTACCACTCTCCCGTCCTTCCGTCGAATCCGAATTTCGTAAGACGACGCGCCCCCGTTCGCCGCTTTCTCGACATGAGCTCTCGTCTTCTCTATGTCTCCGGCCCATACGACCTTCTCGAACGATTCCCCCAACAATTCGTCCGAGCGGTATCCCGTCAGGCTCTCCAGCTCCCGGTTCACCTTCAGGAACCGCCCGTCCAATCCGATGCAAACGACGGGGCCCGGATGATGATCGAAGAGGAAGTCGTACTTCTCGTTCTCGTCGTATCGGAAGCCGAACGCCCGCTTCTCCGCCGTCCGCTGCGCCATAAAGACGATTTTCGCATGCTCCTGTCTTACGCTCGCGGCGATGATCATATGAAAGTCGACCCAACTTCCTTCCTTATGCCGCAATCGGACTTGATGCCGGTACGGCGTCTTCAAGTCCTCGGAGCGGCGCACGCGGAGGAGGAACATTTTCAAATCGTCCGGATGATACAGCTCTAGCAGCGAACCGTTCTCCAGTTCTTCCGGTTCATACCCCAGCAGCCTTCCCGCCGTATGGCCGACGTATTCGAACTTCAATTCCTCGTTTACTACCCCCGTTAAGGTGTCGAGGCCGTTGTCCGCCGATTGCGCTCCGTTCTCGCCGGAGATCGAAATCTCGAGCAAATCCGCGCACTTGTCGAGCCATACCTCTTCCATCCCGTCCGGATCGGGCCCTTGTTCGGATTTCCTAGTCAGGGTCAGACGCCCTAGAAGGGTCCCATCCCACAGGATGATCTCTCTGGTTCTTGGGACCGCGCTAGGAATCGGCTCGAACGTTTGCGCCGCCGGCGCCGGGTCGAAGCGAATCGCCGTATGCGGGAACAACGTCGGCGTCAGATGCTGAAGAATAGGGAGCAGCATATCGGAGGGCATGCCGGATATCGTCAGCAGCGACAGCGGCCGGAAGACGCCTGTAATCATCCGCGTCATCCGCAGGCTAGTAATATCCCTAAGGAACGTAACCCGGTATCGGGTAAACTCGTCGATCTCCACTAGGCCGGTAATCGCCTGGGCCAGACGGACGCCGCCTTCCGCCGAAGTCAGATCCCACTCCTCCTCCCTCCCGTGCGGCCCATCGTTCACAAAGCGCCGGGCGTGCTCCGGAACGACTTGTCCCAGCGGCGCTTCCGACAGCTCTTGCTTGGATTTCCCCAGCAGTTTGCATGCTTGGTCGTTGACGTCCGCAATGGTTAACGCGGGATCCGGCCTTAGCACCAAGATCGCATTCATCGCCCCGGCGAAAATGCTGCTGTACAACGTTTCGCTCTCCAACAACGCTTCCAGCCGAATCCCGGCGCGCCTCGCGAAATGGTAGGCCGCGAGCGTCAACGTGAACATGACGCATAACACCACGACGACGGTTCTGAATAAGTTCCCTTCGTCGATTCCCGTCGGCGCCTCGGCGCCCATCGCCCCGATCGGGATCGCCGTAGAGCCCGCGATCGCGAGGAAGTGCATGCCGACCATCGACCCGCCTAACCAGAGGGAGCTCCACGCAATGCGAAACCTCGTGCGACGGAACCGTTCGTAATTGAACAGCCGGAACCCGACATGGCTGGCCGTAAGCGCGAACAAGATGGCGGCCAGCAGCAGCGTGTGGTCGTAAGCCAAGACCGCGTTCATCTGCAAGGCGGACATGCCGATCAAATGCAAGGAGCTGACCCCCATCGTGACGACCACCGTACCGATGAAGCTCCGCACCCCTTCCGACAGCGGCAGCGAGACCGGCACTAACGCAGCGTACGCGGACAGAATGGGGACGAACAAGGAAATAAAGACCAGAGGCGCGCTGTACGTCATCTCCAACCCTTCGAAGCGAACGGTAAGCATCGCTACATAATGCATCGCCCAGCTGCCCGTCCCCATCACCACGGACGCGATCAACATCAGGCCTAAGTTGACGCTGGCCAGCTTGAATGTGCTTTTCGCCGTAATCGAGAGCGCGAAGTACGAGCAGCCGACGGCGAATGCGAAAGAAGCAACGATCATGAGGATCTCCATCGATGTAAGTTCCCTCCCCCGGTAACTACACTATATTTTGATTGACCAGGGGTTATAACAAGGACTTGGCACCATTTTCCGCCGGACGACCCGATGAAAAATGGACCACACGTAGCCTAGCTATGCGGCATATATGTATAGTGTCATCATGAATTTCCTAGGAACACCGGAAGGCGTACTAGGAAATCGCCGATCCGCTTCGCGAATTTCAAGTAGGACGACAGGTGTCGTGGGGTGTGGAAATGGATAAACTATATGCTTCCTCCGGAATACCGGCTGGGAGCTCTCCGATGAGCGAACGCGAGAGCAATATCATGCTCGCCTTGGCGCGGCTTAGGTTTATGACCACCCGCCAAATCCACCAGCTATACGGCTACGCCGGCAGCCACGGCCTCAGCGTGACCCGCAGAAGGCTGCACGAGATGGAGTCGGCCGGTTGGGTGAAATCTTGGCAGCCGTCGAAATACGAACAGAAAATCTATTATTTATCCCGCGGCGGCGCGCTTGAACTGGAATACCGGAATGGTGCGGAAGGCGTGCGGACGTTTCGGAAATCGGAGAGGTCCATTCACTACTCCCTTATCGCCGAAGTGTTCGTCCGGTTGCGGACGGCGGATCCGGGAATCCTCCGCGCGTTCGACGTGGAGCCGAAATTCGAGAAGATCGTTCCCGACGCGTACGTCGAACTCGCGTTGGATTCCCGTCCCTTCGCCCTCTTCCTGGAGCTGGACCGCAATACCGAGAGCGCCGGTTATTTGCGGGATGTGAAGATGGAGAAATACCGGAACTGGTATGCGACGAAAGCCGCGTCCTCCGCGCTCCCTTCGCTCCTGGTCGTAACCAGCACCGAATACCGGAAGACGTTGTTCGACCGGATCATAGAGCACTACGGCTTACCGGCAGCCTGTTATACGATCGATGAATTCGTCCTCTCCCCGGTGCCGTGCGTGAGAAGCTTATCGCGGCTTCGTTCCGAATCCTGACCATCCGGCAGCCCGGAAATTCCGCTCCTGACGAGCGAATAACCCCCGTTCGCCGACCGTCTCCGTCAAATAACGAATGCCTTCCGCATGATCGCCCACGATGCGCTCCACCGCCGGCGGATGACCGCTCGCCGCGAAATGCTCTTCCGGCCGGATCCGATTCATCCGATCCACGTCCGTACGCGCGACGTTGCCCGCGGAACAACCGAGCAGCAGTCCCTTAACCTGCGCCTTCACCGGGGAGAGGAACGTCTCCCGTCCGATCCGGTCGGCCGCCCGTCGATGCACCGCGTGAGGCACCGCGATGAACGAACCGACGCCGAGGTCTTTCCGATTCAGCGTGAGATTGACCCCGTATTTGCAGGCCGTCACGAGGTTATACGGAAATCGGATATCCAAATAATGGTTCAGGTCGTTCAATGCGAGATCGACGCCCGACGACACCGCCTTCGCGTACCGATACAGATGCGCGGCCGGCACCGCGAAGTCGCCGTCGATGAACAACAGAATGTCGCCCGTCGCGGCGAAAGCTCCGACCGCCCTGCCGACATCGTTCCCGAGCCTCTCCGGAAAATGAAGTGTCGTCGCTCCTTCCTCCGCCGCGATGGAAAGCGTTCGGTCGCTCGAGCCGTTGACCACGACGATGATTTCGTAAGGCTCGATCTTCTTCGCCTCGCGGATACACGAACGAATCGTCGCTTCTTCGTTCTGCGCCGGAACGATAACCGACAGACGCTCTCCCCCGTACAGCGCGGAAGAGGGGCGGGGCCGCGGGCGCGACACAATCGGCAGGGGCATGGCGCCCATGCAGAGCCGCTCCGCGATGTCCCTTCTTCTGCCGCCGTCGCCGAAGCCGCCCCGCGGATCCTTCCATACGGCCGACAACGCCGCTAAGTGGTCGCCGATCATTCGCTGCTCGGAGACCGACAGCAGGCCCGGAGGCGCGTCGTGCTCCGCCGGCCGATGCCGGTTGCGCGCGATGACGTCGATGGAACGGGAACGGTCGATGCGGAGCGGGGAGCCGGCCGCCAATAGATGCGCATGGATCGGATTCGCAAGGGTCTCGTAGCCGACGGCGCGGGCCGCCTCCCTCGTCATCGCGTGCGGGACCGAGAGCAGGGAGTCGATCCGGAGATCGTCTCTCCGGATCATGGCGTTCGCCATCTGTCTCCATATCGTCGTGCTGTGCGGCCGCCGCGGGCGAACGAACAACGGATCCATATTATTTAATGCGACATCCGCCTTGCCCGACACGACCGGTTCGAGGAACGCGCGCAGCTCATTGGATGCGATCGGCACGTCGGCGTCGAGAAATAGCAGCGCCTCCCCGCGCGACGCCCCGGCGCCGACCGCTCGCCCGACGTCGTGCCCGAGCGCATGCTCGAACTCCAACACTCGGCAGCCTAATTTCCGCGCGATCGCCGCCGTGTCGTCGGTGCAGCCGTTGGCGACGACGACGATCTCGAGCGGCCGCAGGTTGCTCGCGGCCGTGACGACGTCGTGAATCGTGCCGGCTTCGTTCCTCGCGGGAATGATGACGGATAAGGTTCGCCGCATTTCGATCATCCTCCCTGCTTCCGATTCCCTTGATACCACTGCAAGGTGAGCCCCAAGCCGATGCCTAGATCCACCTTCGGCCGATACCCGAGCAGCGACTTCATTTTGTCGGTCGTCGGCAGACGTCTCGGAATCTCCTCGAAGCCGTGAGGGTATACCGACGCATAGGGGACCCTAACGATCTTCGAGACGCTCTTCGAGATCGACTTCACCAATCGGGCCACTTCCATGATCGGAATTTCGTGCTCCGTGCCGATGTTGACGATCTCGTTGTCGGCTTCCGGACGCAAGGCGCGAATCGTCGCCTCCGCCGCGTCTTCGACGTACGTGAAGCAGCGGGTTTGCGTGCCGTCGCCGTACACCGTGATATCGTCCCCGGCGAGCGCCGCCCGGATGAACTTCGGAATGACGCCTCCGTACGGACCGTCCTTCTGCCCCGGACCGTATACGTTGAAATACCGAACGACGGTCACCGGCAGCCCCTTCCGGCCGTACCCGAGACAGAGGAACTCCTCGAGCAGCTTCGCCGTCGCGTAGCTCCAGCGCAGCCTCTTCGTCGGGCCGTACAGCAGGTCGTCGTCCTCGGAGAACGGCGGGCGGCCTTTGCCGTACACCTCCGAGGAGGATGCGAACACGACCTTCCTGCGAAATTTCAGCGCCGATCGCAGCACGTTCACGGTGCCCTGCACATTGTTCTCGATCATCTCCGCGGGCGCGTCCATCGTCGTCTTCACCCCGAGCATGGCGGCTAAGTGAAACACGGCGTCGTGCTCCGCAACGAGCCGATCGACCAATTCGGCGTTCGTCGCGTTGCCCTTCACATAGCGGACTCCTTCGACCGCGCCGCCGCCGCCGGCGTTCGTATCCAACACCGTGACGTCGCAGCCCGCTTCGAACAGCCGCTTCGCGACGTGGGAGCCGATAAAGCCGGCTCCGCCCGTCACTAAACATCTTCCGGCCGTCAGCGTCATATCGCATCCCTCCGCATCTGGCGGCGCAGGACGCCGCGCGTGTCTACGACCCGCTTCGCGTAACTCTGCACCATCTCCCAATCGATGTCGGAATGGTCCGTCAGAATGACGACCGCATCCGCGGTACGAAGCAGCTCCGGCGTAAGCTTCTTGGAGACGTATTTTTTGCCGCCCGCGGTAACCGACGACACATGCGGATCGCTAAACTCCAACTCGTACCCTTGCGCCGCGAGCAGCGTAAAGACGTCGACCGCCGCCGATTCCCGGATGTCGTTCACGTCCTTCTTGTACGCCAGCCCGATCGCAAGCACCTTCCCCTGGCCCTTGCGCCAATCGGCTTTGCCGTCGCCGACGGCCCGCGCGACCCGTTCGGCGACGCGTCGCGGCATCTCGTCGTTGATCCGGCTGGCCGCGCCGATCAGCTTGCTGGCCGCGCCGAATTGCTTCGCCTTCCATTGGAAGTACAGCGGATCGACCGGGATGCAGTGTCCGCCGATGCCCGGACCCGGCCAATACGGCGTAAACCCGAACGGCTTCGTCGAAGCCGCCTGCAGCGTCTCCCAGAAGTCGATGCCCATCTTCTCGCAGATGCCGTCCAGCTCGTTGACGAGCGAGATGTTGACGAGACGCTGAATGTTCTCGAACAGCTTGCACATCTCGGCGACCCGCGGCCGGCTGACCGGCACCGTCCGACGGAATAAGCGCGAGTAGAGCGCGTTCACCCGTTCCAGGCACGCCTCCGTCAACCCGCTGACGACCTTCGGAATCGATTCGATCGGGAATCGGTCGTTCCCCGGGTCGATGCGTTCCGGCGAATAGCCGAGATAGTAATCGGTCCCCGCTTCCATTCCGCTCTCCTCCATGATCGGCCGGATGACTTCCTCCAGCGTGCCGGGATACGTGGAGCTCTCGAACACGACCGTCTGTCCCCGGCGCAGATGGCGAGCGACGAACGAAGCGGCCCGCTTCATGGCGGTCAGATCGGGGTCTCCCCGCCGATCGAGCGGCGTCGGCACGCTCACGATAATATAGTCGGCCCCGGCGATGACGCCCGTCGGCTCATCCGCCCAGAACGTCTCGGATCGCATCGCATGGCGTACCGCGGATGACGGAACGTCCGGAATATAGCTCTTCCCGGCGCGGAGCATCCGAATTTTTCGTACGTCTTTATCGAATCCCATGACGGGAAATCCCTTCTCGTGAATGTGCATGGCGAGCGGCAGGCCGACGTAGCCTAACCCCACCACGGCAACCTTCCAAGCCGAAGCCGGCTGCGAAGTTGGTTTCAAAGTCGCTCCCCCCCAAGTCGTTCTATAATGTCTCGATTCCGATCCCCGTCGAAGAAGCCGCCTCGAGGGTCGGTCATGCGAAGCACATAATCGATCGCCTCGACATGGTCCCCGACGATGCGCTCGAACGCCGGCACGGTCCCGTTCCGCAACACGTGATCCGGTCGAATGCGGTTCGGCGTCACGACGTCCGTATAATGGACGTTGCGCACGACGAATCCGCCCCGGATCGCCTTCGCCTGCGCGAGCGGCGGAATCATCAGGCTGCGGAAGCCGATCGCGTCGATCACCCGGCGGCGCACCGCGTGGGGCACGGCCGTCATCGAGCCGTTCAGCAGCTCCGGCCGACGCAAGCAGCAATTCAGGATATATTTCGCCGCGCTCACCGCGTCCAGCGGCATGCCTTCGCGGTAACAAAGCGTCGTTAAATCGTTCAGCGCTACGTCCGTCCCGGCTTCCGCCGCCCGGATATACGCTTGTAAATCGTTCGCGGGAACGACGAAGTCGCCGTCGATGAACAGCAAGACGTCTCCCGTGCTGAAGGCGGCGCCGACGGCTCTGCCGACGTTATGCCCCAGCCGCTGCCGGAACGCGAGGACGTTGGCGCCGACGCGCATCGCCTTGTCGACCGTCTCGTCGTCCGCTCCGTTCGCGACGACGATAATTTCGTCGACGCCCGCCCGTCTCGCCTCCCGCACGACCTCTTGGATCGTGCTTCGCTCCTCGCCGACCGGGATGATCGCGCTTCGCTTCGCCTTCCGCGGCCGATCCGGCGCTTCGTACGCCCGAAGGAAGTCGCGGTTGCGGGCGCCGTCCGTCAACCCGGCCCGGGGGCCGAATCGGCGGATCGCATAATGCAGCGCCTCCAGGTGGTCGCCGAGGATGCGCTCCGTCGACTCGGGGAACGGCGAGTTCCCCTGTCTTCGGATGTGCATCGTACGCGGCTTATTCGCATGCACGACGTCGACGGAGCCGGCCATGACGATCGAGAGTCCCCGCTCGATCGCGATCGCCTGTGCGACGACCGGGGCGGCCAGCCGCTTCCAGCCGATCGTCTCGAGCGCCTTCCGGCTCATCGCGTGCGGAATCGCGAGCAGCGAATTGCCGGCTAGATCGATGCGCCGCATGACGCGATTGAACACTTTCTTCGCCAGCGTCGTATAATGCGGTAATCCCGTGGCGTTCAACCACGCCAAGTTATTGAGCGCGATGTCGTGGCCGTTCTCGATCGCCTCGACGAACGGACGCAGCTGCTCGCTTCGGACCGGAATGTCGCCGTCCAGGAACAGCAGCGCGTCGCCGCGGGCGTAGTACGCCCCGACGGCCCGCCCGATGTCGTTGCCGAGCGCGCGCTTGAATTCGTGAACCGTGCAGCCCAGCTCCCTGCACGCCTCGGCCGTTCCGTCCGTCGAACCGTTCGCGACGACGATGATTTCGAGCGGCGACAGCTTCCGGACCTCCCGGATGACGGCGCCGATCGAAGACGCCTCGTTTTGCGCGGGAATGACGACGGATAGCTTCCTGTGCCGGCGGCTCATACGAACAATCTGACGTACGCGATCGCGTCCATCCGCACGGTGACGTCCTCCGCCCCGCCGTAGCCCGGGTATTGGGCGACGCGAACCGTGACGGCCGCGCTCGCGACGCCGACCAGAACGCCGGACACCGTCTCCGCGGACGTGACGACTTGAACGCGTTCGTTCAGGCGGGCGCGCAATTCGTTTTCGAACATAACGATCATCCTCTCCTTAGAAAATGGTTACAGCGGCCGAATCGAGACGACGTTCGCGAACGGCACGAGCAGGATCGTGTTCGCCGACTCCCGAATGACCATATAGTCCTCGCCGACCTCCACCAGCGTCCCGCTCACGGGTCCCGCCGTCGTCTCCGTCCGAACCGCTTCGTTGAGC
This sequence comes from Paenibacillus antri, assembly GCF_005765165.1. Classification (NCBI taxonomy): domain Bacteria; kingdom Bacillati; phylum Bacillota; class Bacilli; order Caryophanales; family Paenibacillaceae; genus Paenibacillus; species Paenibacillus antri. Next base: position 25,182 of record NZ_VCIW01000006.1, on the reverse strand, counting down.
AGCCCTTGGGCGATCTCGCGGAACGGCTCGCCGCCGGCGGCGGCGGCGCGGAGGAATCTTGCGAACCGATCGGAATACAGCTCCCGATGGATGTCGCGGCGGATGTCGCGGCGCAGCTCCCGGCGGACCTCCCGCAGCTCGCGACGGTGTTTCTTCAGCTCGCGCCGGATGCGGCGGGCGCTTCGGCGGATGTCCTTGCGAAGCGCGCGAACCGTCCGGCCGGGCGGCCGAGAAGTCCCTCTCCCGGCTCCGCGGACGTTCGCTTCGCCGTTCACCTTGCCTTCGAATGTGACTTTCATGCGGCCTCTACTCCTTTACATGCTTGGATTTCGAAGGATCGAGAGCGGCGCGTTCGACGTCTCTCTCGCCTTTCGATAGTCCACCCTATGTCGGGAGAAGCGTTGCGGTATGGGTAAGCGTCGGAGTGCGGAGGAAAATGGGGAAAAGCCCCGGGGAAAATGCCCGACGGACAAGCATTTCACGTGCCGCCGCGGGAGGCGGAACGAGTTGCGGCGGGGATGCGCGACAGGCATGCGAACCGTGAGGAAAATGTGCTGTCGTGCAGCGAACGGTAAAGCTTCTTAACGGTAGCTGCCGCCGAGATGGCTGAGCCGAGAGCGAAGTACGCAAGGCAGGCGGCGGGACGCAGACGGGGTGCGGCGAGGATGTGTGGCAGGCATGCGAACCGTAAAGAAAATATGCTGTCGAGCGGCGAAGGGTAAAGTTTCTTAACGGTAGCTGCCGCCGAGACGGCTGAGCCGAGAGCGAGGTACATAAGGCAGGCGACGGGACGCAGAACGGGTGCGGCGGGATGCGCGGCAGGCATGCGAACCGTAAAGAAAATGTGCTGTCGAGCGGCGAACGGTTAGGCTTCTTAGCTGTAGCTGCCGCTGCTGAGCGAAGGTCAATCCAGGAGAAGGAGCACGGGAACCAGCCCCCCTCCCACGGGTATGCCCTGTGCGCACAATACCTGCCAAAAAAGAAAGACGAGCCTCCGCGGCTCGTCTTCCCATAGAACGACTATTATTCGGGCAATCGTTTGTCTTCCTTCTTCGGCTCCGCGACGATCTCGCCTTCGACGACGTTGCGCGGCGCGGCGGCGGTCGAGGACGCGACGCGGGAATCCTTCCCCGAATCCGTCTTGTCGTCGTCGTCCTTCAGCAGCTCCTTCGTGCCTTCCTTGAACTCGCGCAGCGTCCGTCCGAACGCGCGGCCGAGCTCCGGCAGCTTCTTCGGGCCGAACAGAATGAGCGCGATCAGCACGATCAAGATGATGCCTGGCAATCCTATGCTTTGCATGGCGATACCGCCTCCTCTATTTAATCAACCCGCCGTAGCCGAGCCGGACGATGTCGGATCGCTCGATTCGCTCGCCGGCGCACACGCGGGGCAGCAGGACGTCGAACGACGTGAACGGCTCGTAGATGACGGCGCCGGGCAAGCCGAAGATCGGCGTGCCGCCCGGCAAGTAACCGAACAGCATCATCGAGCCCGGCAGCATCGGGGTGCCGTACGAGACGATGTCGGCGCCGGCTTTCTTGATCGCGCCCGGCGTCCGGTCGTCCGGATCGACGGACATGCCGCCGGTCACGAGGATCAGATCGACGCCGCTCGCCTGATAGTAGCGGATATGTTCGACGATGCTGTCCGTGTCGTCCGGCGAGAAGCGCTGCTCCGCGACCTCCGAGCCGAGCGCCGCCAGCTTGTCCCTCAGCACGGGGCCGAACTTGTCGTCGATGCGGCCGGTGAACACTTCGCCGCCCGTCGTAACGATGCCTGCCTTCAGGCGGCGGAACGGTTTCACCGCGACGATCGGCGCCCCGTTCGTTCGGTAACGATGCTGCTGCGCCGTCGTTTCGAATCGGGAGACGGTCGCCTCCTCCACGACGAGGGGCACGACTCTCGCCGCGGCGAGCGCCTTGCCGGGCTGAACGACCGCGTCGTTCACGATCGTGCTGAACACGACGTGTTCGATGTCGTTGGCCAGGTGGACGAACGTTTCGTCGATTTTCGCCAACCCTAGAATCGTAGATTTCAAGCTGACCTTGCCTTCGCTCGGCTCGGTCGTCTCGATATAATCTCCCGCGGTCGCGCGAGCCATTCGGATCGCGGCGTCCTCCTCGTGCACCCAGCCCTCGGGTACGTCGAGAATGTAAATATGCTCCTTGCCGATATCGAGCAAGAGCGGGATGTCTTCTTCGGCGATCGTATGCCCTTTGCGGAAGGCCCGTCCCTTGAATTCGCCCGGAACGATGCGCGTCAGATCGTGGCCGAGCCGCAGCCCGACCGCGTCCTGCACGCGCACTTCCTTCATCAGATGCTCGGGTTTCATTCCTCCGGCGCCTCCTCTTGTCCCGACAGGCTTCTCATCGCCGCTTCGAGGTCCGCCATGATCGCCATCATCGCCATGCTGACGCCCTTCGGTCGGCTCGGCAGATTGACGATGAGCGTGCTGCCGCGAAGGCCCGCCGTGCCGCGGAACAGCGCGGACGGGATGCGGCGCGACGCCTGGTTCCCGCGTATGAGCTCGCCGAAGCCGGGAATTTCCCGGTCGACGACCTGCCGCGTCGCCTCCGGCGTCACGTCGCGCACCTGCAATCCGGACCCGCCGGTCGTCAAGATGAGGTCGGCTTGATGATATTCGGACATCTCGATCAAGGCGGCCATCACCTCGTCCATCTCGTCGGGCACGACTCGATCCTCGATGATGTCCCCGTGCAGTTCCTCCTCCACCAGCTCCCGGATGACGAGCGCGCTCGTGGACTCCCGCTCCCCTCGGGCGCCGCGGTCGCTGGCGGTCAGAATCGCCACTTTCCATCGCATGGTCTCTCTCCCCCTCGTTCTTGCAGCCCAAAGATGCCGCCGCCGGTCATTCGCGGACGAAATCTCCGCTCTTGCCGCCGGTTTTCCGTTCGAGCCGCGTCGGCCCGATCGTCATCGCCTTGTCCATCGCCTTGCACATATCGTAGACCGTCAGCGCGGCGACGGAGACGGCCGTCAGCGCCTCCATCTCGACGCCCGTGCCGCCCGTCGTCCGCACCGTCGCTTCGATCCGGAGCGTCTCCGCCCCGTCGTCGTCGAAAGCGATGTCGACGCCGGTAATCCGGATCGGGTGGCACATCGGAATGACGTCCGACGTCTTCTTCGCCGCCATGATGCCGGCGACCTGGGCGACCGCGAGCACGTCGCCTTTGGCCGTCTTGCCGGCCTTAATCGCCTGCAGCGTCTCCGGCCGCATGACGACGGCCGACGTCGCCGTCGCCGTCCGTTCGGTGTCGGCTTTACCGGATATATCGACCATCCGGGCGCGGCCTTGTTCGTTGAAATGCGTCAGCTCCACTGATAAGCTCCTCCCGTCTTGCAATCGATGATGCCTTCCTCCGTCAGCAGGAAGCGGACGCGGACGTCGTGCGGCTCCGTCGGCACGACGTCGACGATCTGCGCCGCGAACGCGGGCGCGGCGAGAAGGATCGCGCCGGCGTCGATCGCGGCGCGGTGCGGCGCAAGGAGGCGATCGTAGTAGCCTCCGCCGTAGCCGAGACGCCCGCCGCGGGCGTCGAAGGCAAGCCCGGGGACGAGCGTCAGCGTCCCCGGGGTCAGCGCCGCCAGGGGCGCGTGCGGCGCGGGTTCGAGGATGCCGTACGTCCCCGGCATCAGCTCTTGTTCCCCTGCCACGTCGTGCAGGGTCATCGCCTTCGCGGCGGCGTCCACGCGCGGCGCCGCCACGGGGATGCCGCGCGCCCAGCACCAGCGCGCGAGCCCCGCGGCGTCCGCCTCCGAGCGGAACGCGGCGTACCACGCGAGCCGGCGCGGCCGCTCGCCGTCCGGCGGGGCGCCCCAGGCGAACGCGCCCGCCTCCCAAGCGGCGATCGCGTGCCGCGCGAGCCGCTCGGATCGCGCCGCGCGCTCCTTCGGCGGAATCGCGTCCCGCGCCGCGGTCATCCGCTCGCGCAGCTCGCGTTTGGATTCCGTACTCATTCCCCGCGGACCTCCCGATGACGACAGTCGTCCTGTTCTTTCTACATATTGTAACATACTTGGGGACAGGGACTGCAATCGAACGAGAGTCGCGTTTCTTGCGACTGGCGCGTTCGCGGCGATTCCGATACACTGAAAGTATTGGGTTTTCGCTTATTTTCGCGGAGGGACGTCATCATGTTATTGCAAGCTTCCGGCATCGGGAAACAATACGGCGCCACGGTCATCTTATCGAATATACATCTCCAGGTCGGCGAACGAGAGCGCATCGGGCTCGTCGGCGCCAACGGCGCGGGCAAGTCCACGCTGCTGCGCATCTTGGCCGGCGAGACGTCCTACGACGGCGGCCAGCTGTTCTACGCCAAGGGCGCGACGCTCGGCTACCTCGCGCAGGACAGCGGCTTGCAGTCCGACCGGTCGATCGCGCACGAGATGCGCGCCGTCTTCGCCGACCTACTCGCCGTCGAACGAGAGCTGCGCGACCTCGAAGCGCGCATGGCCGATCCCCGGCTCGCGGACGACGCCGCCGCTTACGAGCAAGTGCTGGCGCGGTACGCTTCGTTGTCCGAGACGTTCCGCGAGCGCGACGGCTACGCGATCGAAGCGACGATCCGCGGCGTCCTCCACGGCATGGGCTTCGGCGACACGCCGCCGGAGACGATCGTCTCCACCCTGAGCGGCGGCCAGAAGACGCGGCTCGCGTTGGCTCGGCTGCTGCTGCAGAAGCCGGATCTGCTCATGCTGGACGAGCCGACCAACTACCTCGACATCGAAACGCTGACGTGGCTCGAACAATACCTGCGCGGCTATCCCGGCGCGGTGCTCGTCGTCTCGCACGACCGGTACTTCCTGGACGCGCTCGTCGACATCATTTACGAAATCGAACGCACTTCTTCCAAGCGCTACGTCGGCAATTACTCCAAATTCGTAGAGCTGAAAGCCGCCGACTACGAACGGAACATGAAATTATACGAGAAGCAGCAGGACGAAATCGCAAGGCTCGAAGACTTCGTCCGCCGCAACATCGTCCGAGCGTCCACGACCAAGCGAGCGCAGAGCCGGCGCAAACAGCTCGAACGCATGGATCGGATCGACCGTCCGGGCGGCGAGCTGAAGCGAGCGTCTTTCAGCTTCGAGGTCGATCGCATCTCAGGCAAGGACGTGCTCGAAGTGCGCGATCTCGCCATGTCGTACGACGGCGGCGAGACGAAGCTGTTCCGCGGCGTCAGCTTCGAGGTGCGGCGCGGCGACTCCGTCGCGATCATCGGACCGAACGGAATCGGCAAGTCGACGCTGCTCAAGGCGCTCGTCGGCGACATGAAGCCGGCCGCCGGCTCGCTGTATTGGGGCGCCAACGTCTCCATCGGGTATTACGACCAGGAGCAAACCGGACTGACGCCGAGCAACACCGTTATGGAGGAGCTCTGGAACGACTACCCGGGTCTCGAGGAAGTTCGCATCCGGACCGTGTTGGGCAACTTTCTGTTCAGCGGCGAGGACGTGACGAAGCGAATTTCCTCCTTAAGCGGCGGGGAAAAGGCTCGCGTCGCCTTAGCGAAGCTCATGCTTAAGAACGCCAACGTGCTGATCCTCGACGAGCCGACGAACCATCTCGACCTCGTGAGCAAGGAAGTGTTAGAGTCCGCCCTGCTCGATTACGAAGGAACGCTGCTGTTCATTTCCCACGACCGTTACTTCCTGAATCGGATGGCGGATCAAGTCGTGGAGCTGCGTCCGGACGGCATTCGACATTTCCTGGGAAATTACGACGATTATCTCGAAAAGCTGCAGGAACTGGCGGAAATCAACAACGCGAAATCCGCCGTTTCGACAAAGTCGAACGCCGCTGTCGTCGAGCCGCCGCCGGCCGCTTCTTACGAAGCCGAGAAGCAAAACAAACGCGAAGAGCGCAACCGCCAACGGCGCATCGAACAGCTCGAAGCGGACATCGCCGCCGCGGAAACCGACATCGCGTCGATGGAAGAGCGCTTGACCGACCCGGCCGTCTATAACGACTATCTGGCGGTACAGCAGCTGCAAGCGGAGATCGACGCCCGGAAGACGCAGCTCTCCGCCAGGTATGCCGAGTGGGAAACGTTAATGCAATAAGTTGCACACGTTATCCACAAATTCGGGGTAACTGCCTGTGGATAATGTGCATAACATATAATTCACGGCGTTAAATTAACAAATTTTCATGTGGATAGATTCGGGGAGAAACTTTCTTTTCCACGTCGGAAAAGAACAACCCCCACGCGCGGGGCGACCGCCAAGGCCGGCTTGCCGACCCGGTGAGTTCCCTTCGGGGCCGTTTAGTCGGACTTTCTCCGACTATCCGCCCCAGCCGGGGGCCCCGAGCTCACGTAGTCGGACATTCTCCGACTATCCGCCCCATCCGGGGGCCCTGAGGTCACATAGTCGGACTTCCTCCGACTATCCGCCCCATCCGGGGGGCCCCGAGCTCACGTAGTCGGACTTCCTCCGACTATCCACCCCATCCGGGGGGCCCCGAGCTCACGTAGTCGGACTTCCTCCGACTATCCGCCCCATCCGGGGGCCCTGAGGTCACGTAGTCGGACTTTCTCCGACTATCCGCCCCATCCGGAGGACCCGAGGTCACGTAGTCGGACATTCTCCGACTATCCACCCAATCCGAGGGCCCCGAGGTCACGTAGTCGGACTTTCTCCGACTATCCGCCCCATCCGGGGAGCCCCGAGGTCACGTAGTCGGACTTTCTCCGACTATCCACCCCATCCGGGGGCCCCGAGGTCACGTAGTCGGACTTTCTCCGACTATCCGCCCCATCCGGGGAGCCCCGAGGTCACGTAGTCGGACTTTCTCCGACTATCCGCCCCATCCGGGGAGCCCCGAGCTCACGTAGTCGGACTTCCTCCGACTATCCGCCCCATCCGGGGGGCCCCGAGGTCACGTAGTCGGACTTCCTCCGACTGCACGCTCCACAGCTACACCATCACAAAGACATCGCCCCTTCCGTCCGCCGGGAGGGGCGATGTCTTTGTCAGCGAAACCGTACGCTTGCGACGCTGGAGAGCACGATCGGCTCCAGGACGCCGCGGACGCGCTGATGCACTTCGACGACGGCCACGACGGACGGTCCGTATACGGTGACGTCCACCCGCCGCGTCGTCTCTTGGCTCGTGCCTTCGCGCGCGACCACCGTTCGCCGCACCGTCGCGGGGTAGGCCGGCGCCGTCACGAACTCTAACCGATGAACGACGGGCGCGGCCTCCAAGCGGCCGCCTTCCGCCGGCTCCCCCGCCTCGTCCAACCCGAAGTTCAAGCGCAGAAATCGCGCGAACTCCGCCCGCCCGGCCGATTCGTCCCAGACCAGCCGACCGAAGGCGGCCTCCTGCATGTCCACGTGCAGCGCCGCCGCATGCGTCGCCCGGTCGAGCGCCAGCTTCGACTTCGTCTTATTCGCGGACTGCAGCATCCAATCGACCGACGTCGCCAGCAGCAGGACGGCGCAGAGCACGCTCAGCAGCGCGAACAATAGCACATGCGCGCCGCCTCGTTCGTCCCGAAGCAACGACGGCGGACGCTTACTCATACGCCTCGCTCTTCCCGTGCAGCACGACGCGGTACAAGCCTTCCTCACCGCCCGTCCCTCCGCCTAACAAGCCCAACAGTCGCGTGACGTTCGGGGCGGGATACGAGATCGTCACCGTCACGACGCCGTCCGGATCGTCGCGCAGCACCTTGCTTACCGTACTGCCGGCGAACGACGGATAGGCGACGCCGTCCCGCGTCGTAGGCTCGAGCCCCAGCTCCGCGAGCCGCGTCGCGGTCGCCGTCATCACTTCCGGACTGACGTAGCCGACCGCTTCCGCTTCTTTCAACGCGTGGTTCGCTACGACGTTCAGGTGGGTGCCCTTCATCAAATACACGAAAAACGGAACGCCCGCAAAGCAAACGAACAACAGCAGCGGAAATACGAATAAGGTCACCAGCAGCGTATCCGCGCCGCCTCTCTCGTTCATGCGCATAGCCTTCTCCTAGTTCGAAACGTAATCGAAGCTTCGTACGCTCTCCAATATCGAATCGTGGCCTTCTCGAACCGCATCGTTCACGCCTGCGCCGCCTTGAAAGACGTACAAGGCGAGACCGAAAATTAACACGAGCATCGACAACGCAACCATCAGCTTCGACATTACGGCGTCGTCGAACGGACGGCGCCGGACGAGTCGACGCCTAGACTGCCGTTCGTCAATGCGGTGCCGATATCTCCTCCTCGATCGACCGCCACCGTCGCGACGCCGTCGCCAACGATCAATACCGCTCCCAACAACAAAACGCATAACGCCAATGCTACGCCGATCTTACTCATTTCCTGTTCCTCCTTCGGTAGGTTGTCCCTCGCGACATTACGGCGTCGTCGAATTCACGGCGCCGGTCGCGTTGTCCACGCCCAGATTGCCGTTCGTCAACGCCGTGCCGATATCCCGTCCCCGGTCGACGACCTGCGTCGCGACGCCGTCGCCCACGATCAGCACCGCCCCTAGCAACAGTACGCATAACGCCAATGCCACGCCGATTTTACTCATATCATGTTCCTCCTTCGATGGGTTGTCCCGCTCCTTGGCGAGAGAAATAAAGTCCTTAGCCTTCAAAACGCCGCCTCGATTTGCGTCGCCGTCGAGCGCCCCGCGCCGCCGGCCGCCGGCACGATCAACTCTCCGAACGTATAGATGGCCGCGCCTAGGATCAACACCGTGAGCGCCAACGTCGTCACCAGCTTCCCCATGATTTCGCCCCCTCTCCGGCTTCGTCGCGATGTCGACCCGAATCCTTACGCCGTAAAGCTAACGGTCAACTGCTCCAACACGGTCAGCATCCACGGATATACGAATAACACCAAACAAACGAGAAACGGGATCATAATGTAGAAGCTAATCCAGATCGGAGCGTTTTCGATCCGTTTGGACAACTCGGCTTCCAGCGTCGCGTCGATGCTCTTCGAATGCTCGGTCAGCAGCCGCTTCACGTCTTTGGATTTCGCCCGGCTGACCGCGGCGAACGCGTTGACGAGCGGGTACGCCTCCGAGATGCCGACCGCGTCTTTGAACGCGAGGATCGCCTCCCGCTGATCGTTCCCCCACTGCGCGGCGAGCTGCTGCAACGCGGGCTTTAACAACCGCATCGGCCGCCCCGCTCGAAGGATCAGCTCCCGCATGTCCGTCTGATCCGTCATGCAGATCGACAGCCGGTGCGCGAACTTCGAGATTTCCCCGAGCACCAGAGCGCGCCTTCGCGCGGCCAAAATCGCGATCGCCGCAGCGGGCGCCAACCATCCGAGCCCGGCGACGGCCGCGCCCCCGAGCATCGCTCGGACCGTCCCCGCGAAGCCGGCGGCGTTCGGCAGCGCCGCCGCGAGCCATAAGTACGCTCCGGCCAACGCCGCGCCGCGCCTCCCCCAACGATAACCGCGATACGTCCAGCCGACGCCCGCGAGACGCGCCTTCTCGAGGAACGCCCGCTCGTCCGCGGACAGCTCCGGGAACGACGGCGCCTCGCCTTCCTGCTCCTTCTCCTTTCGCCAGTACCGCTCGATCAACGCCTTGACCGTATTCGAGCGGCTCCGCGCCAGCGGCTTCAGCAGGGCGCCCCAAGCGAGGGCCGCGCCGACGGCGAAGAGCGACATCCACAGCCATTTCATCCCCGTTCATCCGCCTCCTCAGAACGTTCTCCGACCCGATCTTACGACGAGCACCATCGACGCGAACAGAACGACGCCGGAGAACAGCATGATCCAACGCCCGCCCGGATCGACGAAATAATGCCGGTAATTCGCCCCGTCGGCATACACGTTGAAGAACACGATCCCGAAGGCGAAGGCGACCATCACCGCCGTTCCGATCCGGTAGGCGGTCACCATGGCCAGGCGGCGTTCTTCGTTTTTCCGTGCGCGCTGCATATCGACGACAAGCTTATGCAACGCTTCGATCACGTCGTGTCCGAATTTATGCTTGATCGACAAGATGTCCGCCACGTCTTCGGCCCACTCGTTGTCCGCGCGCCGCGCGAATTCGTATAACGCCTCCTCCAGCGAGCCACCCATATGCGACCGCAGCTCGAGCCGCCTCCACTCCTCCCGGACGTGATCCGGCATCGTCGCGGCCGACCGGCTGATCAGCTCCTGCACGGTGCGGTTGTCGCCGTAGTGACCGACGACGTTCTGCACGAGCTTGATCATATCCAGCGCGATGCGATGGCGCTTCCGCTGCAGCCGGAATTTGACGTAAAAATACGGCAGCGAGCCGAGCAGCCCGCCGGCGACGGTATTGAGCAGCCACGTATCGGCGCCGATCATGCGGTCCGCGTCGAGCGCGTACCGTACCCGCATGGCGTCGACGGAGGCGTCGACCGCGAACCAGCCGACCGCGCCGATGAACAGCATCGCGCCGACGACCGCTTCCACGGGCCACCGCACGTCCGCGATCTCCATATCGTCCGCGAGCCCCCTCACGAACGCCAACTCGCGGAACGCTCCGCTTCGTTCGAGGCGGATCGGTCCGAGCAGCGACGCGCGGAGACGCTTGTCCCGCCACCAAGCGGACAGTCTCGACATCCATGCGACGACGACGATCCCGCTTCCGGCGATCCACATCCCCGCGAAAGCGGCCTCGGCGATCCAGCTCGCCGTCACGACCACACCCCCAATCGGCGAAAAGGCTCCGCTTCCGCCCCCCGCGAAAGCAAATGGTTTCTTAACGGCGCGCTGAACGCCGCGCCGGTGAACGACCACGTCTTCGCTTCGTAATCCCACGACACGAGCGGGCTGGCGACGGGGTCGCCGCATTCATTGACGTACAGCTCCGTCACTTCCGTAACGACGCGCCGCATCCGTTCCCCGTCCCTCACGAGCCGCAGAAACACCAAAATGTTAAACGCCCGCGCCACCCGTCTCTCCGCGGCGGCGACTTCATGCTGACGACCGTCCTGCTTCATCATGTCCACGACGTCCGACAAAAACGACTCGCGATACTTCGTGTGCATCGTGCCCATGACATCGTGACCCCTCAGCGCGCCTTGCACCATCTGAGATACCTCGGCTCCCTTGGCTTCCCCGACGACGATCCATTCCGGGCTCATGACGAGCAGCGGCTTGAAGGCGTCCTCCATCGTCAAATCCGATTCGACCGCCTCCCGGGCCGCCAAGATGTTCCGTCGCTCGCCGAGCCGTTCGCGGAGCGCGATTTCGAACTCCTTCTCCAACGTACGGATGCGTTCTTCCTCCGGAATTTCGGAGACGAGCGCGAACAGGAACGTCGTCTTTCCCGTGTTCGTCCCTCCTCCGATCAGGAAGCTGGCGTGATACCGAACGAGCAATGACAGCAGCTCGGCCGTCGGAGCATCGATGGTGCCGAGCTCGACGAGCCGCTCCAGCGTGACGTCCCGCACGATGAAGTTGCGGATATGAATGCTCGGCACGTCCGTATACGGTTCGCGGGTCATCACGAGACGGGAGCGATTCCATAAATACGATTGCACGAACGGCTGCCGTTCGCTGATCGGCTTCTTCCCGCACAACGCGAGCCGATCTTGGACGAGCCGAACCTCCTCCAGGCTGGTAAACGACCGATGATGCAGCGTCTGCTTCCCGCCGCGGATGACGTAGATCGATCGCCCGATCACTTGCACTTCCTCCACGTCCGGCTGCTGCTTCAAGTCTTCGATGAGCCCGGCGCCGCACGCGGTCGCGAACACGCAGTCGGTCGGGGACAAATCGTCGATCATCGTTCTCGGGTCGATGTCGAGGCGGAACTCCGTTAAGAGCGTGTCGATCATCGCCTTCATGCGGGTCTGCGCCCCGGGTTCTCCTAGCCCGGCGTTCAAAATATCCCGGTACAACGATTCGTCCTGCTTGGATCGCTCCATGAGGTGCTCGTATACGACGCGCGACGCGTCGCGCAAAGACACCCTCCGAAGCTCGCTCCCCTCGCTTCCGGTCCCGGTCCGCGCGACGGCCGAAGCGTCCCTCCGGTATTTGGCCGGATCGAAGCGTCTGCGCGGCAGCGTCGGCACCGCTCTCGGCACAGCGTCCATGCCCTTCTCCTCCTTCCGTCAGAACAATCCGGACAACAACGACACGAGCCCCGATCGGCGGCGCGGCGTCTCCCGCTCCGCGAACGGCTCCCGGCCGGACGCGACGCGAAGCCGGCTCGCGAGCCGATAGACGGCGGCGGCGAATTCGTCCGCCTGCGCCGCGTCGACGAGCGGACGCCCTTCTTCGGCCATCCGAAGGCCGAGGCCGCCCGGCACGTTCGGTACGACCGCGGCCAGCGCCATCCCGAGCGCCGCGGCGGCTTTCTCCGGGGACTCCCCCGCCGGATCGAACCGGTTGCACACGAGCTCGATGTCGGAGGCGGCGAGTCCGCAAAGCTTCCAGTAGCAGGCATACCATTCGGTCCAGCTCCACAAGTACGAATGCGATCGATTGCCCGCCACGAGCCAGCGCACGTCCGCCCCTCTCACCGCGCAGACGGTCGCCGCGTTGTCCGGGAACGACGATACGTCGACGATCGTCGCGTCGAACGTCTGCCGGCACGCCGACAGCAGCGTCTCCATCATCTCGGGGCTGACGTCGGCCGCCGTGTCCCGGCGATGCGTCCCGTACAGAATGCGTAAATTCGGCGTCTTCCGGTACGGAACCGCTGCCTCGCGCAGCTCCGCCGGCGAGAGCGCCCCGGTCTGGAGCTTCGGCCGCAGCGCCGCGTTCGTCCGCCCGACGTCGGGTACGCTGAGGGCGACGCGAAGCTCCGGATTTTTCAAATTCAAATCCAACAATCCGACGCGCAGCGCAGGAGACTCCCGCGCCAGCGTCAACGCGACGTTCCCCGCGATCGTCGTAGCGCCGTCCTTGGCGGCCGCGGACCATACCGTCGCGACGATGCCGCGGTCCGAAGGCGCTTCCTCGCGATCGCGCTCGCCCCCTTGGAGCGCGATCGCGGCGAGCTCCTCCGTTCCCGCCCCCAGCGGAACCCATTCCATCCCGGCCTCCGACGCGAGCCGCTGCGCCGCCTCCAACCAGAGCGTGTCGTACGCCGACTCGCTCGGGATGACGACGATCCTCGCGTCCGGCCGAACGGCCCGCAGCGGACCGATCCATTCCCACGGATACGCGTCCGCGACGAGATCCATATGCAGCACGATCGTCTCGAACGGCTCTCGCGCCGCATGCTGGAACAACGTCTCCTTCTCATGCGCCAACACCCGCCCCCGCGGCCGCTGCGGCATCATGGCCAGCAAGCGGGCCAACGGTTCGCCTTCTTTCATGCCGATCAACAAGCTCATGGCAACGTCGCCTCCTCTTCGACCAACGCTCCCGCGTACGTCGCGAAATCGTCCGTCACGCGCGCTTCTTCCGCTTCCTGCAGCGATGGCTCCGGCAGCGCCAGCTTAATCGAGCCGACGAGCGAGGCGAGCGCATACGCTTCGTAGATCTCTGCGTCCATAATGAATGTGTTCATTCCGGGCTTCCCGTTGGCGCTTGCCCGGACTCGATCTCTCTGGCGGGCCGCGGACTGGAACGGGGCGTCATACGCGGCGGCGTCCGCGACTTCCGCCCCTTCCGCCGACCGGACGCTGGCGACGCGGAGCCCCTCGATCACCTTCAGCGCTCCTCGCGGAGCGCCGCCGAGCGCCACCGGAGCGTCGAACTCGACCCAGACGTCGACGACGTCCCCGCGCCGCAGCATATTCCCCACGTTCGTCACGTCGTCGGTCGGGAAGCTGACGTACCGCTCCCCGGCCCCCGGCGTCAGCTGCCGGTCCGCCAGCTTCCACGACGCGAACGTCTCGTTCGGGCCGATCGGCGCGACCGCCGATCTTCCGACGATGTCGGCTTCGTCCCGCAGCGCGTCGGCCGCGAGCGCGGCTTCCGCGATCCGCACCCGCCGCACCATCGCGGCGTCCACCGTCTCCCCGCTCGCGATGAGCCGCGTCGGCATGATCGCCTCCACCGTCCGCGCGTCCAGCTCCGCTTGTTCGGCGTAACGAGCGAAGCCGTACACCGACGCCGCCATCAGCAGAACGCCGAGCCCCGTCACCAACCATCTCCTCACCTGCTTCTCTCCCCCCGTCGGAAAACAAAAAAACGCCCAGCTGCCGCTTATGTCCTAAGCGGTAACCGGGCGATGCTTTCGCTCCGTAAACGATTCGATTAGTTAAAATTTAGCACGGCGAACGTTCAGCGTCAACAGCCTTTTCGCAAAAGTCGATCGCAGTAGCCCCGCGCCCGCACCAGGCCAACGCCCATGCCATCGCCCGCTTCCGCTACACCGTCCCTGCGCCCCAATCTTCCAACGAAAACAGCGGCTCCGCCTTCAGCCCCAGCCCGGCGAACTCCCCGCGCTTCCACTTCAAGTGGCCGGCCGCCGCGATCATCGCCGCGTTGTCGGTGCACAGCGACATCGGCGGCACGACGAGCGGCACGCCGGCAGCCGCGCACGCCTCGCCGAGCGCTTCGCGCAGCCCGCGGTTCGCCGCCACGCCGCCGCACAGCAACAGCTGACGCGAGCCGAACTCGCGCACCGCGCGCATCGCCTTCGTCACGAGCACGTCGACCGTCGAGCGCTGGAAGCCTAACGCAAGGCCGGCGCGGTTGACGACGTCGCCTTTCATTTTCGCCTGGTTGACCTGCGCCAGCACCGCCGACTTGAGGCCGCTGAAGCTGAAGTCGTACGAATCGTCCTCGAGCCAGGCGCGGGGCAGGACGATTTCCTCGTCCGCCTGCGACGCCAGCTTATCCACGTGCGGACCGCCCGGGTACGGCAGCCCCATCGCGCGCGCGACCTTGTCGTACGCTTCGCCGACCGCGTCGTCCCGCGTGCGGCCGATGATGCGGAATTCGCCCTCGGACGCCACGTGCACAAGCTCCGTATGGCCGCCCGAAGCGACGAGCGCCATCAGCGGATACGTCAGCTCCTGCACGAGCGCGTTCGCGTATATATGGCCCGCGATATGATGCACGCCGATAAGCGGAATTTCCAGCGCGTACGCGAGCGACTTCGCGGCGATGACGCCGACGAGCAGCGAGCCGACGAGGCCCGGCCCTTGCGTGACGGCGATCGCCGACAACTCCCGCAGCTCGACCCCCGCCTCGCGGACCGCCTCCTCGAGAATGCGCGTCATCGATTCCACGTGCTTTCTCGAAGCGATCTCGGGCACGACGCCGCCGAATTTCTTGTGCGTTTCGATTTGGCTGGAGACGACGTTGGATAGAATCGTTACGCCGTTCTCGACGACGGCCGCCGACGTTTCGTCGCAGCTCGTCTCGACCGCGAGAAGGAGCTCCCTTTTCATCATGCCCGCCCCCCTTCGCTCCGCGCGGATCCGAACGGCAGCTCCACCCACATAATAATGGCGTCCTCGCCGTTATCCGAGTAATAACCGGGCCGCAGGCCGACCGCCTCGAAGCCGAACTTCTCGTACATGCGCCGAGCCACCGCGTTGCTGGGGCGCACCTCGAGCGTCATCCGCTGCGCCCCGAGCCGGACCGCGCGGGAGCCGAGCTCCGCCAGCAGCCGCTCGCCGAGCCGCCGGCCGCGGAAATCGCCCGTCACGGCGATATTCGTCACATGCGCCTCGTCGATAATGATCCACATGCCGCCGTAGCCGATCAGCCGGCCCTCGTATTCCATGACGATATATTGAGCGAACTGATTTTGCGTCAGCTCGCTGATGAACGCTTGCTCCGACCAAGGCGTCGCGAACGATTCGACCTCGATCGCGCTGACCTCCGGGATATCCTCGTACCGCATCATGCGGAAAATCACTTCCGGCGCCGTCGCCGCACTCATGCCACCCAAGCCCCTTTCGCGTCAGTTCCGCTCCCGCGCCTTCTCCCGCGCCTCCGCGGCGCTGGCTGCGACGAGCTTCGCCTCCGCCTCCGCCAGCTGGGCGTAGTTCGGAAGCGCGTCGTGCGGGTCCCGCACGCGGATCGTCTCCCCGCGCTGCCGCGCGATGGCCGCGACGTCCAGCGCGGACATCGACCACGGCCGGCGCAGCACGACCGCGTTCGCGCCGGCCGCGGCGGCGTCCAGCATGTCGGCGAAGCCGCCGTCGACCTCGCCGACGAACACGACCGTTCCCGGCCGATCCGCCGCGCGCAGCCACGCCTCCGCCTGCTCGCGGAACATCGTTACCGCATCCGCGCCGACCCGGCGCCAAGCGCCGGCGGCAGGGCCGTCCGCGTCAGCGGAGAACAGCGCCGTGTACGCCTGCCCGCGCCGCGCGTCCAGCGCCGGCACGATCCAAGCCGGCGCGCGCACCGCGTTCGTGCCGGCGCAAGCGTCCCGCCAGCCGCCGAAGGCCAGCGCCTCCAGCGACGACACCGCGTACACGGGCAGCCCGAGCGCCCAGGCGAACGTCTTCGCCATCGTGACGCCGATCCGCACGCCCGTATACGACCCCGGTCCGCAGCCGACCGCCACCGCCCGCACGTCGCGCGGCCGAAGCCCCGCCGATCGCACGAGCTCGTCGATCTCCGGCAGCAGCTTCACCGAATGGTTTCGTTCGGCGTTCGTCGTCCGTTCGGCCAGCACCGTCTCGCCGTCCGTCAGCGCCATCGTCATCGACGCCGTCGACGTGTCGATCGAGAGCAGCGGCCCTTCCGGAATGCCGGCGCCCGCCGCGCCCGTCTCGTTCCCTGTGTCACTCACGCGCCAGCACCCCCTCGTCCGCCATCGCCGCGCAGAACGACGCGTACGGCTCGCCGTGCGGACGGACCGCGAAGACGCGCTCCGACGCGCCCGCCACGCCGATATACAGCTCCAGCCGCTCCGCCGGCAGCAAGTCGGCGATCAAGCTCGCCCACTCCACCGCGCACACCCCGGCGCCGAAAAAATACTCCTCCAGCCCGAGCTCGTCGGCTTCCTCCTGCGAAATCCGATAGACGTCCATATGATAGAAGGGCATGTCCCGCCCCTCGTACTCTTTGATAATCGTAAACGTCGGCGAATTGACCGTCCCCCGCACGCCGAGCGCACGGGCGAGCGCCTGCGAGAACCGCGTCTTCCCCGCTCCCAAATCGCCGTCCAGCGCCAGCACCGCGCCCGGTCCGAGACGCGCGGCGAGCTGGGACGCCAATCGTTCCGTATCCGCCTCGTCCCGCGCCTCGAATCGATATTCCGTCAACCTCGGCAACCCCTTCATATGTAGAAAATGTCCCCAACTCCCCGCTCACTCGAAGTGCGTATACCCCCGGCGCTCGAGCGGCTCCGTCGTCCCGTCCGGCCGCGCCAGATCGACGCCCGGCTCGCCGGCGGCGACGACGCCGACGAGCGCCGGCGACGCGCCGGCCGCCCGCAGCGCGGCGAGCAGCTCGTCCGCCTTCGCCGCCGGCGCCGTGCCGACGAGCTCGTAATCCTCGCCGCCGCCGAGGATGAACTCGAGCGCGTCGCGCCCCGCGAAGGCGGCGTACGCGGCGAGCGCGGCGTCGACCGGGATCGCCGCGCCGTCCAAGACGAGGCGCACGCCGGACGCCTCGGCGATTTCCCGCGCTTCGCCGGCGAGCCCGTCGCTCACGTCGTTGAGCGACGTCGCGAGCCCGAGCAGCGCGCGTCCCGCGGCCGGCCTCGGCCGCGGCCGCCGATGCGCCGCAATGAGCGGCGCCCACGGCTCGCCGCCGCCCGCCTCGCGGCGCAGCAGCCAATCGAGGCCTGCCGCGGACAGGCCGAGCGGCCCCGTCACGAAGACGACGTCGCCGGGGCGCGCGCCCGAGCGCAGCAGCGCTCGGCCCGCCTCGACCTCGCCGATCGCCGTCACCGTGACGCTGACCCGCTCCGGCGACGTCGACATGTCGCCGCCGACGATCGCGACGCCGTATGCGTCCGCACAGGCGTACAACCCCGCGTACAGCGCCTCGAGACGCTCCGCCGGAAACCCCTTCGGCGCGGCCAGCGCGCATAGAGCGTATCGCGGCTCGGCGCCCATCGCCGCCAGATCGCTGACGTTCTGCGCCATCGCCTTCCAGCCGATCGACGCGTCGTCCATCGTCCACGGCAGGAAATCGACGATTTCCACCATCGAATCGCAGGTCAGCACCATCTGCCGGCCCGGCGTCGGCTCCACCACCGCGGCGTCGTCCCCGATCCCTACGACGACGCTCCGGCCGACGGCGCCTTCCTTCCCCGTTCGGCCGCCCGTCAACCGCCGGATCAACGCAAACTCGTCCACACCTACCGCCCGCTTCCGACCAAACTTTTCCCCTCATTATAGCGACCCGATGAGGATACTAGCAAGCTAACCGAACCGAAGGAGGACTTCAAGGCGGCCGCGTAGAAATCTTTAGCAACTTACCTATTAAGGAGAACAATCTTTCATGGCAACAACGAACTTCCGACTCCGCCCCCCGACGATGGACGACGCGCAAGCCGTCTGCGATCTCGTCGCGGCTTGCGACACCGAAGATTTGGGCGCACCCGACATCGTGCTGGACGACGTATTGGACATGTGGTCCCGCTTCGATCTCGACCGCAACGTCTGGGTCGTCGAAGACGACGCCGCCTCATTGATCGGGTACGTTTTCTTGGAAGAAGACAGCGAAGAGAAGCTGTTCAGCTGCGGCTGCGTGCTGCCGTCGGCTCGAGGCCGGGGCGTCGGCTCCGCCCTCGTCGAAGCGCTCGAAGCGCGCGCGGCGGCGCTCCGGAGCGAGTCCGGCGTCGCGAAGCGGCTCCAGAGCATGATTCCGACGCTTTGCGAAGACGCCGTTCGCCTGATGGAGTCCCGCGGATTCTCTCCCGTGCGATACTTCAAGCGCATGAGCGTCCGCTTGGACGAAGCGCCGCCGGAGACGCCGCCCCTCGAAGGCTTCTCGATCGAGACGTTCACCGTCGATCGCGACGAACGAGCCGTGTACGACGCTTACGTTGAATCGTTCGCGGATCATTGGGACTTCGCCTCGCCCCCGTTCGAGAAGTGGGTCGAGAAGACGCGGCTCCCCTCCTTCGATGCCCGATGGTGGTGGATCGCCCGCAACCGGGAAGGCGAGATCGCCGGCTTCGCGCTCGGCCGCATGCGCGAGGACCTGCTGTTCATCGAGCAGGTCGGCGTGCGCCGGCCGTACCGCGGCCGCGGCCTCGCCCTCGCGCTGCTGCGCCGCGCGTTCGAAGCGTCGTACCGGGCCGGCCAGCCGCTCGTGTCGCTCGGCGTCGACGCCGCGAACCCTTCAGGAGCGTACCGCCTGTACGAGAAGGCCGGCATGACGCCCGACCACGAAATCACCATCTACGAGAAGCGTTTCGAAGCGTAACCCGCCGACCGACGCGTTCCCCCAACGCAACGACGAAAGCCCGACAGAAGCGCCCGGCAGGGCGCCCTGTCGGGCCTTTTCGTTGTAGAAACGGTCTACATGCGGTTGTCCGCTTCTCCCAACTCTTTCAGTTGATCTACGCGGACCGTCTTCGATGCCTGATAGTCCCCGCTCCGCTCATGCACGGTCGCCGTCTTCGTCGTCGAATCGACGCTGTCGATCCAGACTTCCTTATTGTTCAGCTGCACGACGAATTCCTTCGGGCTGTCGACGATTTCTTGAGCGCGGTTTACGTCCATATGGAATGTTCCCTCCGTCACGCAATGGTTTCGCCATTAGCTTTCCCTTCGGAGTCGGAATCATTCCATGCGTGGATAGCAGCGATAAAGTTGTTTTTATCACTTTTACAGGTCGTTTCGAAGATGTGATAAACCGCACATCGTCGGTGTGTCCCCGGAGGTAAGATGAAGTCAAGAGGAAGACGACATCGATAACCGATTCGCTCCTCGCAAGTGACAAATTTGGAGGGATTCCACATGTTCAACACGTTCCTCAGAACAAACCGCTACGCAGCCGCAGCGCTCTTCTTCCTTAGATTCTACCTCGGCTATCAATGGTTCACGCACGGTCTCGAGAAGCTGAACGCGCCCGAGCCGTTCAACGCGGCCGGCTTCCTCGCCGGCGCCGTCGGCAAAGCGACCGGCGACCACCCGGCCGTCCAAGGCTGGTGGGCGGACTTCTTGACCGCCTTCGCCATCCCGAACGCCGACGTCTTCTCGTTCCTCGTCCTCTGGGGCGAAATTCTCGCCGGTCTCGGTCTCATGCTCGGCTGCTTCACCACCGTCGCCGCTCTCGGCGCGCTGGCCATGAACTTCGCGTTCCTGCTCTCGGGCACGACGTCGACCAACCCGCAAATGGCGATCATGGGTTTCTTCGTCCTCGTCGCCGGCGCCAACGCAGGCCGCTACGGCGCGGACCGTTGGGTGCTCCCGTACCTCAAGGCCGCCGTCGGCAGCCTGTTCGGCCGCAAGCCGAAGAACGACGGCCGCGGCGAGACGCCTACCCGCGGCGCCTTCGTCGGCTAACCCCAATCGCTTCGACTCTACTGCCCCGCGGCGGGTGTTGCCCGGGGCAGTTCTTTTTTTCTTAAAATGCCGTCCCATATGTATGAAAAATCACAGTCAGTCTCCTCCGCACCGACTATGATAAAATCATAGGTTGTGAATTGTTTCACAATTATAATCGGGAGGAATTGACTATGAAACTCAGAAGTTGGGCCATCTTTACCGCTATTACGTTGCTCGCCGGCGCGCTAACAGCCTGCGGAGGAGGCAATGCGGCAGATCCGGCCGAAGACGCTGTACAAGGCAGCGGAGGAGCCGCCGTCGAACAGCCGGTCGAGGAGCCCGCTCCTGCGGAGCCGGCCGTGGAGGAAGCCAAATACGCCGACGGCGTCTACTACGCCGAAGCGGCGGAATTCGCAGAGAAATCCGGGTGGAAGGAAATCGTCGGACTCAAAGTCGAAGGCGGCAAGATCGTAAGCGTCACCTGGAACGGCTTGCATCGGGACGGCGGTCTCGATAAGAAAACCTCCTCGGAAGAAGGACTATACGGGTTGGTCGCCAAAGGCGGCGCCATCGCCGAGTGGCATGAACAAGCGGCCAAAGCCGAGCAGTTCTTGATCGAGACGCAAGACCCGGCGGCGATCGCGGTGAAAGACGACGGCACGACGGATGCCGTATCCGGCGTCACGGTCGGCGTCGACGAATTCGTAACGCTCGTTACCGAAGCGCTCGAAGCCGGACCGGTCGAAGCAGGTCCTTACAAAGACGGCTCCTACCACACGGAACAAGCCGAATTCGACGCCAATTCCGGCTGGAAGTACATGGTTCACGTCACGGTCCTGAACGGGAAGATCATCGCGGTCAATTGGAACGGCGTTCATAAAGACGGCGGCGACGACAAGAAAACCCAGTCGAAGAACGGCGTATACGCGATGGTCGAGAAAGCCGGCGCTCAGGCCGAGTGGCACGAGCAAGCATTGAAGATGGAGCAATATCTGCTCGAAACGCAAGACCCCGCGAAGATTAACCTAACGGACGAAGAAGGCCATACGGACGCGGTTTCGGGCGTGTCGATCAAAGTCGGCGAGTTCCAGCGACTCGTCGCCGAGGCGCTCGAGCAAGCGAAATAACAATAACAGCAAACCTATGAGGTGATTCGCGTGAAACAGATTATCGTACTGGGCGGCGGATATGGCGGCGTATTGACCGCTAAGAAGCTTGCGATCCGGTTAAAGAACGAACGGGACGTCCGCATTACGCTCATCGACAGAAAGCCGTATCATACCCTGCTGACGGAGCTCCACGAGGTGGCCGCGAAGCGGGTGGACGAAGACTCCATCAAGGTCGACCTGAAGAAAATCTTCGCAGGCATGAAAAACGTCGAAGTCGTATTGGACGAAATCACCGAATTCGACTTCCCGCAACGCCTGCTGCGTTCGGAAGCCCGGACGTACCGGTACGATTACCTGGTCATCGGCACGGGCAGCAAGCCGGCTTTCTTCGGTACGCCCGGCGCCGAGGAGCACGCCTTCACCCTATGGTCTTATGAAGATGCGGTGCTCCTTCGCGAGCGGTTTACGGAGATGTTCCGCCGAGCCGTGAAGGAGCGCGATCCAATCGCCCGCGCCGAGATGCTCAGCTTCGTCGTCGTCGGCGCCGGCTTCACCGGCGTCGAGATGATCGGCGAGCTGGCCGAGCACGTCGAAGAATTGTGCAAGGCATTCTACGTCGACCGCGCGGACGTCCAACTGCATGTCGTCGATATGGCGCCGAAAATTCTCCCGATCCTTCCTGACAGGCTCATTCAGAAGGCGCAGCGCCATCTGGAGAAGCTCGGGGTGAACATCTCGACCGGGCTGAAAATTACCGGCGTGAAGCCGAACGCCGTCTGCCTCGGCGACAAAGAAATCGCCTCCCGCACCGTCATCTGGACGGCCGGCGTCGAAGGCTCCGAGCTCGCGGGCAAGGCCGACGTCGCGCAGCAAGGCCGCAAGCGGCTGCTGACGAACGATAAGCTGCAATCCGTCGATCGTCCGGAAGTCTACGTCGTCGGCGACAACATCTTCTACATCCCGGAAGGCGAGAAGAACCCGGTACCTCAGATGGTGGAAAATGCCGAGCAAGCCGCTCCGATCATCGCGCACAACATCGAAGCGGACATCCGCAACAGGCCGAAGAAGCCGTATAAGCCATCGTTCCACGGCACGATGGTCAGCATCGGCAGCCGCTACGGCGTCGCCAACGTAGGCGTCCCGGGACGCATGTTCCAGATGACCGGATTTTTCGCGATGTTCGTCAAGCACTTCATCAACTTGTTCTACTTGTTCCAAGTCGCGGGCTTCAATAAGTGCTATAGCTATCTCTTGCACGAAATCTTCCACATCGAGCACCGCAGAAGCTTCTTAGGTGGACACTTCTCCAAGCGTTCGCCGAACTTCTGGCTCGTACCGCTGCGCGTCTTCGTCGGCGTCATGTGGTTGATCGAAGGCTGGGAGAAGCTGCTGAAAATTATCGAAGATCCGAACAAAATCTTCCTCATTCCGGCTCCGTGGACCGACGGAACGTCGGGCGCGTCCGTGGCCGCGGACGGCGCGGGGGAAGCGGCGGCCGCCGTACAGGCGCTGCCGGTGCCGGGCTTCATCGACAGCATCGTCAAGGGCTCCATGGACATGATGTTCTACACGAGCGACGGCGGATTCACGGCGCTCGCGTCGATTTTCCAAACCGGCATGGTGCTCGCGGAGCTCGCGTTCGGCCTGATGCTCATCGTCGGATTGTTCACCGCTCCCGCCGCCGTCGCGACCGTCGCCATGGGCGTCATGATCTGGTCGTCCGGCATGGCCGCGCCGGAGATGCTGTGGTACATGTTCGCGGGCGTCGCCCTGATCGGCGGCTCGGGAAGCACGTTCGGTCTCGATTATTATGCGTACCCGATGCTGAAGAAGGTTTGGAAAAGGATTCCGTTCATTCGCCGTTGGTACTTGTACGCCGATTAATTTCACCCGCTCGAAGGAGGAATCGCCATGGTCACCCGTCTCGTGCAAGACACGGTACGCATGCTGCAGCAGCAAATCTCGCCGGATGCCGACATCAGTCTGGAACGCGAACAATCGTTGCTTGAAGAGATGGCCTCCCTCCTTCGCGCGTACGAGCTGGAACGGTCGAGGAAGCTCGCCGTTCTCGGCTGCTACGGCCTGCTCCGACTCGCGCTCGCGAGGCACCGCGAACTCGCGGAGCTCGACGGCAAGACGCTCGCGAAGCGGATTCTCGACGGGGATTATTTGACCGGGGTATACTTCCGCTTCGTCCTCCAATGCAACGAACGGCAGCTTCTGACCTACCTGGCGCCGATCCATAAGAAGCTGCAGATCGGCATCGTGCACGGCGCAACGGCGAACCAGACGATCGCCGAGCTGTTCGAGGCGGTTAAACGATATCTGGACGAACAATGTAAGTCGGGCGGTGACTCCGATGAAGCTGCATGAAGCGCTCGGGATTGATCTCGCCGCCGTCGACGCCGCCATGGTACGCGTCGTAACGGAGGACGCCGATTTGCCGAAGGACTCCCCGATCGCGAACGGCGTATTGGAGCTCGTTCGTTCGGGAGGCAAGCGCCTCCGCCCGATGCTCGTCTTGACGGGCGGCCGCTTCGGCCCTGCGGTGAATGCGCCTGACGCCGCCGACAAGCTGCTGCGACTCGCCGTACTCATGGAGTACCTTCATACGGCCTCCCTCGTGCACGACGACATCATCGACGAAGCCGAGACGCGCCGGGGCGTCATGACGCTTCATCGCAAGACGGACGTAATGACCGCCGTGCACACGGCTAACTACATGACGGCGCGCGCGATCGAGTGGGCCGGCGATGGCGGCGTCGACGCCGCCCATTCGGCCGAGCTGACGTCGCTCGCGGCCCAGCTGTGCATCGGCGAATACGGTCAGCTTCGCAATCGGTTCAACTTCGATGTAACGATGGATGCTTACCTGGAGAAAACCCGGAACAAAACAGCGCTGTTGATCGCCTCCTGCCTGCAAGCGGGAGCCGCGGCCGCCGGCGCGACTCCGGAAGTCGCGAAGACGCTGTACGCCTTCGGCGATGCGCTCGGCATGTCGTTCCAGATCCAGGACGACATCCTCGACTTCTCCGCCTCCGCCGAAGCGCTCGGCAAGCCGGCCGGCGCCGACCTGCGAAGCGGCAATGTCACGCTGCCGACGCTGTTCGCGCTTGACGTGCCGGGCCTCGGCGACGCGATTCGCGGGCTGCGCGAGGATGCGCCGGAATCGGCGTTCCAGGACGTCGTCCGACGCATCGCGGAGAGCGAAGCCATGGAACGCGCCGCCGCCCTGCGCGACGAATACGCGGACCGCGCCCGCCGGCTCGCAGATCGGCTGCGCCGCTTCCCGGCGCACGATTCGCTGCTCGCCATCCTGCGCCACTTCACCGACCGCCGCTCGTAGACGTTAAGGACCGCCAGCCCCCGCCGGCGGTCCTTTCCCTGCGTTCCCCGGTCCCGGTATTCCCTCCCCAGCGCCTTTCTAAGGAGATTCCCTCTGCTCAGGTCCTCCGTGGCGGAGCTCTGTTGACTACCCCTTTCTAACGTGATGTCCCCTAGTCAGGACCAAGGGGCGCCCCCTCTTCGCCGCCTCCTTTCCAAGCTGATTTCCTTTGATCAGGCACCCTGCGAGTTGGAATTTTTCATTGAATACGGAACATATGTTCGGTATAATGAGGAAAAGGAGGCGGCGTTCATGGACCAAGCGGAACAGGTGGCTTATTTCTTTCGGCGGCGGTGGCCGAACGGGTTTTCCTGCCCGAGCTGCGGATATGGGGCGTATTATACGATCACGACGCGGCAGCTCCCGCT